>JBGPPG010000047.1:0-22510 GCA_041488455.1 Gemmatimonadota bacterium
CCCACCATCTGGAAGAGCACGTCGGCCACGGGGCCCTTGTAGGGGACGCGGCCCTCGATGCCCTCGGGCACCATCTTGGTGGGCGTCATCTCGCCCTCCTGGAAATACCGGTCGGCGGAGCCGTCCTGCATGGCGGCGAGGCTGCCCATGCCGCGGATCATCTTGTAGCGCCGGCCTTCGGCGAGCACGGACTCCCCGGGGCTTTCCTCCGTGCCGGCGAGCATCGAGCCCATCATCGCCGAGGAGGCGCCGGCCGCGATCGCCTTCACGACGTCGCCGGAGTACTTGATCCCCCCGTCGGCGATGATCGGCACGTCGCCGGCCCCGCGGACCGCGTCCATGATCGCGGTGACCTGGGGGACCCCGACACCGGTCACGACCCGGGTCGTGCAGATGCTGCCCGGCCCGATGCCCACCTTCACCGCATCCGCGCCGCGGCGAACCAGCTCGCGGGCGCCCGCCTCGGTCGCGACGTTGCCGGCCACGAGCTGCACGTCCGGGAACGCCTCGCGGACCGCATCGACGGTCTTGAGCACGCCGTCGCTGTGCCCGTGCGCGGAGTCCACCACCAGCACGTCCACGCCCGAGCCCACGAGCGCCCGAGCCCGTGTGAGCGTATCCGGGGCGGCGCCCAACGCGGCCGCCACACGGAGCCGCCCGTGGTGGTCCTTGTTGGCGTCGGGATGCTCGCGGCGCTTGAAGATGTCTTTGACGGTGATGAGGCCCTTCAGGATGCCCTTGGCGTCCACGACGGGGAGCTTTTCGATTCGGTGCCGCGCGAGGATCCGCTCGGCCTCGTCGAGGTCCGTTCCCACCGGGGCGGTGACGAGCTTCTCCTTCGTCATCGCCTCCCGGATCGGCTGGTCGAGGTTCCGCTCGAACTGGAGATCACGGTTGGTAATGATGCCGATGAGCCGACCGTCCCCGTCCACGATCGGAACGCCGGAGATCTTGAAGCGCCGCATCAGCGCGTAGGCCTCCCGCACCGGACGGTCCGGCCCGAGCGTGATCGGGTTCAGGATCATCCCGCTCTCGCTCCGCTTGACCCGGTCCACCTCGGCGGCCTGCCGCTCGATGGACATGTTCTTGTGGATGACGCCGATCCCGCCGGCCCGGGCCATCGCGATGGCCATCTCGGCTTCGGTGACCGTGTCCATGGCAGCGGAGACGAGCGGAATGTTGAGGGGGATGGTGCGGGTGAGGCGGCTCTTGGTCGAAACCTCGCGCGGGTGCACCGTGGAGTGCCGGGGCACGAGGAGCACATCATCGAACGTGAGTCCAGCGGCTTGGCGGATACGGCTCATGCGGGCTCGGGTAGCGGATGCACGGCGGCCCGCCGACGTCCTGGCGGGACGAACAGCGGGCCGGAGGGTGACAGTGCCATCTCGAAGTCTACGGACCAGACCGGGCGAAATCAAGCACCGGCAAGCCATTGCTCGATCGGCGCCCGCAGCACGCCGAGCGCAGCCGGCTCAGCGCGCCGCCCGCCGCCACAGCCCGTAGACCGGGACACCGAGCAGCACGATCAGGAGCCCGAGGCCGGAATAGAGGCGCTGCTTGGGATCCACGAGCAGAACGACGAGAAGAAACGCGATGGCGACGATGTAGAGGGCGGGAAGCACCGGATAGCCGACCGCCTTGACCGGGCGGGGCACGTCTGGGCGCAGACGCCGCAACCGGAACAGCGCCACGGCCGTCAGCAGATAGAACAGGAGCGCCGCGAAGACCACGTAGTTGAGCAGCTCGCTGTAGGTGCCGCTCACGCAGAGGACCATGGTCCACAACGCCTGGGCCACGAGTCCGAACACCGGCGTCCGGAACTCCGGATGCAGGTCGCCAGCCGGGCGGAAGAACACCCCGTCGCGCGCCATCGCGTAGTACACCCGGGCCCCCGCCAGGATCAGACCGTTGTTGCAACCGAACGTCGAGATCAGAATGGCGACCGCCATCACGGTGGCGCCCGCCGGGCCGACCATCGCCTCCATGGCCGCGGTGCCGACCCGATCCTGCGCCGCGTACTGGATTCCGCGGGCGAAGACGTCGGCGCCGTTGGGATCGCCATGGAACGGCAGGACGTTCAGATAGGCCACGTTGGCGATGACGTAGAGCAGGCTCACGAGACCGGTCCCCAGCCCGAGTGCGAGCGGGATGTTCCTGCGCGGCTCCCGCACCTCGGCGCCGGCGAAGGTCACGTTGTTCCATGCGTCGCTGGAGAAGAGCGAGCCGACCATCGCCGCCCCCAGCACCGGCAGGACCGCGAGGCTCCAGTCGCCTGTGCCCCAGAAGGACCCGAAGTTCGCCGCGGCGACGTCGGGCCGCCTGAAGATCGTGAGCCCGAGGAGGATGAGCGCCGAAAGCGCCCCGACCTTGGCGACGGTGAAGATGCTCTGGATCGCGGCGCCGAGGCGGACGCCGCGGATGTTGACCGCGGTGAGGACCACCACCATGGCGATCGCCACCACCCGCTGGGGCGAGAGGCCGAGCTGGATGGTCCCGCCCGGCATGTCAAACGACCCGAGCTTCAGAAACACGTCGGGCGTGAGGCTCGGAACCAGCACGCCCAGGAAGCGGCCGAACGCCACCGCCACGGCCGCGATGGTGCCGCTCTGAATGACGGTGAAGAGAGTCCAGCCGTAGAGGAAGCCAGCGGAGGGCGCCAGGCCCTCGCGCAGGAAGACGTACTGCCCACCCGCGTTCGGCATCATCCCGGCCAGCTCGGCATACGCCAGCGCCCCGGTCACGGTCACGGCACCGGTGATCGCCCAGACGAGCAGCAACCCCGCCGGCCCGAGGTTCGACACCTGCCGGCTGATGTCGGCTGACACGATGAAGATCCCCGAGCCGATCATCGAGCCGACGACGAGCGACACGGCGGCGAGCGGGCCGATGCCCCGGACGAACTGCACTTCGCCGGACGACGGGGCGTCGGTCTGGGACTGCGCGGGAGCGGCCATGTTCGAGAGGGGGGTTACCCCGCGTTCCGGTCGGCCGGCGGCGGGGACGACGGAGGCTCCTTGTCGCTGCTCTCTCCGGCGCGGACCGCTTCTTCGACCACCGCCTGGCCGGCCGCGGCGAGGCCCTTCATCACCTTGGCGGCGCTGTCCATCAGGCCCATCGTCCCGCTGATCGCCTGGATCGGGAGCTTGCCGGCCCGCATCGTGTCCTCGACCGTCTCCGTGAGCTTCGCGAGCAGACCGCCGGGCCGGGCCCGCTCGGCGTACTTGCTCGAGAGGAACTCCGCGTAGTCCAGGACCTCGTATGCCCGCTCGTCGCTCAGCGTCTCGAGCGCGCGCAGGATGCGCTGCTTGAGCAGATCGTTCACCGCGACACTCCGTTCACAACCGAGGCCAGCTCAACCACCGGGGTGGCCAGATACTTCGTCCGTGGCGCACGGATGACCACGCGCAGCGTGAGCTCCTGAAGCGGTGCCAGCGTCTCGAACTGGCTCAGCTGGTCCCTGGGGACGATGATGTAGACGAACCCGGGCTCGGGAAGCGGTCCGCGAGTGAGGAGAAACGGCTGGCCCGCAGGCAGCTCGGAGCGAAGCTCATCCGCGGTCTGGATGGCGATGAACTGCACCCGCCACTCGACGGTCTTCCCGACGTAGCGCTGCGGATCGGCGCGGATCTCCGCGGCCGAGACACCGATGAGCGCGCCGTCCGACGCGGGCTTGAGGTCGGTCTCGCGGACCCAGCCTTCGAGCTGGACCCGGACCCAGTCACCGGCGCGCCCGACCACGCGGCCACCCGTCCCGGGCTTGAGCGTGGCCAGCTGCCCTCCCTCCGGCGTGACGGCGAGCGTCGAGGCCCTGGCGGTCTCCACCCGGATCTCGTCGCCGGCGGCGGTCGAGACGGCGGCGGGCTGGGGTGTGGGCGCCTGCCGCTGCGCGCCGCCGCGCGGGGCCTGGGCAGGCTTGGCGGGCGCGGCTCTGGGCGGTGCCGGCTTGGCCGGCGCCGGGGCCTGCCGCGGCGCAAGCGCGGCGGTCTCGATGGGAACGGCGACGAGGCGGCGGGGCACCCACCCGGTGCGCTTGACGCGCACCCAGCCGCTCTTGGTGCCGAGCTTCCGGAGCAGCGTGCCCTTTCGGAACCGGGCGAGTACGTCTCCGTTGGGCGCCTCGCGCAGGTTCTCCCCCTCGGCGGCGGTGACCATGACGTCGAATCCGTCGCGCGACGTGGCACCGACCGAGCCGCCGATGATCCAGCCGCTCAGCGTGACCTCCACCCACCCGCTCTGCGTCTTGCCGGTGCTCACCGGCGCTCCGTCCGGCAAGGTCGCGAGGACGATTCCACCGATGCCCCGGCGGAGCTCGGTCGCACCGGTGAGCGTGCTCCGTGCCTGCGCGCTGAGCGACGTTACGGCGAGCAGGACGAGCGCCAGCGCGCAGGCTGGTAGCCGGCGGAGGGTAGGACTAGATTGGGGCGCTTGAATCACCGTCGCGCATAGTAGAGTCCGCGGGGGGCCATGTCAAACCGAAGCGGGCGCCGCCCGGTTGCGCTCGTCGTCCTGGACGGCTGGGGCTACCGGGAGGCGCGCGAGGGCAACGCGATCGAGCTGGCCGACACCCCGGTCTGGCACCGGTTGTGGTCGTCGATGCCCCGGACGTTGCTCGCCGCAAGCGGGCTCCGGGTCGGGCTCCCCGAGGGACAGATGGGCAACAGCGAGGTCGGCCACCTGAACCTGGGAGCCGGCCGGGTCGTTCCGCAGGATCTCGTCCGCATCTCCGAGAGCATCCGCAGCGGCGGGTTCTACAGCCTCGAGCCGCTGGTGGAGCTGTGCGCCTATCTCCGCCAGACCGGCGGGACGCTGCACCTGGTCGGGCTTCTGGGGCCCGGCGGCGTGCACGCGCTCGACCGCCACCTCCTGGCCTGCATCGAGCTCGGCGTGCGGCTCAAGGTCCCGGCGATCGCGATCCACGGCTTTCTCGACGGGCGCGACGCCCCGCCGACGCTGGGCGCGGAAGTGGTGCGCACGCTGTTGCAGGACATGCGGCACATCGCCGGGAGCCGCGTGGAGATCGCGACGCTCTGCGGCCGCTACTACGGGATGGATCGCGACCGGCGCTGGGAGCGCACGAAGATCGCCTACGACGCCATCGTGCACGGCGTGGGGGGCGCCATCTCCCACCCGGTGCTCGCGGTCCAGGCCGCCTATCAGCGGGGCGAGACCGACGAGTTCCTCAAACCGGTGGTGCACTACCGGGACGGCGTGCCGGTGGCGTCTGTGCGCGACGGGGACGGCGTCTTCTTCTTCAACTACCGCAGCGACCGGATGCGCCAGATCGTCGCCGCCATGTGCGTGGACGGATTCGAGGGCTTCGACGTGCGGGATCGGCCGGCGCTCCGGGGCGTGACCATGACGCAGTACGACCAGACCTTCCCGCTGCCGCAGGCGTTCCCCCCGTTCACGCTCGCCCGGATTCTGGCGCAGGAGCTGGCCGACGCCGGGCTCTCGCAGTTCCGCACTGCCGAGACCGAGAAGTACCCCCACGTCACCTACTTCTTCAACGGCGGCGTGGAGCCCCCGTATCCGAACGAGGAGCGTTGCCTCATCCCCTCGCAGCGGGTGGCCACGTACGACCTCGCGCCGGAGATGAGCGCCGCCGGGGTCACCGAAGCGCTCTGTCGCACCCTCGAGTCGAAGGCCCACGACTTCGTGCTCTGCAACTACGCGAACGCCGACATGGTGGGCCACACCGGCGTCATCCCCGCCGTGATCAAGGCGGTGGAAACGGTGGACCGATGCCTCGACCGCGTGCTGCGGAGTGCGGACAAGGCCGGCGCAACCGTCCTCATTACGGCCGACCACGGCAACGCGGAAACCATGATCGATCCCACGACCGGCGGCGTGCACACCGCCCACACCACCAACCCCGTGCCCTTCGTCGCCGTGCGCGGCGGCTGCGCCGAGCTCCGCGCGGGTGGCGCGCTCTGCGACGTGGCCCCCACCGTGCTCGGCCTCCTCGGGCTCGACCAGCCGGCGGAGATGACCGGCCGCGACCTTCGCCAGTGCTGACCCCGATGCGCACGCCGCTGGCCCTTCTGGCCCTCGCCCTCGCCCTCGCCTGCCCTACCCTTGCCATGGGACAGGTCGGTCACGCACCCCAGAGCAGCCCCTACTCGGACCTCGCCAAGGGGAACAGCTTCACCGTGGTCGGCGGCCGGTTTCTCGGCGACGGCGGCCGGGAGGGCGTCGGACCGAACAGCGGATACACCTTCGGCATTCGATATGACCTGCGCGCGTCCCGTGCGCTGGCGCTCGGCCTCGGGGTCGAGCGGGGGAACCTCGAGCGGCTGATCGTCAATCCCTTCAATGCCGTGGGGCAACAGGTCTCGGGGCCGGTCGACCAGAAGGTGACGTTCGTCGAGGCGTTCATCACGCTCAACCTGACCGGGGGAAAAACCTGGCACGGCTTCGCGCCGTTCACCGGCATCGTGGCCGGCGCGGCTTTCGCGTCCAGCACGCCCGCCGACACCACCGGCTACAACTTCGGGAAGAAGCTCTTCTTCGGACCGGCCGCCGGATTCAGAATGTTCCTCGGCAACCGGCTGCACTTGCGCGCCGAGGCCCGGGCCAGCTTCTGGAAGCTCTCCTATCCGCCTAGCTTCAATGCCGGGATCACGCCGATCACGTCGGACGTCTCGGAGTGGAATCTGACGCCCTGGTTCGTGGTCGGGCTTGGCTTCATCATGTAGCCCGCAGGCATGCCCATCTCGCTCACCCGTACCGTGAGCTTCTTCGCCCTCCACCGCCTGTACCGGCCCGAGTGGAGCCCCGAGCGCAATCGAGAGGTCTTCGGCGCGCTGTCCGAGGAGCCCCCTCACGGCCACGAGTACCGCTGTGCGGTCACGGTGGCCGGCGCGCCGGAAGCGCCCCCCGACCTGCTGATCGATCTCGCCGAGCTCGACCGCATCCTCCAGGCTGAAGTCGTCGAGCCGTTCGCCGGGAAGTATCTCAACCGCGACGTGCCCGCCTTCGTCCGGACGCTCCCGACCTGCGAGGCGATGGCGGCCCACGTGTTCAAGCGCGTCGCCGAGCGGCTTCCCGCCGGCGCTCGACTCGAGCGGGTGCGGGTGCTGGAAGACCCCACGCTCTATGCCGACTGCACCGGCACCCCCTGAGCCGGCCGGGCGGGTGTGGCGCGTAGCGGGGGCGATCATCGCCGGCGGGGATGCGACGCGCCTGGGCGGCAGGCCCAAGGGGCTGGAGCGCGTGGGTGGGGTCCGGATACTGGATCGTCTCACGGACGTGCTCGGCGAGGCACTGGGGACGGCGCCGCTGCTCGTGGCTAACGCCGCCGACGCGGGCACCTGGCGTCCGGAGCTCCGCGTCGTCCGCGACCTGCGTCCCGGGCTCGGCGCGCTGGGCGGCATCTACACCGCCGTCGTCGAGGCGCCCGCTCCCGTCGTCTGCGTGGCGTGGGACATGCCTTTCGTGACGACGGACCTGGTGCGCGCGCTCGCGAGCGGACTGAACGACTGGGATGCATTCGTGCCGGAGAGCGACGGGGGCCGGGAAGGCGTTGAACCGCTTTGCGCCGCGTACGGGCCGGCCTGCGCACAGGCCATCGCGGCGAGGCTGACGGCGGGCGACCTCCGCGCCGTCGGCTTTCACGGTGCTGTGCGGGTGGGGCGGCTCGCGCTCGACGCGGTGCGGCGGATCGGGGATCCCGCGAGGCTCTTCTTCAACGTGAACACGACGGACGACCTGGCCCGCGCCGAGGCGCTCTGACGATGCGGCTCATCACGGTCATCGGTCTCAAGAATGCCGGGAAGACTACCCTCACGGTGGCGCTCGCGAGCGAATTCGTGCGGCGCGGCCGCCGGGTCATGACCATCAAGCACGGACATCATCCCGCGGATGTCGACCGGCCCGGGAGCGATACGTTCCGCCACTTTCGCGAGGCTCGGGCGGAGCGGACGCTGATCGCGGCGCCCGACCTCAGAGTCCTCTTCGAGCGCACGCCCGACGACTACGACGCGGTGGCGCTGGCCCGCCGGTACATGGAGGGCGCCGACATCGTTCTCTGCGAGGGCTACAAGCGCGCAGCGCTGCCCAAGATCGAGGTGTGGCGCGGCGTCGTCGGGGGTCGTCCGCTCTACGACGCCGCCGCGCCGAACGCGGGGGAATGGGTGGCGCTGGTGGTGGACGATCGATCGGCCGGAGCGGACGCGCGCTGCCCGGTGCTGGCCTTCAGCGACACCAATTGGCTCCAGACGCTGGCCAACCTCGCGTGGGAGCGGGCGCTGCTCCTGTGAGCGAGACGGGTCTCGCTCCGGCCGATGCCGCGCGGAGGATTCTCGCCGAGGTGCGGCCGCAGCCGCCGCTCCGCGTCCCGCTCGACGACGCGCTCGACAGCGTCCTCGCGGAAGACGTCGTAAGCCCCCTCGACATCCCCGCCTGGAACAACTCGGCCATGGACGGCTACGCGGCCCGCGGGTCCGATGTCCGGGGCGCCTCGCCGACGGCGCCGGTGCGGCTCCGCGTCGTCGAGCAGGTCCCCGCCGGACAGTTCCCCACCCGGAAGCTCGGCCCGGGCGAGAGTGCCCGGATCTTCACCGGCGCGCCGGTCCCCGAGGGCGCGGACAGCGTCATCCGCCAGGAGGACACCGACGTCGGCACTGCCACGGTGACCATCCTCCAGGATCGCGACGTCGGAGTGAACATTCGGAAGGCGGGCGAGGACATCCGGAAGGGGCAGGTGGTGCTTCGCGCTGGCACGCCGCTCGGTCCGGCCCAACTGGGTGTGCTGGCCTCGCTCGCGGTGGCTCACCCCCTGGTCCACCGGCGCCCGCGGGTGGCGATTCTCGCCAGCGGCGACGAGATCGTGGACGTGGACCAGCCTGAGGCCATCCTGAGCGGCCAGAGAACCGCGAGCAGCAACACGCACACGATCGCCGCGCTGGTCCGGCGCGCGGGCGGCGAGCCGGTGAGCCTCGGCATCGCCCGCGACTCGCCCGAGAGCCTTCGCGCGCACCTCGCGCGCGCGCTGGAATCGGATCTGCTGGTGACTACGGCGGGCATCAGCGTGGGTGAGCACGACCACCTCCGGACCGTGCTCGACGAGCTCGGCGTACAGCAGCGGTTCTGGCGGCTGCGGATGCGGCCGGGGGCACCGGTGGGGTTCGGCCTCCTGCACGGAATTCCATGGATCGGGCTGCCGGGCAATCCGGTCAGCACGATGGTGACGTTCGAGCTGTTCGCGCGACCCGCGATTCGCGCCATGAGCGGCCACAGGCTCCCGTTCCGCCGCGCGACCGTCGTGCGGACCGCCGAGTCCATCAGCGTCAAGCCGAGGCTCCAGCATTTCCTCCGGGCGATCGTGAGGGACACGCCGGCCGGCCCGGAGGCGCGCCTCACGGGACCTCAGGGGTCCGGCATTCTCACTTCGATGGCACTGGCCAATGCACTGCTGGTGATCCCGGAGGGACAGTTCGAGACACCCGCGGGCGCGGAGGCCCGGGCCATCGTGCTCGACGACGCGGTTCACCAGGCGGAGCCCGGCTTTTGAGCGGGGTCCTCTACGAAGTGACGGTGGAGGTCGAGCCGGCGCTGGTCGAGGCCTTCGTGCAGTACATGACCGAGAAGCACATTCCGGAGATCTACGCCACGGGCTGCTTCCGGCGCATTCGCTTCGACCGCGCCGGGCCGACGACCCTCCGCACTTCGTACCAAGCCGCAACGGCCGCGGATCTCGAGCGCTATCTCCAGCGCTACACGGCCGTGTTTCGCGCCGACTTCGGCGCTCACTTCCCAACAGGCGTTACAGTGAGCCGCGTCACATGGAACGGGATCGCGGCCTGGGAGTGACCTGCGTCGCAGAGCGTCCGACCCACCCGACGTGAACTTGCCCTCACCCGACCGACGGTCAGCTATGACCTGACATCAACCGCCTCCGGCATGCACACTCCCGGTCAACGCCGCAATACCCGGATCATCCGCTGGCTGGTCACCGCAGCGCTGATGGGCGCGCTGGTGAGCCAGGTGGACGTCGGCGACGCCCTGCGGCACCTGGTGAACGCGAATCCGGGCGGCATCGTGCTCGCGATGCTGATCCTGGTCTGCGACCGATTCCTTCAAGCCGCGAAGTGGTACCCGCTGGTGCGCATTCAGACGGATGAGCTCCCGTTCGGCGTCTGCATCCGGGCGTATCTCGCGTCGTATGCCGCCTCGTTTCTGCTCCCGGCCTCGATAGGGGGCGACATGCTGCGGGCCGTGGCGCTGGGGCGCACCCGGAATCTCATACCCGAGGTCGGAGCCTCCATCGTGATGGAGCGGCTGCTCGGCATCGCGACGCTGGTCGTCGCGAACCTCCTCGCCGTGCTCTACGCGTTCAGCGGCTCGTCGCGTCTGGAGCGGTTCGGGCCCATGGCCGTCGGGCTGGTCGGGGCGGCGTTCGTGGCGCTGCTGGTGCCGATGAGCCGGCCGGTGCACCGATGGATCCGGGCATGGTGCCGCCGGTTCGGCTCCGCGGGCTGGACCGCGGTCCTGCGCCGCTTCGGCAACGCGTACTTCGCGCATCGGCGCCATCCCGGCACGCTGCTGCTGGTCTTCGTCCTGTCCCTGGTCGAGATCGGAATGGTCATCCTGATGATGGCGACGGTCGCGGAGGCGGTCGGAACCCAGATCACGCTCCGCATGCTGCTCGTCGTCGCGCCGATCGCGCTCGTGCTGTACCGGCTCCCCATCACCTACTGGGGGCTGGGCGTCGCCGAGGGCGGGCTGGTGCTCCTGCTCAAGCACCTCTACGGGATTCCACCGACGCAGGCGATCGCCGCATCTGTCGCGTTCCGGTTCGTGGAGCTCTGCGTGGCGCTGCCCGGCGCCATCCTGTGGCCCAGTCTTCTGGGCCCCTCCGAGCTCGGCCGCGCCGTTGACGCAGGGGCGACCCGGGTCTAAGTTCCGCGCTGTAGAAGGGGAGTAGCTCATCCGCCCTCGGGCGGACGCCCGGATCGTCAAGACTGTCCGCAACGCGGGCACGGTCCGGCAGGAAGCGCGGGTGAGAGCCCGCGTATTCAGAGCGAGACCTTCGTCCAGGCTGCCTTTGTGGCGGCGGACGAAGGTCTCGTTCGTCTTTTAGGGGAACCGACGATGAACAACGTCAAGGTCGCGCGGCTCGAAGCGATGGCGGCGGGCCGCTAGTTGGGGCCCTACCAGCCGGGCCTCTGGCTGGGCTTCACCGCCCTCGTCGCGGTGCTTCTCGCCGTGGACCTGGGCGTGCTCAACCGGCGCGCCCACGCCCTTGGCTTCACCGAGGCGCTCCGGTGGAGCGGCGGCGTGGTCGGGCTGGCGCTCGTGTTCGGGGGCGTCGTCTTCTGGCAGGAGGGCAGCCGGGCAGCCCTGGAGTACTATGCCGGGTATCTCGTCGAGCTCTCGCTCAGCGTCGACAATCTCTTCGTTTTCATCCTGATCTTCGCGTACTTCGGCGTCCCGGCCGAGGCCCGCCCCAAGGTGCTGAAATGGGGGATCCTCGGCGCGATCGTGATGCGCTTCATCATGATCGCCCTCGGCGCGCTGCTGCTCCAGCGGTTCGAATGGATCATCTGGATTTTCGGCGGGATCCTGATTTTTACCGGCATCCGGGTGTGGACGCAGAAGGACGACCGGATCGAGCCGGAGAAGAATCCCGTCGTGCGGCTCGCACGGCGGCTGCTGCCGTTCTCCGCCGGCTACGACCAGACCCGATTCTTCACGAGAACGGTGGACGGCCGGTGGCTGGCGACTCCGCTGTTTCTGGTGCTGCTCGTAGTCGAGTGGTCAGACCTGGTCTTCGCAATCGACAGCATCCCCGCGGTCTTCGCGGTGACCCGCGACCCCTTCCTCGTCTTCAGCTCGAACGTGTTCGCGATCCTCGGGCTCCGCGCTCTGTTCTTCGTGGTCGCGGGAGCGATGGACCAGTTCGCCTACCTGAAGCCGGGCGTGGCGCTCATCCTGGTGTTCGTCGGTTTCAAGATGGTGTTGAGCCACTGGGTCCACCTGCCGATCGGCATCTCCCTGGCCGTCATCGTGGGGACGCTGGCGGGCTCCGTGGCGCTGTCGGTCTGGCGCCGTGGGACGATCCGCCCCGCGGGCTGACCGCTCCGCCTACTCCTCCTTCCATACGTCGATCCCGCCGGCCATCGAGCCCACGTCCACCGTCGCGGCAGTCTCCAGGCTCCGAAGATCGATCACCTCCACCGTGCCTGGCTCCGATCCGATCCCCTCGACGGACACGAAAGCGTAGGCGTCGTCCGGCGCGACCGCGAGTCCGTGGACGATCTTGCGTTTTGTGGGCAGCCGCTTGAGCTCCGTCCCGCTCGCGAGATCGAAGATCGAGACCGACTGGCCCCGTTTGTTGGTGGCGAGCAGGAGCTTCCCGTCGTGGGTGACCGCGAGATTGTACACGCCGTTCCCCGCGGGAAACCGGCGGGTGATCGTCCACGAATCGGCGTCGATCTCGATGATCTCGTTCGCCTTGTTACAGGCCACGTAGATCTTCGAGCCGTCGGCCGAAGGCTGCGCCCAGGTCGGCGAGCAGGTCACCGGGGGCATCGCCGCCCCGGGTTGGTGCGCCATGGGCGCGCCTTCCATCCCGTGCTCCTGGCCCTTGGTCAGCGCGAAGTGGCGGGAGACCGCCAGCGTCTTCGTATCGATCTCCACCAGCATGTCGTCCATCATGCAGGCGGAATAGTGCTTGGTGCCTTTGGGATTGAGACGGGAGCCGTGGGGCATGACGCAGGTGGGGATCCGGGCGACCTCCACCATCTCGTCGGTGGCGACGACCGAGACCGACGACGACACCATCTCTCCGTACAGATTGAAGTTCACCACGTACGCCAGGTACCCCTCCGGCGAAACCTGGAGCGTGGCCGGAAAGAGGCCGAGCTGCACCCGGCCGGACGGCTTCTCGTCGGACGTCCGGAACTTCCAGAGCGAGCCGTACGGCGTACCGTGGCCGGTGGAGACGTAGAAGTTCTTGCCGTCGGGTGCCACGGCGAGCCCGTGCGGACCGGAAGGCTCGGTCGGCACCAGCCCGATCCGGAACGAGCGGTCCACGCCGATGCCCGACGGACCGAACCGCACGAGCTGGATGCGGTCCACGCCTTCCGAGGCGACGAAGACGAAGTAGGTACGCTCGGGCGGCCCCACTGGCCGGCCAGCCGCCAGCGCCGCCGCGAGGAGCCACGCCGCGGTCATGGGACGAGCGGGCGATCGTCGCGCCGCGGCTCGAGCCGCACGACGAAGAGTCCGTTGTTGAAGTCGTTCACATAGGCCAGGCCGTCCTTCACGACCACTCCCCAGGTCATCGCCGCGAACGGGATGAACCCGTCCTTGTCGACCGGGTTGACGTGCGCGATCTCACGGTTCTGGGCGCGCAGATCGCCCCGCAGCTCGCCCGAGATGTCGAACGCGCGGAACCCCGCGTTGTAGGCGCCCATGTAGAGCGTGTCGCCCGCCACCCAGACGTTGTGCACCCCGCCGTACTCCGGCTCGTACCACGCCACCTCCTTGGGATGCTCGAGGTCGCTCACGTCTACGACGTGCAGCCGGCCGTAGGCCCGGGTCGGGCGGCCCTCGAACAGCGCCTCCCCCGCATCGAGTCCGAACACCTCGTCCGCCACGAAGACGTACTGCCCGTGGCGCCACGCCGTATGGGTCCCCCGGATGAACCCCGGACCGCTCGTCTCGCTCACCTGACGGTAGAGCTTGTCGAGATCGTACTTGAACTGCGACACGAACTGGGGGTTGGACGGGCTGCCGCCCTTGATGCCGTTGCCGATGTCCAGGATCACGAGCCCGTCGTCCCACCAACTGGCGTAGAGCAGCCCGTCCTGCACGTCGACGTCGTGCAGCACCCGGCCCGCATCCGGTCGGGGCGTCTTCCAGCGCCCCACCTCTTTCGGATGGGCCGGATCGTTGATGTCGATGATGTGGAGGGCCCCGGTACCGTCGTTGGTGAGATAGACGTGGGTCCCGTACTTGGGCTGCGTGTACACGAATGACGAATGGACGCCGGCCGTCACCCCCTCCGTGAACTCGGACACGACCTTGGGGTGGAGCGGATCGTCGAGAGTGCAGATGACCAGCCCGTTCTTCCGATCCGCCGCGCCCTCGCGGGTGAAGACCAGGACCTTCCCCGCCTTGTCGGTCATGATGTCGTTCACCAGGCGCGTGTTCGCCTGGACCGAGTCCACGATCACGGGATGGGTGGGGTCGCTGATGTCGATGGTGTAGAACCGGTCCCCGCCCAGATGGGTGCCGAGGTAGGCCACCTTGCCGTTGGGATGAACCCACACCTCGGAGGTCGGGAAGGCCTTGCGCGGAGCGGCGCCGACGATCGTGGCCGGCCGCCGGACCTCGCGCGGAGTCACGGTGACCGGCGCGACCGCGGAACGATTGCCGAGCACGGCCGTGACCGTGTAGACGCCCGGCCGATAGGGGACGAATACACCGTCCGGGTCGATCATCCCCTCGCCCGGACCGAACGACCAGGTCGGCATGACGCCGGGAATGGCTGCGCCCGCCGCGTCTTTCGCCGTCACCGTGAAGCGGATCACGTCGCCCTGGCGCACCCTTGGCGCGGACGGCTCGATGGTCACCGACGCGGGGACGGCCGTGGTGACCGCGACCGTCGTGCTCCCCTTCACGGTACCGGACGTAGCCGTGAGCGTGGCCCTCCCGGCTCCTTTGGCCTCGAGCAGCCCATCGCGGCTCACCCGCACCACGGCCGGCGCGGCGCTGCTCCACACCACCGCGTCGTCCCGTTCGTCGCCGGTGGCGCTCAAGGCCTTGGCGGCCAGCTGAACCCGCTGCCCCGGCACCAGGCGGCCGGGGTGGGGGCCGATGGCGACGCTCGTCGCGGGCCCCGCCAGCATCCGGACGGTCACTTCCTGAATGACGGGCTTGGCGCCCTGGACGATCGCGGACGCCACCACCTCCATGGTGCCTCGCGCGCCCGCCCGGAACATCCCGTCGGCGTCCACCGAGGCTCCCTGGAGGCCCTTCTCCCGGAAGGTGATCTTCGCGTCGGACACCGGGTTCCCGCTCGAGTCGAGCGCCTGCGCGGTGAGCCGGAGCGAGTCGCCGACCATGACCTCGGGCCGGGCCGGAGAGACCACGAGCCGCGCAACGGCCGCCTGCTGAGCGGCGAGGGACAGGACCGGCGACAACATGAGCGTCGCAAGCGCAACGATCTTCTGCATGAGTGCCATTCCCTTGCGTGTTTGACCGATGGGATTCATCAACCTAGCGACGTGAACCTGCGCGGCGAGATGACACTTCGGAAGGGGGGCTGACGTACCGGCGTACCGTCCCTCAGGACGGCTCGCGCAGCTCGCGGAGCCGGCGTTTCGCCTCGAAGTTCCGCGGATCGAGCGCCAGCGCCCGCTCGAAGCTTGCGGCTGCGAGATCAGTCCGGCCCAGCAGGGCATAGGCCTCGCCCAGGTTCTCATAAGCCTCGCCCGAGCCGGGATGCTCCGCGGCATTCAGCTCGAGAGCCCACACAGCCGGTGCCGGGCGGTGGGCCTGCGCCACGCGCCCCGCCAGAGCCACCAGGGCACGCTCCGTGTCCACGTATGCATGCCGGGCGTCGGCGACGTATGTCTCGTAGCGCTGCCGCGCGAGCGCAGTGTCCCCGCGCTCAAGCGGCTCGAGCATCCGGTCGGCCAGGGCCGGCTCCGGAGCCGCCGTGAGCGCCGCCTCCAGCGCCGGATCGCGATTCTCCCGGAAGTCCTCGGCCGTCAGCTCGGCCGCGATCTCCGGCGCGGTCCACCACCGGCGGTCGCGCTGGTCCAGGTCCTGCCACCACACAGTGGAGACGTACACGCTCACGCCGCTGTTCGGCAGCCGCACCGGCGTTGCGTCGCCATACATGTTGGGCGGTGATCCGGTCGGCTCGCCGACGAAGATGACGTCGGTGTACTTCTCGAGCGCGTTGACCAGATTCTGCGCCGCCGAGAAGGTGTGGCGGCCGATAATCGAGAAGAAGTGCCCCCGGCGATCGATCGCCGGCATGCGGCCGATCGCGCGGACCACGGCCGCGTTGAGCGTATTGTCTCCGCCCCCGTTCATCCGGAGATCCAGAACCAGCCGATCCACCTGGTGCCGGTTGACGAACGCCGCGACCCGGTCGAAGAAGTGCGCGACCGTCTCGGTGTCCTTGTCCCCCACCTCGTTGTACTGGACGTACACCGCGCGCGAGGGGGCAAGGTATCGATACCAGTAGGCGTCGTGCGGGTCGCGCTGCCAGAGCGGCGGCGACCGGCCCGCTCCGTCACGAACGTCCACCCAGCCCTTCGCCATCACGATGCCGTTGTGCACCATCGGCCGCGCGCCGGACCAAGGCGCAAGCTCGACCGTCACCTCGTGATCTCGCTTGACCACCGTGAACCGGGCCAGGGCGGTGTCCTGGACGACGCCGAGCGCATGGAGCACCTCAGGCGAGACGAGCAGCCCGGGAGCCCACCGGCGGGTCCACATCGGGTTCTCGGCGTCGATCAGCTCGGCCGCCGCCGCGAACACGCTGTCAGCAGGCCGGGAACCGATCCGTGTCACCCGGCCTCCGACGAGCTCGGCGTGCACCGGGTCGGCGGCCTGGACGTAGAGGCCATCCTTGAACGCGTAGAGGACCAGCGGGTAGATCTGGAAGCGCACGCCGGAGTAACCGGATACGAGATCGAAGAACGTGTGTCCGTCCCCGATGCGGGCGACGATCCGGGCGATCCCGACGAGCACGCCGGGGCAGTCGAGCGATGGAATCCTTTGGTCGAGGGCGGCGACCGCGCTGTCGAAGGCCGCGCGGCTGAGGCGGCGGAACAGGTTCGGGTGGACCCGCGGCATCTCGGCCGCGAGATAGCGGAGATCCGCCCGCCATTGGTCGGAACTGGGGGCGTCGGCCCGGCCCGCGATGCAGCCGAGGGCCAAGGCGAGCGAGGCGAGCATGGGCGGGCTCCCGCAGCGGGGTCAGCACCTCTTGGATGCACGAGCAGCGCAGAACGGTTGGCGCCGCTTCCAGTCCTACGACCGCGGCCGCCCGAATGATTCAGGTTGCGACGTTTCTACCGTCACCGGCTTGCTCTGGCGACCCTTCTCCCTTCATGCCGACCTCCCGCCTGCTCGACCGGCTGGGCCTCCACCGTCCCGAGCTCCGCGCCTGGGCCATGTACGACTGGGCCATCTCGGCGACCCAGGTGGGCATCGTGACCGCCATCTTCCCGATCTACTATGTGAAGGTGGCGGGGGCGGGCCTGCCCGAAAGTCAGGCGACCGGGCGCCTGGCGGCCGCCAACACGGTGGCGCTCGCCTTCGTCGCCCTGCTTTCCCCGATCCTCGGCGCCGTTGCGGACTACGCAGCCGCGAAGAAGCGCTTCCTGGCGGGATTCATGGCGCTGGGCATTGCCGCGATCGGCTCCATGTTTTTCATCCACCACGGCGACCTCACGCTCGCGTCGGTCCTCTTCATTCTCGCGCTGATAGGGGCGACCGGCAGCTTCGTGTTCTACGAGGCGCTGCTCCCGCACATCGCGTCACGTGAGGAGGTGGATCGGGTCTCCACCGCGGGCTACGCCCTGGGGTACGTGGGCGGCGGCGTGCTGCTGGGAGTCAATCTCGCGTGGATACAGCGGCCCGGCTGGTTCGGACTGCCGAGCGGGCCTGGTCTGTCGGAGGCCGCCGCGACGCTGCCGGTCCGCCTCACGTTCATATCGATCGCGGCCTGGTGGGCCCTGTTCTCGATCCCCCTGTTCCGGCGGGTCCGCGAGCCGCTCCGGCGGCTCGAGAGCGACGAGCGGCAGGGGGAAAATCCGGTGCGCGTCGCGCTCGTGAGGCTCCGGGAGACGTTTCGCGAGCTCCGGGGCTTCCGCCAGGCGTCGATCTTTCTGCTTGCGTTCCTGATCTACAACGACGGCATTCAGACGATCATCAAGATGGCCACGGCATACGGCACGGAGCTCGGCATCGGGCAGGGCCCGCTGATCACGGCCATCCTGCTGGTACAGTTCGTGGGCATCCCCTTTTCATTCCTGTTCGGCATGCTGGCCGGCCGGATCGGCGCCAAGCCGGCGGTATTCCTGGGGCTTCTGGCCTACACGGTGATCAGCGTGCTCGGCTACTTCATGCGCACGGCGACGCACTTCTTCATCCTCGCCCTGCTGGTAGGCGTCGTGCAGGGCGGGACCCAGGCGCTCAGCCGTTCGCTCTTCGCGGCCATGACGCCGCCCCACAAGTCGGGCGAGTTCTTCGGGTTCTTCAGCGTCTTCGAGAAGTTCGCCGGGATCTTCGGCCCGCTTTTCTTCTTCATAGCGATACAGCTCACGGGCTCGAGCCGGGTCGCGATCCTGTCGGTGATCGCGTTCTTCGCCGTGGGTGCGGTCCTGCTCAGTCAGGTGGACGTGGCGGAAGGCGAGCGGGCGGCGCAGGAGGCGGAGCGGAGCATACAGCCGGCCAGATAGGAGGCTCTTGCCCGCGCCCTGTGGGCGCCCTAGCTTACGCGACCGTATGCCCTGCGCGACTTTGAACTCGAGCTGTCCGACGACCATGCGCCGGACCCCGCGCCGCACCGCGACGAATGGCGGGCGGACGGGGCTCAAGTGCGTGCGCGGACACCGGAGCGCGCGCGGGCCGGCGTAGAAGGTCATGGGTCAACCCCGTACCGGAAGCCCCGCCGCGCGACAGCCCGGCGGGGTTGTTTGCTCATGGATCCGATCGAGCTGACCCGCGAGCTGGTGTCGCGGGAGTCCCCCACGTTCGCGGAAGGGCCGGCCACCGGCTATATGGCCGGCGTGCTGGAGCGCGCGGGGTGGAAGGTGACCCGCCAGCCGGTGGCACCCGGCCGGGAAAACCTGTACGCATACCGGGAGCCTCCCGCCCTGGTCTACTCGACCCACCTCGACTGCGTGCCGCCCTACGTCCCGCTCCGGGAGGACGATGAGTGGCTGTACGGACGGGGGACGTGCGACGCGAAGGGACTGGCGGCAGCAATGGTCGCAGCCGCCGACCGGCTGGCTGAGCAGGGCGAGCGGCGGATCGGGCTCCTGTTCGTGGTTGGCGAGGAGAACGGTTCCGACGGCGCGCTCGCCGCGGCCGCGCTGGAGCCGAAGGGCCGGTTCCTCATCAACGGGGAGCCCACGGAGAACCGGCTTTCCATCGGCCAGAAGGGATCGCTGCGGATCGATCTCGACGCCGAGGGGCGCGCGGCGCACTCCGCCTACCCCGAGGAAGGCTTCTCCGCCGTCGCGGCGCTGCTCGACACGGTCGAGCGGATCCGCAGGCTGCCCCTGCCGAGTGATCCGCTGCTGGGCCCCTCCACGCTGAACATCGGTACCATCCAGGGTGGCGTGGCGCCCAACGTCATCGCGCCGAGTGCCAAGGCACAGGTGCACTTCCGGACCATCGGGCCGACCGCCCAGCTCCGGCAGGCGGTCGAGGCGGCGCTCGCCCCGGGCGTCATCATCACGGCGGAGGTCGAGCTGCCGGCCTACAAGAGCGCCGCGCCCGCCGGATGGGACACGACGTTCGTGGCCTTCGCGAGCGATCTGCCGCTGCTCGGAGCGTGGGGGCGCGGCTATCAGCTCGGGCCCGGCTCGATCCGGGTGGCGCACACGACCGGCGAGCGGATCCGCAAGACCGATCTGCTCCGGGGCGTCGAGCTGTACGTGAAGCTGGCGACCGACCTGCTCGCTGAGGAGGCGACATGAGGGCGAAAGTGCCAGTCGCCGTGCTGGGTGCCACCGGCACGGTGGGGCAGAAGTTCGTGCGGCTCCTGGCCGACCACCCCTGGTTCGAGATCACCGCGCTGGCGGCGTCGGACCAGAGCGCCGGCCGGCGGTACGGCGAGGTCGTTCGCTGGCGCGAGCCGACGGCGCTGCCCGAGCGGCTCGCGGCGATGACGATCTCCCGCTCCGTGCCGCCGCTCCCGGCGCGGATCGCGTTCTCCGCGCTCGACGCCGACGTCGCCCAGCCGATCGAGCAGGCGTTCGCGAAGTGCGGCCTGTGGGTCGTGACGAACACGCGCGCCCACCGGCTGGACGCCGACGTGCCGCTCATGATCCCGGAGATCAACGCCGGCCACCTGGAGCTCGTGGAACGGCAGCGCGCGGCGCGCGGCTGGCCCGGCGCGATCCTGGCGAATCCCAACTGCTCGACCGCGGGGCTGGTGCTCGCGCTGGCTCCGCTCCAACGAGCGTTCGGGCTCGAGAAGGTCTTCGTGACTACCATGCAGTCGGTCTCGGGAGCGGGGTATCCCGGCGTCCCGTCGCTCGACATCCTCGGCAACGTCGTGCCCTTCATCGGTGGCGAAGAGGAAAAGATGGAGCGGGAGACCCGCAAGATCCTCGGCGTCCTGGTTGACGGGACCGTCGAGCCCGCGCCCATCGTGGTGAGCGCACAGTGCAATCGGGTCGCGACCGTCGAGGGGCACATGGAGGTCGTTTCCGTGGGACTCGGCCGCCGGGCGACGCCGGAGGAGGCTATCGCCGCGCTGCGGGAGTTCCGGGGGCCGGAGCCCGTCCAGGACCTTCCTTCGTCGCCGGCCTCACCCGTCGAGGTGGATCTTCGTCCGGACCGGCCCCAGCCCCGGCTCGACCTCGAGCGCGGCCGCGGAATGACCGTCACCGTGGGCCGGGTGCGGCCCTGCCCGCTCCTCGATCTCCGGTTCGTGCTTCTGGGCCACAACACGATCCGGGGGGCCGCCGGCGCGGCCGTGCAGATCGCGGAGCTGCTGGTGGCCAAGGGGCACGCTACGTGAGTACCGCACGATGATCGTCTGCAAGTTCGGCGGCACGTCGGCCCAGGATACGCCGGCCATCCGCCGCCTCATCAGTATCATCGGCGACCGCGCAGCCGAGCACCCGCTCGTAGTGCTGTCGGCGCTCGCCGGCGTGACTGACGCCCTCCTGGGACTCGCCCGGCTCGCCGAAATGGGCGGCTCCGGCTTCCGTGACCGCCTGGCCGAGATCGTGGCCCGGCACGAGACCATCGCACGGGAGCTGCCGGGGGCCGCGGAGGCGACGGAAGCCATCCGGACCGAAGCAGAGGCGCTGACGCGGGAGCTCGAGCCGCTCGCGGGCCGGAAGGCCACGGCCCGGGAGCTGGACGCGATCGTCGGGCGAGGCGAGCTCTGGAGCTCTCGCGTGATCGCGGCCGCGCTTGGCGGCGCGGGCATCCCGGCCGAATGGGTGGACGTCCGATCCATCATGGTCACCGACGACCGCTTCGGCCGGGCCACGCCCTACACCCAGGTGCTGAACGTCCGTGCCCGCGAGCGCCTGGCGCCCGTGCTCGAGCGCTCGGTCGTGCCGGTGACCCAGGGGTTCATCGGCGCTACGGCCACCGGGGTCCCGACCACGCTCGGCCGGGGCGGGTCCGACTTCAGCGCCTCGCTTCTCGGCGCGGCGCTCCGGGCCAAGCGGGTGGAGATCTGGACCGACGTGGACGGCCTCATGACTGCCGATCCCCGCGTGGTCCCGTTCGCCCGGACGCTGGAGGTGGCGAGCTACGAGGAGGCGGCGGAGCTCGCGACCTTTGGGGCCAAGGTGCTCCACCCCGCCACCGCGGTACCCTTGGTGCACGAAGGCATCCCGATCGTGGTGCTCAACTCGCGCCACCCCGAGCGCCGGGGAACGGTCATCGAGCCGAGCGCGGATCTGACCCGCCTTGGGGACTCGCCGATCCGCTCCATTTCGTGGAAGAAGGGGATCACCGTCATCAACATCCGGGCGCCCCGGATGCTCGGCGCCTACGGATTCCTCCGGCAGCTGTTCGAGGTCTTCGAGCGGCACGAGGTGGTCGTGGACGTCCTCGCGAGCAGCGAGGTGAGCGTCTCGCTCACGATCGAGGATCCCCGCCATCTGGAGCTCGTGCGCCGGGAGCTCGACGACCTCGGTGAGGTGTGGGTGGACCACGGCCGCGCGATCATCGCCGTGGTCGGCATCGGACTCAAGACCACCCCGGGCCTGGTCGCGCGGGTCTTCGGCGCTGTGGGCGAGGCCTGCGTCGAGGTCATCTCCCAGGGCGCGTCCGCCATCAACATGACCTTCACGGTGAAGGAGGAAGACGGCCCCGTGGTGGTGCAACGGCTGCACGAGGAGTTCTTCGGAACCTGCTGACCCGCCCGACGTGGGCTCCCGACCCGGTGAAAATCTGTTATCGTGCACCCCATGCGACTCGCGCTGGTGGGCTATGGACGCATGGGAAGGACGATCGCGGCGCTCGCCGCGGCGCGCGGACATGAGATCGCGCTCGCCGTGGACGAAGCCGAGAACCCGGCGGGACGGGCGCTCGCGCCCGAGCGGCTCCGGGGCATCGAGGCCGCGTTGGAGTTCACTACACCCGCCTCCGCTCCCACCAACCTCGTCCGCCTCGCCGAGGCCGGCGTGCCCACCGTGTGCGGGACCACCGGATGGGACGGCGAGCTGGCGCGAGTCGTCGGCGTGATCCGCGAGCGGCATGCGGCGCTGGTGCACGCCACGAACTTCTCGGTCGGCGTGCATCTGTTTCTCCGGACCGCGCGGGAGCTGGCGCGCCGCTTCGCGGC
>JBGPPG010000048.1:0-22456 GCA_041488455.1 Gemmatimonadota bacterium
CGCCCGGTCCGCGAGGTCATGACGCCGCGCACGGAGCTGGTCGCGCTCGCCGAGGACGCCGCTCTCGGCGACATCACCGAGGTGTTCGCGCAGAGCGGCTACAGCCGCATCCCCGTCTACCGCGGCACCCTGGACGAGATCATCGGAATGCTGCACGTCTTCGACCTCTTCAAGCTGCGGCCCGGCGATCCACTCCCGATCCGCCCGGTGGCGATGGCTCCTGCGAGCCGCACCTGCGGCGATCTGCTCGTCGACATGCAGCGGGAGCGGCGCCACCTCGCCATCGTGCTCGACGAGTTCGGCGGGACACTCGGGATCGTGACGCTGGAGGATCTGCTCGAGGAGCTGGTCGGTGAGATCTTCGATGAGCACGACGAAGGCGTCCGGAGCCCGGCCGGCGGTCCGGCGCCAATGGTGGAGACCGATGGCGCAGCGCCCGCGTCAGCGATAGCGGAGAGCTTCGGCGTCGCGCTCCCGCCGGGCGGGGCGACCACGATCGGCGGGCTCCTGGCCGAGCGCGCCGGACGCATCCCCAACGCGGGCGAGCGCTTCACCATGCTCGGGCTCGAGTTCGACGTGCTCCAGGCCTCGCCTACGCGCATCGAGCGTCTGCTCGTCCGATCCGGTCCGGCCCCCGCTGTGCCGCTCGCGCCGTGACCGCGTGCGTGCCCTCGTCGTCTTTGTCCGCCTCCTCCCCTTCGTAGTCGGTTTTCTCAGGGACCGCCGAAGGTTCATTCTCTTCGGCGCGCCGCTGCCGTCCACCGACGCGCGGCACCGGCGGCGCGCGGAGCGGCTGACCGGCACTCTCGCGGGCCTGGGGCCCACGTTCATCAAGCTGGCCCAGCTCTTCGGCGCCCGGGCCGACATCCTCCCTGAGCCCTACCTGAGCGCCATCGGAACGCTGACGGACCAGGTGCCGCCGCTCGCGCCGGGTGTGGCGGAGCAGGTCATCGCCGCCGAGCTGGGCCAGAGTGTGGGCACCGTGTTCGAGCGCTTCGATTCCGAGCCGCTGGCCGCGGCGTCGCTGGGCCAGGTACACCGCGCCGCCTACGCGGGACGCGATGTCGTGGTCAAGGTGCTCCGCCCGGGAGTAGAGGAAACGGTCCGCCAGGACCTTGAGATTTCCTTCCGCGTCCTTTTCCTCGTGAATCTTCTCTTTCCCAACCACCACACCCGCGCGATCTCGACCATCGTGAGCGAGTTCGCCAAGCGAATCTCGGGGGAGCTGGATTTCCGGGAGGAGGCGCGCAACGCGGAGATCCTGCGCCGGAACTTCGCGCAGGAGCCGCGCGTGGTCATCCCCGAGGTGATCGGGACGCTCACCCGGCAGCGCGTGCTGGTACTGGAATACGTCGAGGGAACCCGGATCGACCGACTGCACGATCGCCTGGCCAGCGGTGAGGTGTCGATCGACGCGCTCATCGCGACGATCGTCGAGGTCTACATCAAGATGATGCTGGAGGACGGGTTCTTCCACGCGGACCCGCATGCCGGCAATCTGCTCGTCGATGCCCGCGGCCGGCTGGTGATGCTGGACTTCGGCATGGTGCTCCAGGTTGAGCGCGAGACGCGGGCGCGCATGGTGCGCACGGTCGCGGCGGCGGTCCGCCAGGACGTGGACGGCGTCATCAACGGGTTCTATGAGCTGGGCATCCTCGACCCGGATGTGGATCGGGGAACCGTGCGCGACGCCGCGCAGCAGCTCATGGGCGTGACACTCGGGGACGATATGTCCCCCCGCCAGATGCAGCGCATCGTCGAGGACGTCCTCCGCACGTTCTACGACTGGCCGTTGATGCTCCCGTCCGATCTCGTGTACTTCGGCCGCGCCGCGGTGCTGGTCGAGGGCATCGGCCTGCGATACGACCCCAACTTCAATACTCTCGCCGCGGCCCGCCCGGTGGTCGCGCGCTCGGCCGGTCGGCTGATGCAGGGCCTCCTGGGTGGCGACGGACGGTCCCGCGTCGCCGACTGGGGGCTGGACGCCGCGGCCGCGGTGCGAACCGTTCGCGATCTGTTGCGCCGGGTGGAGCGGGAGGAGCTGCGCGTCCGCTGGCACCCGCGCGACACCGTAGAGCTCCAGCGTTTCCTCGCGCAGCAGGTGCGCCGCGGCTTGCTGGCGGTCTTCGCGTTGGGTGTGGGCGTGATCGCGAGCATCGTGTACGCCGCGAACCGCCGCCTCGAGGTGCTCGCGCTAGGGCTACTGATTTCGGTGGGGATGTTCGCGGTGGTCTTCGTGCTGCCAAGCCACCTGTTCCAGAATCCGTTGCGGTTCAGGCGCCGGTGGAGGAGGTAGGTGGCGCGAGCGGTTAGCCGCTAGCCATTAGCCTTTTGCTAACGGCCAATGGCTAACGGCAAACAGCTAATGGCTGGTGCTCTTCGCTATCACCTTGTCCTTGATCTTCCCGTACACAGCCTTCGGCAGGACCTTCTTCGATACCAGCTCGTCCTTACGGGTGTAGGGCCGGCCCTTGATGATCTTGTCGGAATAGGCCGTACCGATTCCGGGCAGGGCTTCGAGCTGTTCCTTGCTGGCGGTGTTCAGATCCAGCAGGTCGCCGGTCGGCGCGGCATTCTGGCCGGTCATCTTGTCCGACTTGGTCATCTTGTCCGCAGCCGGCGCGGCCGAGGCAGCCGGCGCGGGTGCGGGGGCGGGCTTGGCCTGGGCCGCGAGCGGTGCAACGGCCAGGGCAGCGAGCATCGGTGCGATAAAAAGAGTATTCCGGAAGGACATCAGATGTGCTCCGATAGAGAGGGTCGCTCACCCCAATTGCAGGCGGCGTGCCTAACCCCCGGCGTGCCGCCGCGGCGGGAGGCCCCACCGCTGCACCATGCGCGTGAGCGTCCGGCGGGAGATCCCCAGGATCCGCGAGGCCTCCTCCCGGCTGCCGCCCGTCGCCTCGAGCACCCGCAGCACGTGGCGCCGCTCCACCTCTTCCAACGAGAGGAGCGCGTTCACCGCGGGGCTCGCCACCGGCGCGTCGCCGGCGTCCGGCGGGGGTGGGTCGGCCGGGCCGCCGCCGGGGCGCACCTCGGCCGGCAGGTGCTCCGGACCGATCACGTCCTGCTCGGCAAGCACCAGCGCGCGCTCCAGCACGTTCTGCAGCTCCCGGATGTTGCCGGGCCAATCGTAGGCGAGGAGTCGATGCTGGGCCTCGGCATCCACGGCGACCGGACCACGGCCGTGGCGTTCGGTGAGCTCCCGGAGGAAATGGTCCATGAGGAGTGGGATGTCCTGCTTGCGGTCGCGCAGCGGCGGCAACTGCAGGGTGACCACATTGAGCCGATAGTAGAGATCCTCGCGGAACTTGCCCGCCCGGACGAGCGCGCCGATGTCGCGATGCGTGGCCGCGATGATCCGCACGTCTACCTTGACCGGCGTCTCCGATCCTACCGGTACGATCTCGTGCTCCTGTAAGGCCCGCAGCAGGCGCGCCTGAAGAGCGGGGGAGATGTCGCCGATCTCGTCCAGGAACAGCGTGCCGCGGTCCGCTTCCCGGAAGAGTCCGGGCCGCGAGCCGGCGGCGCCGGTGAACGCGCCCCGGAGATGACCGAACAGCTCGCTTTCCAGAAGCCCCTCGGCGAGCGCCGAGCAGTTCACGGCGACGAAACGACGGCCGTTGCGCTCCGAGTAGCCGTGGATCGTGCGCGCGACCAGCTCTTTTCCCGTTCCCGTTTCGCCCAGCAGCAGCACGGTGGCCTGGGTCGGCGCCGCGCGCGCCAACGTCTTCATGACCTCGATGATGGCGGGGCTGTGCCCTACGAGCGCCGAGCCCTCCTGGGCCGCGGCTGCCCGCCGGACGCCCGTGCTGCGCAGCTCGCGGCTCGCGGTCGCCAGACGCCGGCGGCCCAGCGCTCGCGCGAGCGTCTCCCGCAGCGCCGCGATGTCGTACGGCTTGCTGACGAAGTCGTAGGCGCCTGCGCGGATCGCCTCGCCGGCCGCGGCGGCATCCCCGAAGGCGGTGAGCACCAGCACCAGCGCATCCGGCTCGCGCTCGCGCACGATCTTGAGCAGGTCGAGTCCGCTCCGCTCCGGCATACGGAGATCCGTGAGCACGGCGTCGAACGGTCCCTCCCGCTCCAGCTTGGCCAGCGCCTCCTCGACTGACAGCGCCGCCGCAACCCGGTAGCCGTCGCGCTCCAGGACCTCGGCGAGGAGACGGCAGGCGGCCTCGTCGTCATCGACGAGCAGGACGCTGGTCTCGTCTGCCGCGCGCACGCCGGCGGTCATATCAGTTTTCCTCCGGGCTGGAAAGCGTCAGCCGCCACCGCGTACCGGTCTCGCTCGGCATGTGCTCCAGGTCGCCGCCGAGCCCGCGGGCCAGCCGGCGGCTCACCGCCAGGCCGAGCCCGCTGCCACCAGAGCCCTTCGTGGTCGTGAACGCCCGGAACAGATTGGCCCGCGCGTCGGGGTCGAGCCCGGGGCCATCGTCGGCGACCTCCACAAAGGCGTGGCCCGTGGTCGTGCCGGTCGCCACGCTCACCCGGCCGCCCGGCCCGAGCGCCTCGATCGCATTCTTGAGCAGGTTGAGCAGAATCTGCTCCACCTGGGCGGGGTCGCAGACCGCGCACGCGGGGCCGGAGGCGGGCGTTTGAAGCTCGGCCCGCACGCCCGCGTCCCCGAAGGACGGCTCCAGGAATCGGAGCACCCGTTCGGCGATCTCCCGGAGATCCGAGCTCCGCACGTACGGCTGGGGCCAGTGGCCGCGGTCGAGGCCCGCGCGAACGATCCCGGCGACGCGGTCTACCTGGGTCAGCAGCAGCCGCACCCGATCCACGGCTGCGGGCTGGCGGGAGGCCTGAAGGTCGTCGCGGAGGAGCTGAAGGTGCCCGCTCAGCGTGTTGAGCGGCGTCCCGATCTCGTGCGCAAACGACGCCGCGGTCTCCTGGAGCAGAGCCAGCCGTTCGAGCCCACGGGCACGCTCCTGAAGTGCGAGTAGCGCGGCGCGCGACTGGCTCTCGCGCTCGCGCTGGGCCAGGGCCTCCCGGAGGTGGTTGTAGCGCCGCGCCAGGGTTCGAAACTCGAGCGGGCCGATTTCCGGGGCGGGCGGCGCCCCTTCCGCGCCGCCGTGAGCCCCGGCCATCGCGTGGCCAAGCGCCGCGAGCGGCCGGCCCACCCACTTGCGGGTAAGCAATGCGACGCCGAGGGCCACCAGCAGAGCTGCAACGACGGCGGCGAGGTAGGCGCGCTGGCGTTCGACCCGGCTCCAATCCTCGAGGCGCCGGGTGGAGACGCTGATGTCGAGCACGCCGTAGAGCACGCCGTCGCCGAGCGGCGTGGCCACCTGCCAGCCCGGCCGCCCTCCCTCGATCGGGCGGACGATCATCGTCCGCCGCGCGAGCGCGAGCGCGTCGGCGTCGTCGGCGGCCCGGACCAGGTCGGTGTCGCTCGAGGCGACGAGCGTGAGCGCCGCTCCCTTCGCGAGGTAGACCCACGCGTGCCGGGTCGGGCCGAGGCGGCGGAGCGACTCCGCCTCCAGTCCTTCGGCCAGCGAGTCGGGGTCGCCGGTCGGAGCGATTTCGCTGAGCAGCGCGGAGATGGTGTTCGCCAGCGACACCGCGTCGTCCCGGAAGTCCTCGATCCGGGATCGGGCCGACCAGGAGAGCGCGATCTCCGTCGCCCCGAGGACGAGCAGCAGGGCAAGACCGGCGGTGAGGATCGCGAGGCGCTGCGCCAGCCCCATGGACGGGCGTCCCACGGATTCCGCCGGCGCGGCAAAGGCGGGATGGCGAGCGAGCGGCTCAGCGTTGGTGGCCATGGTCACGCTGCCCCCACGCTCTCGGCGCGCCTGCCGCTGAAGCTCCGGAGACCCTGCGCCCCCACCAACGCGATGCCGATGGCGATGACCGGGAGGACCTGTACCGCCTGAAGCGCGAGCCCGGCGGCGAGCGCCTGGTCCTCAGGGATGTGGAACGCCAGCATGCCCAGGACGAGAGACGCCTGGAGCACGCCGACGTTCCCCGGAGTCACGCGGAAGAAGCCGCCGATGTTTGCCGCGACCAGTGCGACGAGCGAAACGGCGGCGGCGGTCGAGACGTGCGTCGCCGCGATCGCCCAGTGGTACGACAGCCACTGCGCCACCCAGTTGGCGACCGCCAGCGCGAGTGGTGCCACCAGGCGGGCTGGCTCGATACGGCCCGTCGGTCCCTGAAGCTGCGGCCGCCAGCCCGCGGGGAGCAGCCCCATTAGCCGGGGCCACATGCCCGACACAGTGAGCACTGCCAGCAGGGCCAGGATCGCCCATGCCGCCAGCTCCGCGGTTCTGAGCCACCCGTCCGTGGGGATCAGCGCGAGGGCGACGGCGAGGAACAGCACCAGAGCGACCGCCTCGATCACGCGCGACCAGACGAGCGACCAGATCGCCGCGCCGATCGGCACTCCGTCCCGGCTCGCGACCAGCTGGACCCTCGCCGCCTCGCCACTTACCGAGACGCTCACGGAGTTCACCGCGGCCCCCACCAGCGTTGCAGCCTGGGCGGTCCTCCACCGATGCGGCGCCGCCGGCCGGAGCAGCAGGTGCCAGGCCCACCCCTTGGCCACAAGCGATGCCAGGTTGGCGGCGGCGGCCGCGGCCAGCAGGAGCCAGTCCGCGTCGGCGATGGCGTCGAACGTCCCAGCCCAGGGGAAGTGCAGGGCGAAGCGCACGGCCAGCACGACGCTCACCCCGCCCAGGACGACGAAGACCCACTGGAGCCGGCGCGTCATGGGGTCAGCAGCTCGGCCAGCGGGCGAAACTCGTACCCGGCGGCCCGAACGTCATCGATGATCCCCGGGAGTGCCTCGGCGGTCTGACGGCGGTCACCGTCGGGATCGTACCCGTCACCGTCGTGCAGGAGGAGGATTGCGCCGGGCGCCAGCTTCGCGCGCATCCGGCGACGGATCTCCGCCGCGCCGGGCCGCGCGGTGTCCCACACGCCGAACGTCCACCCCATCACTCGGTAGCCGAAAGGCCGGACAGCGCGGAACAGGAACGGATTCCGGTAGCCATGAGGCGCGCGGAACATGCGCGGCGTGGTACCGGTGACCGCGACGATCGTCTCGTGCGCGTCGCGCACCTCGCGCTCGATCCGGCGCGGCCCCAGGCGGTGCAGCTTCACGTGCGACTGCGTGTGGTTGCCGACGGCGTGCGCATCCGCGACCCGGCGAGCCAACGCAGGGAAGAGGGCCACGTGCCGCCCCACCAGGAAGAAAGTCGCCGGGACCGCCTTGGCCGCGAGCGTGTCGAGGATCGCCGGCGTCGCCTCGGCATTGGGGCCGTCGTCGAATGTGAGGTAGACGCTCCGGCGCCGGGGGCCCCGGCCCGTTACCGGGCCGAAAAGCCCGTTGTTCGGCTCCAGGGCGCCAAAGGTGAGGAGCCCCGCGGCGCCGGCCGTAGCCGCCGCCGCCAGGGCGGTTGCTATCACCTGGTCACCCGCTCGTACACCGCGAATACCTGTTGCGCGACCCTCGGCCACGCGAACGTCCGGGCCTTGGCAAGGCCGGCGTCGCGCATCACCGCGCGGCGCGTCGGATCGCTGATAAGCTCGATCGCCGTCCTGGCCCACGCCTCCGAGTCGTCCTTCGGCACCAGCACGGCCTCGGCCCCCTCGCTCACCAGCTCGCGGAAGCCGGTGATGTCGGAGACGACGAGCGGGGTTCCGCACGCCATCGCCTCGAGCAGAGTGATCCCGAAGGACGCCTTCGTGGTCGGGCAGAGATAAAGGTCGGCCGAGCCGTAGACCTCGGGCCGGTCGCCGTTCACCCTGCCGATGAACTCGACCCGGTCCGCTACCGGGCGAGCCAGCCGCTCGTACAACGGACGCAGCGGCCCGTCGCCGGCCACCACGAGCCGGGTCTCGGGGAAGCGGTCGATCACCGTCGGCATGGCCCGGAGCACCGTCTCGAGTCCGTTCCGGGGATCGAGTCGTCCGAGGAACAGGAGCCTCGGCCCCTCCGACAGCGCGTCGCCCGGCCGGCGCCCGTTGGGGCGGAAGAACTCGGTGTCCACCCCGTTGGGGATGATCTCCCAGTCCGCGTCCACGTAGCGGGCATGGGCCTCCACCACCGGCTGGCTCACCGCGATATTGGCAGCGTGACGGCGGACGCACCACTGGGCCGGCCGCCGGAACGTGCGGAGCAAATGAGACTTGGGGAACCAGGAATGGAACGTCGCCACGACCGGGAGGTCGATGTCCCAGGCAGCCAGTGGGCCGAGAATCCCGAAGGTCGGGGCGAGGCCGCCGTGGATGTGCACGACGTCCACCTGCTCCCGCCGGAACAGATCGCGCAGCTGGCGCCTCAGGCCGAATCCCGTCGTGATGCGGGCGAATGACCCGCTGCTGTAGATGATCCTGCTGGTGCCGATCCGTCGGACGAAGTCCTCGTCTTTCACGTATTCGTGAGAGTCGGGCGTGCCCTGGGGCATCGCCATGTTCGACGTCACGACGAGCGTTTGATGGCCGGCCGCGTTGTAGACCTTGGCGAGATTGTGGACGTGCTCCGTAACGCCGCCGAGGTGCGGATAGTAGAACTCGGTGACGAGCGCGATGCGCATCGGTTTCGCTTCCCTTTCGTCTGACTCGGGTCTCCTGCGGACAGCCCGCCTGGGGCAAGAAGGTAGCCACCCGGCCATGTTGACCTTTGGCAGCGAATAGCGGATCTTCCGGCCCCTCGAATGCCCCAAATCTAAACACCCCGGGACTTTCTGGCCCGAGGGAGCCGAGAGCGGTGCGCCAACTTGTCCGATGGGCCGATCTCGGCCCACCTCGCGGGCGTGAACGCCATGTGGCTGCTCGCCGCTGCCGCGCTCCTGGGGCTGGCGGTCACCCTCGGATGACAGGCCGCGTGCGGCTGGTAGATTCCACCCTCCCGCGACCGATGGATGGACCCGCACAGCTCCAGGAGTGACGGTGCTCGTTCCGAAGCTGGTCACGACCCTCAAGAGCTACTCCCGCCAACAGTTCTTCGCCGATCTGGTGGCCGGCATCATCGTCGGCGTGGTCGCGTTGCCCTTGGCCATCGCCTTCGCCATCGCGAGCGGGGTGACGCCGCAGGCGGGCCTCTATACTGCGATCATTGCCGGGTTGGTCGTCTCGGTGCTGGGTGGCTCCCGGGTGCAGATCGGCGGGCCGACGGGCGCCTTCGTCGTGATCGTATACGGGATCGTTCAGCGGTACGGCGTGGAAGGACTGACGGTCGCGACGCTGATGGCGGGCGTCATGCTGATCGGGCTTGGCCTGGCGCGCCTGGGAGGCGCGATCAAGTTCATCCCGTACCCGGTGACCACCGGATTCACGGCCGGCATCGGCGTGGTGATCTTCTCCAGCCAGGTCAAGGATTTTCTCGGCCTCCGCATGGCTGCCGTGCCGGCCGAGTTCGTGGAAAAATGGCGGAGCTACGCCGGTCACCTGGACGCGGTCAACCTCTGGGCCGTTGTCATCGCCGTCGGGTCGATCCTGATCATTCAGCTCTGGCCGAAGATCAACCGCCGCATCCCCGGGCCGTTCGTCGCCCTGGTTGTCGCCACCGCCGCCGTGCAGCTCCTGCATCTCGACGTCGAGACGATCGGCGCTCGCTTCGGGACGATCAGCGGCGGGCTTCCCGCGCCGCGGATCCCGCAGGTGACCTGGGAGACCGCCCGGCAGCTGGTGCAGCCGGCCTTCACGATCGCGCTCCTCGGCGCGATCGAGTCGCTCCTCTCCGCGGTCGTGGCCGACGGCATGATCGGCGGGCGCCACCGCTCCAACATGGAGCTCGTGGCGCAGGGAGTCGCGAACCTGGTCTCCCCGGTCTTCGGCGGCATCCCTGCGACCGGCGCCATCGCCCGGACGGCCACGAACGTGCGGAACGGGGGGCGCACGCCGGTGGCCGGCATCGTCCACGCGCTGACCCTGCTCCTGATCACGCTGTTCTTCGGCCGCTGGGCCGGGCTCATTCCCATGGCGGCGCTGGCCGCGATCCTCGTTGTCGTGAGCTACCACATGGCCGACTGGCGCACGTTCGTGTCCGAGCTGCGTGCCCCGAAGAGCGACGTGATCGTGCTGCTGCTGACGTTCTTCCTCACAGTACTGGTCGATCTGACCGTCGCGGTCGAGGTCGGGCTCGTGGCCGCGGCATTCCTCTTCATGAAGCGGATGTCCGAGGTTACCAACGTCAGTGCGCTCACCCGCGAATTCGTGGAGGAGACCGCGGCCGACTCGCCACTGTATGCGGACGTGGCCGGGCGAACGATCCCGCCGGGCGTCCAGATCTACGCCATCGACGGGCCATTCTTCTTCGGCGCCGCCGAGAAGTTCAAGGAGACCCTCGGGGCCGTGGCGGGAGCGCCCCGCGTACTCGTGCTCATCATGCGCCAGGTGAGCGCCATCGACTCGACCGGACTGCATGCGCTCAAGGACATGGTGCGGCGTTTTCGGGCCGGTGGCACGGCGGTGCTGGTGGTCGGGCTGCACGCCCAGCCGATGGTCGCGCTCGAGCGCGCCGGCTTGCTGGACGTCATGGGACACGACAACCTCGTGGGCACGATCGACGAGGCTCTCGAGCGGGCCCGGGCGCTCGCCCGGCAAGGCTGACGGAGGAAACGCGTGGGGCTCATCGGGCTCATCATTCGCCACGGCGTTGCCGCGGTCTTCCTCGGAGCCGGTCTCGAGGGCGACCTCTCGATGGTCCTGGGCGGCGTCGTCGCCCACCAAGGCTATTTCCGGCCGCAGATCGCGATCGCCGCCGCCGCATTGGGCGCCTTCTGCGCGGACTGCATCTGGTACGCGGTGGGCCGCTCCCATTCGGCGCGGCTTCAGAACGCGGCGTTCTACCGGCGGGTCGGGCCCCGCATCGAGGCCATCACCAGGAAGATCGGCATCTGGCAGATCGTCGTCGCCCGGTTCGTGTACGGGACCAAGAACGCCACGATGTTGTTCTGGGGCCTCCACGGCCTCCCATTCCACCGCTTCGCCGTGGTCGATGCAATTGGCTGCGTTGTCGGTGCAGGCTTCTTCGTGGGACTGGGCTACCTCGTGGGCGACGGGGCCGAGGTCCTCCTCGGCAGGGTGAAACGGTTCGAGTTTCTCCTTCTCGGTGCGCTGGTCGTGGGGATCGTCGTGCTCGTCGTCATCCGGCTGATCGCGCAGCGTCGGGTGCCAGCCCCGGGCCCCGTCGAGTAAGCTTGCCTCTCCTCTGAGGGGAGGCGACCTTTCATTCATGACCTCCGATCGCCTGCTCGGGGATCTGCTCGCTGGCCGGACCGCGGCCCTCGCCCGGGCGATCTCGGAGGTGGAGAACGGCCGGCCGGGTTTCGAGCGGCTCCTGGCCGGCGTCCATCCCCATGTCGGTCGCGCCCGCCGCATCGGGCTTACCGGGCCCCCGGGGGCCGGCAAATCCACGCTCGCTGAGCGGCTTGTCACGGCGTACCGCGCGCGCGGGTTGACGGTTGCCGTGGTCGCCGTCGATCCCACCAGCCCCTTCACCGGCGGCGCCCTCCTGGGCGACCGCATCCGCATGGAATCGGTCGCCCTCGATCAGGGTGTCTTCATTCGCTCCATGGCGAGCCGGGGCTCGCTCGGCGGGCTCGCGACGACGACGCGCGAGGTCTGCGACCTGCTCGACGCCGCGGGCTTCGCCCGCATCCTCGTCGAGACGGTGGGTGTGGGGCAGTCCGAGCTGGATGTCGCCGGCATGGCCGACTCGACCCTGCTCGTGCTGGTACCCGAGTCCGGTGACGGGATTCAGGCGCTCAAGTCCGGCGTGATGGAAGTCGCCGACGTTTTCGTCGTGAACAAGGCGGACCGCCCGGGCGCCGAGAAGCTGCGCCAGGAGATTGAGATCACGCTGGGCATTCGGCGCGGCAATGCGTACCGGCACGTGCCGGCGCATCATGGCCGCACCGACGGAACCCGCCCGCCCTCGCCGCCGGCAGAGACCACGGGCTGGGAGCAGCCGGTCCTGCTCGCGTCGGCCGCCAAGGGCGAGGGGACCGACGCATTGATCGGCGCGCTGGACCGACACCACGAGTGGCTGGACCAGTCCGGGCAGCTCGGCCAGCGGCGGCGGCGGCGCCTGCTGGAGCGCACCCGCGAGGTCGTGGACCGGGCCACCCGTCGCTGGCTCTGGGACGAGACCTCGGCCGACCGGCTGGTGCGTGAGCGGATGGACGAGCTGGCCGACGGGCGGCTGAGCCCGTACGAGCTGGCGGCGGAGATTCTCGACGGCCTGCGCCAGGGTGAGCGGGTATGACGACCTGGAATCTCGATGCGGATCGGCGCACGGCCGAGCGCCTGGCCGAGCAGGAGCGTGAGCTCGAGCGGCTTCGGGCGGAGGTGCGGGCGTGGCGCGAGCGCGTTCGCGGTCTTTCGACTCGGGACGACGCCGATTTCACCACGGTCTCGGGTCGCGCGCTTGAGCCGGTCTACACGGCGGCCGACCTGGATGCCGATACCTCGGCGCGGTTGAGCCTGCCCGGCGAGTACCCCTTCACCCGGGGCATCCACGAGACGATGTATCGCGGTCGCCTCTGGACCATGCGGCAGTTCGCGGGGTTCGGCACGGCGGAGGACACCAACGCGCGGTACAAGTTCCTGCTGTCGCGCGGCCAGACCGGTCTCTCGGTGGCGTTCGATTTTCCCACGCTGATGGGGTACGACTCCGACCACCCCCGCTCGGAGGGCGAGGTCGGGAAGTGCGGCGTCGCGATCTCGAATCTCGCGGACATGGAGACGCTGTTCGACGGCATCCCGCTCGATCAGGTCTCGACCTCGATGACGATCAATGGGCCGGCCGCCATCCTCTTCTGCTTCTACGTGGCCGCCGCCGAGCGGCAGGGCGTGCCGGTCGCGCAGCTGCGCGGGACGATCCAGAACGACATCCTCAAGGAGTACATGGCGCAGCACGCCTGGATCTTCCCGGCGGAGCCGGCGCTCAAGGTCATCGTCGACCTCTTCGAATGGGCCTCGGAGCATACGCCCAAGTGGAACCCCATCTCCATCTCGGGGTACCACATCCGGGAGGCCGGCTCGACCGCGGCGCAGGAGCTGGCGTTCACGCTCGCCAACGGGTTCTGCTACGTGGAGCATGGCATCGCCCGCGGTCTCGACGTGGATCGCTTCGCACCGCAGCTCTCGTTCTTCTGGGATGTGCACAACGACTTCTTCGAGGAGATCGCCAAGCTGCGGGCTGCCCGGCGGATCTGGGCCCGGGCGCTCAGGGAGAAATATGGAGCCAAGGACGCGCGCAGCTGGCGCATGCGCTTCCACTGCCAGACGGCGGGTGTCACCCTCACGGCGCAGCAGCCGCACAACAACATCGTTCGGGTGGCGTATCAGGCGCTGGCCGCCGTGCTGGGCGGCACCCAGTCGCTCCACACCAACGCGCTCGACGAGACGCTGGCGCTTCCCACTGAGGAGTCCGTCCGCGTGGCACTCCGCACCCAGCAGATCCTCGCCTACGAGACCGGGGTCCCCAACGTCGCCGACCCACTCGGCGGGTCGTACCTCGTCGAGGCGCTCACGGACGGGCTCGAGCGCGAGGCCGAGGGGCTCTTCGCGGAGATCGAGGCGCAGGGCGGGGTCGTCCGGGCGATCGAGTCCGGCTGGTTTCAGCGCCAGATCGCCCGCGCGTCCGCCCGCTTCCAGGCCGAGGTGGAGCAGCAGCGCCGAGTCATTGTGGGCGTGAACGAGTTCACCGAGGAAGCCGAGGCGCCGGTCGAGATCCTGAAGGTCGGGGAGGACGCCGACCGCACGCAGCGCCGCCGTCTGACCGAGCTCCGCGCCCGCCGGGACCCACGTCGGGTCGCGGAAGCGCTCGCCGCGCTCGCCGCCGCCGCGTCGAATGATCGCAACGTGATACCTGCCATGCTGGACTGCGCGCGCGCGTACTGCACGCTGTACGAGATCCGGCATGTGCTCGAGGAGATCTATGGCAACTACCGCGAGCCGGTCTTTTTCTAAGCGCATCGGCGGCTCCCGCCGCCGCTCGATCCAAAGGCCGGGAGGGCGCGGCTCCGGACGCGAGAATCGAGTGGCGCTCCAGCTGGGACGGCTGACCCGCGTCGATCCGGCCGGTCACCCGGTCGTGTCCTGCTATCTCAAGCTGGAGCCGCGTGACCGGTCGCGCGGCAAGTACCTGATCAAGGTCAAGAACCGGGTGAAGAGCGTCCTCGCTGGACTGGAGCGCCTTGGACTCACCCGGGCGGCGCAGGAGGCGGTGGACCGGGATCTGACCCGCGTCGTCCAATACCTCCGGAGCCCGGCCAATCTGCCGGCCACCCAGGGGCTCGCGATCTTCGCCTGCGAGGGCATCGGGCTGTTCGAGGTCCTGCCGCTGCCCTTGGTGCACCGGTCGCGTCTCGCCGTAGACGGTACGCCCCTGGTCCGGGAGCTTGCCTCCATCGAGGAAGAGTTCGGCCGGGTGCTTACTGTGGTGCTCGACCGCACGAGCGCGCGGTTCTTCGAGGTGACCGCCTACGAGACGACCGAGCTCACCGGCCTCCGGGCCGACGCTACGCGAGGCGGCCGGTTCCACGGCGACCAGAGCGGCCCCGGCTGGGGCGAGCACAACTATCACAACCGAATCCGCGAGGAGAAGCAGCGGCATCTGGAGGCCATCGCCCGCGAGCTGTTCCAGCTCGACCGGGCCCGCCCGGTGCACGGGATCGTGATCACCGGGACCGGGACCGAGGCCGGAGCGGTCCGGCCGTTTCTCCACTCGTACCTCGCCGAGCGCCTGCTGGGCACCGCCAAGCTCAATCCCAAGGAGGCCACGCCGGCCACGGTGCACGCGACTACCCTGGCGGTGCGCGAGGCGTGGGAGCGAGCCTCGGAGCGCGCCCTCGTGGCGGATCTCACCGAGCGCCTCGGGGCCGGGTGGGCGGTGAACGGGTTCGCGCCCACGCTCAAGGCGCTGGCGCGCGGCCAGCTCCGCTCGCTCCTGGTCAACGCGGACGCGAGCGTGCCCGGCTTCAGGTGCGCCGGCAGCGGCCGGCTCGCGCTTAGTGAGCGGGACTGCCGGGCGGAGGGCGAGGCGATCCCGGTGCTCGACGTGGTGGATGACGCGATCGAAGAGGCGCTGCGTCAGCGTCTGGACGTCAACGTCGTCTATGAGCCGGATGCCCTGCGGGAGATCGACGGGCTCGCCGGTCTCGTCCGGTTCCGTTGATGGCCGGCGCGCCTGCCGGGGCACCGACCCGTCCCGTCCGGGTACTGGTCGCGAAGCCGGGGCTGGATGGCCATGACCGCGGCGCCAAGGTCGTTGCCGCCGCGCTGCGCGACGCGGGCATGGAAGTCATCTACACCGGCCTGCACCAAACCCCCGAGATGATCGCGAGCGCCGCCGTTCAGGAGGACGTCGACGTGGTCGGCCTCTCGATTCTCTCGGGTGCCCACATGACGCTCTTCCCCCGCGTGCGGCAGCTCCTGGTCGACCAGGGTCGGCCCGATATCCTCGTAACCGGCGGCGGCATCATCCCGCAGGAAGACGCCGACGCGCTCAAGGCGCAGGGGATCGGCCGGCTGTTCGGCCCGGGCACACCGACCTCGGATCTGGTGGATTACATCCGGAGCTGGGCAGCCGCACACGTGTCGTGACCGCGTCGACCGCCTCCGGCAGGCCGAGCCGCCTCCGCACCCTCACCGACGAGTACCAGCAGCTCGCCGCCCGGCTCCGCCAGGGCGGGGGCGCAGAGCGCCTCGCGCGGATGCACGCGCAGGGCAAGCTCGGGCCGCGGGAGCGGGTCGAGCGCCTGCTCGATCCCGGCGGTCCCTGGCTCGAGCTGGGGTTGCTCGTGGCCTACGACCGCTACGAGGGCCAGGCTCCCGGCGCGGGCGTCATCACCGGCCTCGGCACGATCGAGGGGCGCGAGATCGTCGTCGTGGCGAACGACGCGACCGTCAAGGCCGGCTCGTGGTGGCCCGAGACCATCACCAAGATGCTGCGGGCGCAGGAGGTCGCGATGCGCCAGCGCATCCCCATCGTGTACCTGGTGGACAGCGCGGGCGTCAACCTGCCGTATCAGGGTGGCGTCTTCCCCGGGCAGTACGGCGCGGCGCGCCTGTTCTATTACAACTCGCTCATGCGCCGGTACCTCCACGTGCCGCAGATCGCCGCCGTGATGGGCAGCTGCGTCGCGGGTGGGGCGTACCTGCCCGCGCTCTCCGACGTGATCTTCATGGTGGAGGGGACCAGCTTCATGGGGCTCGGCGGCCCCAACCTGGTGAAGGGAGCCACCGGGCAGACCATCGACGCGGAGACGTTGGGCGGCGCACGCACGCACACCGAGATCAGCGCCGTGGCCCACTATCGGGTCGCCAACGACACCGAGTGTCTCGGGCGGATCCGCGAGTACGTGGCCCGGCTGCCTCGCACAGGGGGCGTTGCGCACCGGGTGCTGCCGGTGCGCCTGCCTGCGCGTCCGCCGGCCGACCTCTACGACCTGCTGCCGCAGGATCACCGGCTTTCGTACGACTCCCGCCAGATGCTCGCGTGCCTGCTCGACGGCGGCGCGCTCGACGAATTCCAGCCCGACCTCGCGAAGGAAATGATCTGCGGCCACGGCCACATCGAGGGGCGTCCGGTTGCCGTGATCACCAACCATCGGGGCGTCATCAAGGGCAAGCCGGGGGACCGTCCCCGCTTCGGCGGCATCCTGTACACCGAGAGCGCGGAGAAGGTCGCCTACTTCATCGAGACGGCCAGCCGGGAGCGGATCCCCATCCTGTTCATCCAGGACGTGAGCGGGTTCATGGTCGGCCCCGAGGCCGAGCACTCCGGGATCATCCGCGCCGGCGCGCGCTTCGTCGAGGCGATGGCGACGTCGGTCGCGCCCAAGATCGTGCTGACCGTGAATCACGCTTCGGGAGCCGGCTACTACGCGATGGCCGGCCAGGGCTTCGACCCCGACTTCATCGTGTCGTGGCCCACGGGCCGCATGGGCGTGATGGAGGGAGAGTCCGCCGTCATGGCGGTGCACGGGCCCGAGATCCAGAAGGCGCAGGCGGCGGGCAAGCCGCTCGCGGCCGACAAGCAGGCGGTCATTGAGGCGATGCGGGCCGACTACGAGGCCCAGCTGGACGCCAAGTTCGCCGCCGCCCGCGGATTCGCGGACGCCATCCTCTCTCCCGAAGAGACCCGTGACCAGCTCGCCTTCCTGCTGCGGGTCGTCGCCAACTACGGCGGGCCACATCTGGGCCCCTTCGTTCTTCCGGCCTTCGACGCCGCGCAATCCTGACATGCCCCGAAGACTGATCGTCGCGACCACGCTCGCCGGTGGGCTCCTCGCCTGCGCCGGATCGCAGCCCGCTCCGGCCCCGCCACCTGCGCCCGCTCCACAGGCGACGGCGAATGCCGCCAAACCGAGCGTCGATCCTGGGCCCCTTTCCAAGCCCCAGGTCACGGTCGCCGACAGCGGCCTGCCCGCACCTGCCGAAACGCCGCGCGTGGCGCCGCCCGAGGTCGCCTTCGCGCGTGGCTGGATGCCGCTCGCGTCCACCGGCGTCGATGCCTTCCGCCGCGCACATCCCACGGCTGACGGGCGGGGTGTGCTGATCGCGATCCTCGACACGGGCATCGATCCGTCCGTGCCCGGACTCACCACCACGACGACCGGCGAGCGGAAGATCCTCGATCTCCGGGACTTCTCGGGAGAAGGAGCGGTGACGCTCGCCCGGGTGACACCGCGCGGCGATACGGTGGAGGTGGCCGGCCGGCGTCTCGGCGGGTTCGGACGGGTGGTAGCGCTCAACGCGGCCGGTCCCTACTACGCGGGCTTCCTTGCGGAGATTCCGCTGGGCGATCCGCCCGCGGCCGATCTCAACGGCAACGGCACCGTGGGGGACACGCTGCCCGTCGTGGTCACCCGGGCCAGCGATGGCTGGGTGCTGTTCGTCGATACCGACGGCGACGGCTCGCTCGCGAACGAAAAGCCCGTCCATGATTTCCAGCAGGGCTACGAGACGTTCGGCTGGAGTCCGAGGGGACGGCCTGCCCCGGTGGCGGCGGCCGCGAACTTCAGCGACAGTGGCGGCAATCCCACCCTGGACATCTTCGTGGACACCGGCAACCACGGGACCTTCGTTTCCGGTGTCGCGTCGGCCCATGATCTCTACGGCGTGAGCGGGTTCGACGGCGTCGCACCCGGGGCACAGCTCCTTGGCCTCAAGATCGCGAACAACGCACAGGGCGGGATCTCGGTCACGGGGAGCATGCTGCGGGCCATGGACTACGCGATCCGCTTCGCCGAGCGCCGGCGGATGCCGCTGGTCATGAACATGAGCTTCGGCGTGGGCAATGAGCAGGAGGGCGAGGCCCGGATCGATCACTTGGTGGACTCCGTGCTCGCTGCGCATCCGGACGTGGTCTTCGTGGTGAGCGCAGGCAACGACGGTCCCGGACTCTCGACCATGGGCTTCCCCGGGTCGGCCGAACGGGTGCTGACGGCGGGAGCCACGCTTCCCGGGGCATTCCTTCGGCGCGGGACCGGGCTCGCGCCGGCCGACCAGATCGCCTCGTTCAGCGCGCGCGGCGGCGAGCTCGCCAAGCCCGACGTGATCGCGCCGGGCTTCGCCTACTCGAGCGTGCCCCGCTACGACACGGGCGGCGAGGTGAAGCAGGGGACCAGTTTCTCCTCCCCGCACATGGCGGGAGTCGCGGCCCTCCTCCGCTCGGCGCTGGCGCAGGCGGGGATCGAGGCCGACGCCCGCACCGTCAAGCAGGCGATCATGGTCACGGCTCGCCCCCAGGGCGCGCTTCCGTTCATTGATGAAGGGGCGGGTTTGCCGGACGTGGAGAGTGCCTGGCGCTGGCTTGAGGGGCGACGGAAGGCCTCCGACCTAGCCGTGCGCGCGGTGGGCCACGGGGACGACGCTGCGTTCCGCCGCCGAGGGCTCGAGTCGGCCGCCGACACGGTTCAGGCCTTCGAGATTACCCGGTCTGCCGCGGCCGGACCGACGACGTACACCCTTCGCTCGGACGCTGCGTGGCTGGTGGCTCCGCGGACCGTCACTGTCACGGGCACCCGCGGCACCGTCACGCTCCGCTACCGCGCACCCGCGCTCAAGCTCCCCGGTGTCTACACCGGGATGGTGAGCGCGTGGCCGGCCGACACGCTCCTCGGTCCTGCGTTCCGGCTGGTCAATACCGTCGTCGTGCCCCACCCGGTCGGCACTGCAGAGCTGCTGGCCGACGCGCGGCTCGAGCCGGGCGGCACCCGCCGCGCGTTCTTCGCCGCCGACAGCGGGCGCCCCTTCGTCGTCCGGATCGCCACCGGGAGCGCGCTTCAGGGAGCCTTCGCCGCGCTCTACGAGCCCGGTGGCCGGCCGTACCGCGACGGCTCCCAGCAGCAGGCCGGAGCCGATAGCGGCGCCGCCACGTTCCGGGTAGATGGGCGTGACGTGGTAACCGGCGTCTACGAGGCGGACGCCATCGGACTGCCGACCTCTGGAGCCACGGTCACCGCGCGGGTCGTGCAGTCGCCATTCCGGCTCAGGGGGCTGCGGGACGGATCGGACGCCGTGGCCGAGGTTGTCAACGTGTCGGGCAAGCCGGCCGAGACGCAGGTCGCGCTGGTGCTCGGTGGGGCGGAGCGGGGCGAGGACGTCGCGGCTCGTGGCTCGGACGTGGTGCGGATCCCGTTCACAGCCCCGGCCTGGGCCAGGGGCGTCGTCGTGGACCTCGCGATGGACCCCGCCCAATGGGAGCGCTTCACTGATTTCGGCGTGACAGTGATGGATCCCGCCGGCCGCATCGTGGCCAAGGAACCGCTCAACTACGCCGTGGGCCGGCTCGCGACAACTCTGCCCGAGAAGCATGACGACATGGCGTTCGAGCTCCGCCTGTTCCCCGGGTTGGCCGAGCCGGGGACGACGGAGGCGTGGAAGACGCACGTAGCGATCCGGCTCTACGCCGGCGAGCCTCTCACACTTCAGACCGGCGGTGAGCGCGTCGGCGCTCTGACGCTCGCCGCCGCGCAGACGAAGACGGTCCGGTTTCCGTTGCCCGACTCACCCTGGGTGCTGCCGACCGGATTCGCACTGCTGAGTGTCGTCGTCGCCCAGGTAGGGGACGACGTCTGGACCCGCGAAACGTCCCTCGCACCCGCGGCCGGCCGGTGAGCAAGGTCGTACGCGTCGCGGCCGGTCAGGGGTTCTGGGGCGATTGGCTCGAGGCGCCGTTCCGCCAGGTGAAGGGCGGGCCTATCGACTACCTGATGATGGACTATCTCGCCGAAGTCACGATGTCCATCCTCCAGAAGCAGCGCTCCCGCGACCCCGCGGCCGGCTATGCCCGCGACTTCGTCCCGGCAATGGAGCGCATCCTCCCCGACATCGCGGCGAAAGGGATCCGCGTCACCTCGAACGCGGGCGGCGTGAACCCGCGCGGCTGCGCCGACGCCGTGCTCGAGAGCGCCCGGCGGCTCGGGCTCGGCGGGAAGATCCGCATCGGGCTGGTGACAGGAGACGACATCCTCGATCGGCTGGACGAGCTGCTGGCCCGGGGCCAGGAGCTGCGCGATCTCGACACCGGTCGCCCGCTGAGCGACATCCGCGAGCGGGTGCGCTCCGCCAACGCGTACCTCGGAATGGCGCCGGTGGTCGAGGCGTTGCGGGGCGGCGCCCACATCGTGATCACGGGCCGGGTCACCGATACCGGATTGACCCTGGGTCCTCTGGTGCACGAGCTGGGGTGGCGGCCGGACGAGTGGGACCGCATCGCCGCCGGTACCGTCGCCGGCCACATCATCGAGTGCGGGGCGCAGTCCTCCGGGGGGAACCTGCTCAAGGATTGGCGCAAGGTGTGCGGGCTCGAGCGGGTCGGCTTCCCGATCGTCGAGGCGTCGAACGACGGCAGCTTCGTCGTCACCAAGCACCCCGGCACCGGTGGGGTGGTGAACGTGGCCTCCGTCACCGAGCAGCTCGTGTACGAGATGGGTGACCCGCGCAGCTACATCACCCCGGATGGAATCGCGGATTTCACCAGCATCCGGCTGAGCCAGGCGGGCAAGGACCGGGTACGGGTCAGCGGGATCACCGGCGCACCCCGCACCCCCATGCTCAAGGTCTCCATCGCCTACTTCTACGGGTACAAGGCCGTCGGGACGCTGGTGTACGCCTGGCCGGAGGCGTACGCCAAGGCGAAGGAGGCCGACCGGGTGCTCCGTGCCCGTCTCGCGGACCTGGGGCTTGAATTCGAGCAGATTCTCACGGAGTTCGTCGGCGCCGATGCCACTCACGGCCGGCTCGCGGGCCGTCCGGATCCCGACGCGCCCGAGGTGCAGCTCCGGATCGGCGTTCGCGCGCGGGACAAGGTGCCGGTGGAGCGGTTTACCCGCGAGCTCGCGCCGCTCGTGCTCACCGGACCGCCCAGCGTCACCGGCTTCGCGGGGGGCCGGCCGCCGGTCGAGGAGATCGTGGCGTACTGGCCCGCGCTGGTGGACCGGCGGGAGATCGAGCCCAGAGTACGGGTCGAGATACTCAAGGCGTGAGAGGTGAGAAGTGAGAAGTGAGAGGGAAAAGCGCTCGAAGCCACGGCCGGTCCCCGTCCAGTTGCGGTGGCTGGCCCACGCCCGCTCCGGCGACAAGGGCAACACCGCGAACGTCGGCCTCATCGCCCTCGAGCCCGAGCTCTACCCGCTCCTGGCGCGCGCGGTGACGGCGGCCCGGGTGGCCCGGCATTTCCGCGGGATGGTGAGCCGGGTCGAGCGCTTCGAGCTCCCCAACCTTGGCGCGCTCAACTTCCTCCTGCACGACGCGCTCGACGGCGGGGGCACCATCTCGCTCAAGACCGATGCCCAGGGCAAGGTCTACTCCACCGCGCTGCTTCGCATGGAGATCTCCGCTCCTCCCGCAGTGGCCCGGCGCTTCCAGCCGCGCCTCTCCGCCCGCCGATGAGCGACATCCTCCTCGCCTCCAGCGGCGCGGGCGTTCTCACCCTCACTCTCAACCGACCCCACAAGCGGAACGCGCTGAGCGCGGAGTTGATCGCTGCGCTCGCGGCCGCCGTGCGCGACGCGGAGCTGGACGCGTCCGTCCGGGTCGTGCTGCTCCGCGGCGGGGGACGGGACTTTTGCGCCGGTGCCGACCTCGCCGAGCTGCTCGCCTCGGTCGATCGCCCACCGGAGGAGAACGAGGCCGAAGCGCTCCGGCTGGGAGAGCTCTTTCTGGCGCTCCGCGCACTTCCCAAGCCGGTCGTGGCGGCCGTACACGGGAACGCGGTCGCTGGGGGGTGTGGCCTCGCGACCGCGTGCGACCTCGTGCTGGCGCGGTCCGACGCCCGGTTTGGCTACCCGGAGATCCAGCGCGGGTTTGTGCCGGCCATGGTGCTGACGCTGCTCCGGCGATCGGTAGGCGAAAAAGTCGCGTTTGATCTCGCCGCGACCGGGCGCCTCCTGTCGGCGGAGGAAGCGTGCGCCGCCGGACTCGTGTCGCGCATCATATCCCCTGAAACCTTCGAGACCGAGGTCGCGTCGGTCTGCGCGGCGCTGGCCGGCGCGAGTGC
>JBGPPG010000049.1:0-22272 GCA_041488455.1 Gemmatimonadota bacterium
CACGGAGATACCGAGCCGTGAGCGACGTCGGATGCCGCAGGATCTCGTCCACGGTCCCCTCGGCCACGACCTCGCCGCCGAGCCGGCCGGCCCGCGGACCCAGATCGATGACGTGATCCGCCGCGCGGATCGTGTCCTCGTCGTGCTCGACCACGATGACCGTGTTGCCCAGATCCCGGAGCCCGCGGAGCGTGCCGAGCAGTCGCTCGTTGTCCCGCTGGTGCAGGCCGATGCTGGGCTCGTCGAGGATGTAGAGCACGCCGACCAGACGCGAGCCGATCTGGGTCGCGAGCCGGATCCGCTGGGTCTCGCCGCCCGACAGCGACGTGGCGCCGCGGCCGAGCGTGAGATAGTCCAGCCCCACGTCGCGCAGGAAGCGGAGCCGGTCGCCCACTTCCTTGAGGATCGGTCCGGCGACGTCCGGATCCACGCCCGTGGTGCCGTTCGTCCGCAGTGGAACGCTCTCGAAGAACGCGAGGGCCTTGGCGACGGGGAGGTCCACGACGTCGCCGATGCTCCGTCCGTTCACCAGGACTGCCAGACTCTCCGGCTTGAGGCGCTTGCCGCCGCAGGTCTGGCACGGCTGCTCGATCATGTACTCCTCCAGCGACTCCCGCACGGCGTCGCTGGTCGATTCCCGGTAGCGCCGCTCCACGTTCTTGAGCACGCCCTCCCATTCGCTCTCGAACTCCTTGCCGCGACCGCCGTCCACCGAGAAACGGAAGCGCCCGGGCGCGCCGTAGAGAATCGCTCTGCGGGCTTCCTCGCTGAGCTCTCCCCACGGGGCGCTGAGATCGAACTTGAACGCCTTCGCGAGCGTCGGCAGGACAACCTTCCGCAGATAGCCGGTGGGCTCGCCCCAGGGGAGAATGACCCCCTCGAGGATCGAGATGCTCGGGTCGCCCAGGATGAGATCCGCGTTCACTTCGCGCCGGGTCCCGACTCCGTGGCAGTCGGGGCAGGCCCCGAACGGGGAGTTGAACGAGAACTGCCTGGGCTCGAGCTCCGGAAACGACAGCCCGCAGACCGGACAGGCGAACCGCTCGGAGAACAGCACGGAGTCCACCACCGGCTGGACCGCCCGGCGAGACCGGGCCTCGCCCCCGTCGGCGCCGTTCCCTGCCGCTCCGGGGTGGCGCACCACCTCCACGACGCCGTCCGCCGCCTTGAGCGCCGTCTCGATCGAGTCGTTGAGGCGCGAGCGGTCCGCCGCCCGCACCAGCAGCCGGTCCACCACCACGGCGATATCGTGGTTCTGGCGCCGATTGAGCGCGGGGACTGCGCCGACGTCGTATGTCTCGCCGTCCACCCGGACACGGACGAACCCGCGCTTGCGGACATCCTCGAACAGATCGCGGAATTCCCCCTTCCGCCCACGCACCAGCGGCGCAAGCACCTCGATCCGCATCTCCTCGGGCCAGGCCAGCACCGCCTCGGTGATCTGCGCGGCGCTCTGCCGGCTCACGGGACTGCCGTCGTTGGGACAATGCGGGACGCCGACCCGGGCCCAGAGCAGGCGGAGGTAATCGTAGATCTCGGTGACGGTGCCGACCGTCGAGCGGGGATTCTGTCCCTGGGTCTTCTGCTCGATGGAGATGGCGGGAGAGAGGCCTTCGATCGCGTCCACGTCGGGCTTCTCCATCAAGCCGAGAAACTGCCGGGCGTAGGCCGAGAGCGACTCGACGTAACGGCGCTGGCCCTCTGCGTAGATCGTGTCGAATGCAAGGGACGACTTGCCCGACCCGGAGAGTCCCGTGATGACGGTGAGCCGGTTTCGGGGGATGCGAACGGAGATGTCTTTGAGGTTGTGCTCGCGGGCGCCGCGGACGACCAGGTATTCCTGAGCCATAGCCTTGAAACGTACCGGCCCACCCTCCGCCGTTCAATCCGCGGGGGCCTGGGAACGGTGACCGGCGGCCTCCTTCCGCGTTCGCGAAATCGGCCGTAGCATATGGAAGCCTGGTCCCACTACGGAGTCTTTGAGATGCCACGAACGCGCCGCCGCCGGCCACGCGCCGGGGAGCGCACGGACGACCTGCTCCTTCGGCCGTCGCTGCGTCCCCCCGGTCCCTTCTTTGTGGCGGCCCCTCTCGCCTCCGCCGCCACACTCCCGGCCCCTGAGGGTCCGGCGGCGGCAACCACGGTGGCTGCCCCGGCGGCCGAAACGCTCATTCTCCGGCTGACCCGCGAGGCCGGCCGTGCCGAGGAACGGGGGCGCCCGGACGAAGCGCTTGCCCTCCTCGACGAGGGACTCGAGAGCCAACCGGAGGCGGTGGACCTCCTGCTGCTGCGCGCGGCGGTCCTGGGGCGCCAGCGCCGCGGGGCCGAGGCCGAGACCGACCTGCGCCGGGCCGTGCGGCTGGCCCCGGGCCACGGCCAGGCGCTGATGGACCTGGGGCTTCTGCTTTGGAAGAAGGGGCTGGCCACCGAAGCGGCGGAGACGTTCGACCGCGCAGCCGCGCACCAGCCGCGCAACCCGATCGCCTTCAATTACTTGGCAGAGGCCCTGAACCAGGCGGGTCAGCCGGAGAACGCGGTCGTCGCCCTTGAGCGCTCCCTGGCGCTCGACCCCCGCCAGCCCAGAGCCTATTACCTCATGGGGCGCGTCCTGGACCGGCTTCGCCGCCCCGAGGAGGCGCGGCTCGCCTACCGCCGAGCACAGGAGCTGACCGGGCGGTGATCCTGGTGGTAGTGGACGATCTCGCGTTCGTCACGGCGGACGCGGTCGTCCGCGCAGCCGACGAAGTCCTCAATCCCGTCTCCCCCGAAATGAGCCGGTTGGACCGCCAGGCAGGCGAGCGCTTCGCATCCCTGCGGCGCGTGAGCACGCCGCTCGACGCCGGTGCAGCCGTCGTCACCGGCGGCGGGCAGCTCGCGGCACCGTTCGTGCTCCACGTCGTCATCCGCGATCGTACCCTCGATACAAGCCGTGACGTGGTCCGCCGCGCCCTTGTCTCCGCCTGGCAGCGGGCCGGCGACTGGGGCCTGGGCCGCATCGCGGCCCCCCTGATCGGCGTGGGCGCAGGACAGTTGAGCCTCGAGGAGGCGGCCGAGCTCCTGGCCGAGACGTTCCCCGAACAAGGTGAGGGGGGCTCGCCGAGCGAGCTTCGGATCGTGGTCGAGCGGGAGGAGGATCGGGCGCTCGTGGAAGCCATCGTGCACCGGAGGCGCGGGTGATCAAGCTGACCCAGCTGACCAAGCGCTATGGGGCGTTCACGGCCGTGAACGGAATCGACCTCACCGTCCGGAAGGGCGAGCTCTTCGGCTTTCTGGGTCCGAACGGCGCCGGCAAGACGACGACGTTCCGGATGATCGCCGGCATCATCCTTCCGACGGCTGGCGAGATCGAGATCGGCGGGATCGATCTCGGACGCCAGCCCCTGGTCGCGAAGCGGCGACTGGGATACATCCCCGACCGGCCGTTCGTCTACGACAAGATCACCGGTGCCGAGTTTCTGCGATTCGTGGCGGCGCTCTACAACGCGCAGGACGCGTCACTCGAGCGCCGGATCGACGAGCTCCTCGACCTCTTCGAGCTCGCTCCCTGGAAGCACCAGCTCACCGAGTCGTACAGCCACGGCATGCGGCAGAAGCTCATCATCGCGAGCGCATTCGTCCACCGGCCCGAAGTGATCGTGGTGGACGAGCCGATGGTGGGGCTCGACCCGAAGGGGGCGCGTCTGCTCAAGGACCTGTTCCGCCAGTACGTGGATCGGGGTGGGACCGTGCTCATGAGCACCCATACGCTGGAGGTCGCCGAAGGCATGTGCGACCGGATCGCGATCATGCAGAGCGGACGGATCCTGGCGCAGGGGACGATGGCCCAGCTCAGGGAGCAGACCGCTTCGGGCGACTCGAGTCTGGAGGATCTCTTCCTGCGGCTGACGGGCGGGTTCCGGGACCACCAGCTCGACACGATCCTGGACGGGTGACACCGATGGGCCTGCGCAAGTATCGCGGTCCCGGACTGTGGATCGTCCTCGGCCCGAAATGGCAGGCGGCCCGGGCTCGGCTGCGCCAGGAACGCACGGGTGCCGGACCGAGGGGCGTCCTGCTGGCGCTGCTCGCGGTGGGATTCTGGTCGGGCGTGTTCGGGGTCGTCTACCGGGTCCTCAGGTACTTCCGTGGAGTGGCGGAGATCGGCGATCTCCTCTCCACCAAGCTCCTCGGCCTCGTGCTGCTGACCTTCTCGTCCATCCTGCTGCTCTCGAACGTCATCACGGCCCTGTCGAGCTTCTTCCTGGCGAAGGATCTCGACCTGCTGGCCGCCTCCCCGGTCCACTCGATCCGCTTCTACCTCGCCAAGCTGGTCGAGACCATGCTCCACTCCTCGTGGATGGTGGTCCTGCTGGCGGTTCCGCTGTTCGCGGCCTACGGCATCGTGTACGACGGCGGCCCGCTGTGGCCGGTGATCGTCCTCGGCGCGTTCATCCCGTTTCTGATCCTCCCTGCCGTCGTCGGCAGCACGCTCACGCTGCTCCTCGTGAACCTCGTCCCCGCCCGCCGGGCGAAGGAGCTGTTGAGCCTGATCGCCATCGGGGCGATCGGAGGCCTGGCCCTGCTGCTGCGCATGGCCCAGCCGGAACGGCTGGTCCGGCCCGAGGGCTTCCGCTCCCTGGCCGATTTCGTGGCGATGCTCCAGGCGCCGACGAATCCGCTGCTGCCGAGTGAATGGGCCATGCGCATGCTGATGAACTGGCTGCTGCACGTGGCCGATCCCCGACCGGTGGTGGAGCTCTGGGTCACCGCAGGCGTCCTGCTCGCCGTGGGGGGCGTGTTGTTCCGCTGGCGCTACCGGCACGCGTTCTCCAAGGCCCAGGAGGGGGCCCCCGCGCCCACGAGCGGGCGGCGCTGGGCGGCGGCCCTCGGCGTCCTGCTCAGCCGGCTGCCGACGGAGCGGCGCGAATTCATCCTGAAAGACGCTCGGCTCTTCTTCCGCGACCCAACGCAGTGGAGCCAACTCATCCTGCTCGGCGTGCTGATCGTGGTCTACCTGTTCAACATCCAGGCGCTGCCGCTGTTTTCCGGCGAGCGCGTGCCGGCCACCGTGGTGACCCTGGTGGTCTTCCTCAACCTCGGGCTGGCCGGGTTCGTCCTGGCGGCGATCGCTGCGCGCTTCCTGTTCCCGTCGGTTTCGCTCGAGGGGCGGCAGATGTGGCTGCTGCGCTCGAGCCCGCTCGACCTTCGATCCATGCTCTGGAGCAAGTACTGGATCGGGACCGTCCCCCTCCTGATCATCGCGGTGCTCATCACCACGATCACCAACGTCATCCTCCGCTCCTCCGCGTTCATGATCCTCGCCAGCGAAGCGACGATGGTGCTCTTCACGCTTGCCGCGAGCGCATTGGCGCTGAGCTTCGGCACCTTCTACCCCCGCTTCGACACCGAGAACGCCGCGCAGATCCCGACCAGCTTCGGCGGTCTGGTGTACATGATGACCAGCGTGCTGCTCCTCGCGGTCGTGATCATGCTGGAGGCACCCGCGGTCGCCACCCAGATCCGCGCCGAGCAGATCGGAATGGACGCGCCGTGGGACGCCGAGCTGCTGCTGCCCGTGGCGGCGGCCGTGGCCCTCTGCGTCGCCGCCACCCTCCTTCCGCTCCGGCTCGCGCTCGCGCGGATGCGGCAGCTGGAGCTCTAGCCCGGCGGGAGCTTCGGACCCTAGTCGGCGGGCGCCCCACCTGGCGGGGCGCCCGCCGCCGTTTTTTGAGCCCCCGCCCGCGCCGATTGTGTCCCGGCACCGTTGATCCCGCCGCCTACCTTGGGCCCGCCGTCAGCTCCCACCGCCGGACGTCGGCGTGGACCACCCAAGGAGGATCCATGTCCAGCAGGACCCGCGTCGCGTCGCTCGCTCTCGCAGCGGCGGTCGCCGCGTGCGGCGATCGGGCCGCCCCCCCGACCGCCTCGGACGAACCCGCGCTTTCCGCAGCTCAGACATCCACGGTCGGGCCGGATCGCCGGCGGCTCGAGCAGCTGGCACAGCGGCTGGCCCGCGCGTTTGCCGACCCGGCCGTGCGCCTTCGGGTCAAGCAGGATCTCGACCGCTCGCCAGTGCGGGAGCACAAGCTCCAGTTCCAGCGGCTTCTTGCGGATGGCGCCCGGCCGGCGGCAGCGGAGGTCGCGCGCGCTACCGGCGCCTCGGCGTCCACTGTAACCACCGAAGCACTCGGCGCGCCGCCGCTCGAGCTCTACCTCCCGGTCCCCGAGCATCGGGCCCGATGGACCGGCGATGCCAACGTTCTGGTCGCCACCGCGGTAAACGACCACGAAGCCCCCGTCGCCTTCGACGCGAGCGGCCGGCGCTTCGTGCTGGATCCCGACGTCCCGCCGGCTACGCCGGTCCTGGCCCTGGTACCGGTCGAGACCAACTTCGACCGCCCCGAGGTCGCCGCCGCGCCGTTCGCCATTGAGGTATGCCCCAAGGGCGTGGCGGGTACGCCGGCGCCAGGCGGTGTCCAGGCACAAGCCTGCTCGGGGAGCGGAGGCCAGCCGTCTGCTCGCGGGCTCTGGATGACCGCGGCGTCGTTCGTGGGAACGTTTGAGGGCTGGTTGAAGGGAGCACCCGAATTTGAGGTGCACGTGCTGGGGCAGGCAGGGACCTCGGACTCGCTCACGGACTACCAATGTGCCGGCGAGAAGCAGGCGGCGCCGTACTGGTTCGATCAGAACTCCACCACCTGGAGCGGCAACGTCCTGATCATGAGCCAGGCGCAGCTCGACGGGTATCGCCAGCAGCACCCGGGGCAGAGCCTGCGCGTGGCCGTGGTCGAAGACGACGACACGGCGTGCCAGCTCAAGCTCGATTCCGGGCGCCTTGCTGCGGTGCTGCGAACCCTCGATGCCCAGTACCGCAACCTCACGGGCGGGCGGGACACGACGGTCACCGCGCTCACACGGTACTGGAACCGGGCCACCGCGTTCCAGAAAATCCTCCAGAGCCTCTGGTCGCTGATCACAACGCAGGACGAATTCGTGGGCAACGCCGTGGAAGACGCCGTCGCTGGCGAGTTCAAGCCGGGGTACAACTGGATCGTGAAAGGCGAGAACTCCATCACCAACGGTGCGCTCAAGCTGGAAGTGCGCTGAGGCACGGAGGCAGTCATGCACATCTGCGCGCGTGCGTTCACGCTGCTGCTCCTCGTGGTCGGGCTCCCGACCCGGGGCAACAGCCAAGGGAAAGCGTGGGGCATCGGGCTCGACGTGGGTCTCACCCGGTTCTGGGGAGGCTCGAAGGCGGTCGCACCCAGCACCGCACCGGGCTTCAAGCCGTACCGCCCCACAGCGGCCGCGATCCGGGTGGACCGTGCGGTCGGGCGCGCACGGGTCGGGCTCGCCGTCTCGTATGCAGCCAGCGGCCTCGGCCTGGAAGGCGAGGAGGTCACCCTCATCGCGAAGGGCGGACTCACCTGGGTTCAGGTGGCGCCGGAGGTGGCCTACCGGCTCGCCACCCTCGGCGCCGTTACAGAGCTCCGGGTGTTCGGCGGCCCCCTCGCAGACATCTGGATCCCGAACGGCGAGGACGGGCGAACCCGGATCGGCGGCCGGGGCGGCGCCGAGCTGCTGGTGCCGCTGAGCGGCTGGCTGGCGTGCACCCTCCGGGCGTATGGCGGCCTGACCGGCTCCCTGTTCCGCGAAGCGGACGTGCCGAGCGATTTCCAGCCCAAGACGATGCCGAACGTCGGTGTTTCGCTGGGGATCAGATTCGGATTGTAGCGGGGAGGCTCACGCAGCTACGCGGGTGCCGCAGCACTCGCAGAAGCGGCTGTCCCGCGGCAGGGATGCGCCGCACTGGCACCAGGCGGGCGGCTCGAGCCGGAAACCACACCACGAGCAGAACACGGCATCCGGCTCCGGCCGCGGGCCGCAGGCCGGGCACGCGGGAGTCGGAGACGGCGTCGAGGCACGAGCGGAGCGAAGGCTGCGTACGCGACCAGCGATCATCGCCTCGACGTCGTCCGGGCCGCCCTCGGCCGACTCGGCCCGGAGCGCCGCCAGCGCGGCGGCTGTGTATCGAGTCTTGAGCTCCTCGTAGTCGGCGTCGGAAAGCTTGCCGGTCGCCCGGTCGAACTCGATCTCCTTGAGCGCCGTGAGCGCCACGCCGCGCGTCGTCTCCTCGGCGTCGAGCGGCTCGGCCGGTAGCTGCGCCGCCGGCCCCGGGCGGGTCAGCGGCTGGAGCACCATCCAGAGGACGGCGAGCGCCAGCGCCACGGCGAGCACCACTTCCAGCAGCATCTAGTCGTCCACTTCGTCCAACGCCCGCCGCAGCCGCTCCAACTCCTCCGGCGTCGCGGTCACGGCGGGCGGTGAGGCGGCCCCACCGGCGGCGCCCGCGGCGGCGAGCGCGAGCGACCGGCGCCGCTCCCGCCGGCCGATCACGAGCGCCAGCGCAACCGCGCCCAGGGTGATCGCGGCGCCCGGCAGAAGGTAGCCCAGCAGATTGAAGCCGACCGGCTCCGGCGCCATCAGCACCTTCTCGCCGTACTTCACCACGAAGGCGTCCAGAATCTGCTTCCCCGTCTTGCCCTCGTCGGAGAGCGCCAGGACTTCGCGGTGAAGCTCGGGAGAGTAGGTGCAGGAGAAGTCGGTCGTCCGGCAGGTGTAGATGTCGAGGTTGCACCCGCAGGTGCAGTGCAGCCGCTGCTCGATCTGCTTGATGGCCTCGTCGTTGTCGCGCGGATGAGTGGGGGCCTGTGGCCGGCCAACCACGGTCGGGTCCCGCAGGCTACCGGTCGCACCCTGCCCCGCCAGCGGCTCCTCGCCCTGCGCCCGGAGCGCGGCGGCGACACCCACCGTCCCGCCCAGCGCCGCGGCAACGCTTGCCAGGAACCGCCGCCGGCGCACGGTCACCGCCCCGCCAGCGCGGCGCCGTAGCCGGCGGGCGCGCCACGGGGCGCCCGGACGACGGGGCCGCCGCCCGGCCACATGGTCACCAGACCGCCGAACACGAGCACCACGCCACCGAACCAGACCCACCACACGAGCGGGTTCAGGTTGAAGCGGTAGACCGCTTCCTCCGTCCCGTTCACCGCCCCGGCGAACACGACGTACACGTCCTCCTGCAGGCCGCTCCGGATCCCGACCTCCGTGGACGGCTCGAACGTCGGCCGCTTGAAGCTGTCCACGTGCTGCCGCTTCTCCGAGGTGATGAGCCCGGCGGGCTTGCCGTCTTTCGTGACCTGGACCGTGGCGGCGGAGACGATCCGGTTCAGCGCCTCGAACTGAGAGACCCCGAGATGGGTGAATCTGTACGTGTGTCCGAACGGGCTTCGCATCTCGATCGACTGGCCCGGCTTGAGCGTCGCTTCCTGTTCTCGCTTGAACGCCATGCCGGCGAAGGCGACGAAATAGATGAGCATCCCGACGTGCACGAGGTAGCCCCCGTAGCGGCGGCGATTCCGCCCCACCAGTCGGGTGAAGGCCACCGGCGCCGGCTCCGCATGCATTCGCATGCGTGCCCGGGTCCCCCGGTAGAACTCCTGCACGATCGTGCCGCCGACGAACCCCGCGAGGGCCAGCGCCATGAGCGGATAGAGGTCGCGCATCCCCGATGCGAGCAGGATGCCCAGCGTCACCAGCCCCGCGCCGACCGGTGCGAGGAACTGGCGCTTGAGATTCTCGGGCGACGCCTTGCGCCAGGCGATCAGCGGGCCCACGCCGGTGAGACCGAGCAGCAGCAAACCGAGAGGGACGTTCACCCGATTGAAGAACGGCGGCCCCACCGTGATCTTGTGCCCGCGCACCAGCTCGGACAGGATGGGAAACAGCGTGCCCCACAGCACCGAGAACGCGATCCCGACAAACAGCAGGTTGTTGAAGAGGAACGCGCCCTCGCGGCTCACCACCGAGTCGAGCTGGGCTTCGGGCTCGAGCAGCGGCCACCGCGTGTAAAGCAGGGTGAAGCCGAAGATGCCGGCGATGACGAGAAACCCGAGGAAGAAGTAGCCCACGTTCGACTGGGTGAAGCTGTGCACGCTGGAGATGACGCCGGAGCGGGTGATGAACGTGCCGAAGATGCTCAACAGGAACGTCCCCACGATGAGGCCGAGGTTCCACCGCTTCAGCATCCCCCGCTTCTCCTGGATCATCACCGAGTGGAGAAAGGCCGTCATCGTGAGCCACGGGAGCAGGCTCGCGTTCTCGACCGGATCCCACGCCCAGTAGCCGCCCCAGCCCAGCTCCACGTACGCCCACCACATGCCCAGCGTGATGCCGATCGAGAGAAAGAGCCAGGAGACGAGGGTCCACTTGCGAATCGCGTGGATCCAGCCGGTGTCGAGCCGGCGGGACAGGAGCGCGGCGACCGCGAACGCGAACGGCACGGTGATGCTGATGTAGCCGAGGTAGAGCATCGGCGGGTGAATCACCATGCCGACGTTCTGGAGCTGGGGATTGAGCCCTCGGCCGTCGGGCGGGGTGAATGCCAGCCGCTCGAACGGGTTGGCCGAGAAGAGCATCACGCTCACGAAGAACACGACGACGGCGGACGTCACGCCCGCCACGTGCGGGAGCAGATCGGAATACCGTCTGGGCGTGAGCGTCTGCGCGAGGCTTCCGAACAGCGAGAGCACCACTGACCAGAAGAGGAGCGACCCCTTCTGTCCGGCCCAGAAGGCCGACACGATGTAGTACGGCGGCAGGTTCCGCGACGTGTACGCGGCTACGTACTCGATATTGAAGTCGTGGGAGATCAGGCCCCGCCACAGCGCCAGCGAGGCGGCGAGCAGGCACACAAGCAGGGCGTGAGTCGAGCGGGTGACCGCGGCCGCGAGCTCGGGGCGGTCGCGCCAGCGGCCCGAGAACGAGATGAACGTGCACCACAGGCCGACGAGCGCGGCGGCCCAGAGGGAGAATTCACCCAGCAGCGTCATCGGGGATCAGGCCTTCTTGGTCCCGTACTTGGCCTCATAGCGGGACCCACACTTGGCGAGCACGTCGGTGGCACGGATAACGCCGTCCCGGCCGAGCCGGCCCTCGACCACGACCTCGATGTCGTTCGCGTCGGTGAAGGTGTCGGGCACCAGGCCCTTATAGCTCACCGGGTAGGTCTTGACACCGTCGGAGACCTCGAAGTCGATCCGTTGGGCCCCAGGGTCGCGCCGCACGGAGCCGGGAACCACCTTCGCCCCGACCTTGAACCCGACGTTCTCGACGAAGGTCGGATCTTGGGCGGTCTTCTGGGCGAGCTCCGTCGGCGTCAGGAAGTAGACGCCGGTCTCGCGCACGCCCTCGGTGATGAGGAACGCGACGCTTCCGACGATCACGGCTGCGCCCAGCAGGAACTTGTGGCCGGCCTTCATAGCGACTCCTGAGGCGGATCGGACGACTCCGTCAATATATCCGGTCTAGGCGACCAAGCCCGGCGTGGGGGCCAGGCGCTCAGCCTCGGTCCCGCGCCCACGAGAGGGCCGCGCCGACCGCCCGCTCCCATGCGGCCAGGCGGCGCCCCCGCTCCGCCGGTGCCACGCCCGGCTCGAACCGCGCGAACCGGCGGCCGGCGAGCAGCTCATCCGTCGAGCGCCACACGCCGAGGGCGAGCCCTGCGAGTCCGGCGGCACCCAGGGCTGTCGTCTCCACCATGTCCGGCCGCTCCACCGGCAGGCCGAGGACGTCGGCCTGGAACTGCATCAGCCAGTCGTTGGCGGCAGCGCCGCCGTCCACCCGCAGCGCCGGCACCGAGAGGTGAGCCGCCCCGGTCATCGCAGCCAGCAGCTCGGCGCTGGAGAAGGCCATCGCCTCGAGCGCCGCCCGGGCAAGATGGGCCCGCGTCGTGCCCCGCGTGATCCCGGTGATCGTCCCGCGCGCTTCCGGCTCCCAGTGCGGTGTCCCGAGCCCCACGAAGGCGGGGACGAAATGCACGCCGCCGGTATCCGCCACGCTCAGGGCCAGCGCCTCGGTCTCGGGCGCGCTGCCGATCAGGCCGAGTCCGTCCCGCAGCCATTGCACCGCGGCGCCGGCGATGAACACGCTCCCTTCCAGCGCGTAAGCCGGCTCTCCCCGCGGCCCGCAGGCCGCCGTTGCCAGCACGCCTTCGGGGGGTGCGGGAGGCCGGGTACCCGCGTGGACCAGGAGAAACGCCCCGGTGCCATAGGTGTTCTTCGCCTGGCCCGGCGCAACGCAGCCTTGGCCAAAGAGAGCGGCCTGTTGGTCACCTGCGAGTCCGGCGATGGGCAGCGCCACCCCGAGGTGGACTGGATCCGTGTCGGCGATGACGCCGGCGGACGGTACGATGCGCGGCAGAAGCTCCGCCGGCACGCCGAACAGCCGCAGGAGCTCCGGGTCCCAGGCCCGCGTGTGCAGAGAATACAGCAGGGTACGGCTGGCGTTGGTGTGGTCGGTCACGTGCGCGCGGCCGCCGGTGAGCCGGGCCACGAGCCAGCTCTCTACCGTGCCGGCGGCCAGCTCCCCGCCCTCGGCGCGACGCCGCAAGGCGGGCTCGCGCAGCAGCCACTCGAGCTTGGTGGCGGAGAAGTACGGATCAGGAACAAGCCCGGTCCGCTCCCGGAGCAGCGGCGCGAGCCCGGCCTCGCGCAGCTCGCGGCAGCGGTCGGTGGTGCGGCGGTCCTGCCAGACGATCGCGCGCGCCACGGGTGCGAGCGTGCGCCGGTCCCACAGGACGACCGTCTCGCGCTGGTTCGTGATGCCGAGACCGACGGGTCGCTCACGGGACGCGGAGAGCGCGTCGCGCATCGCCTCGATCGACACCCGGAGAATTTCCTCCGGATCGTGCTCCACCCAGCCGGGCCGGGGATAATGCTGCGTGACCTCCCGGTAGCCACGGCCGAGGATGCTGCCGTCCTGGTGAACGACGAGCGCCGTGGAGCCGGTGGTACCCTGGTCGAGGGCGAGGATCGAAGCCAAGCCGGATCCCTATGCTCCGGCCGCCACGGCTGGAGCCGCTCCCGCGATGGCGGCCGGCGCGTGGATCCCGCGGTCGGTGATGATCGCCGTGATGAGCGCCGCCGGCGTCACGTCGAACGCCGGATTCCAGACCGCGACACCCGCGGGTCCGATGCGCCGCCCGCCCCAGGCCAGCAGCTCGTCCGGCGCCCGCTCCTCGATCGGTATCCGGCTGCCGTCGGGCGTCGCCGCATCCACGGTGGAGCTCGGCGCCGCGACGTAGAACGGGACTCCGTGCGCCCTGGCGGCGAGCGCGAGCCCGTACGTCCCGATCTTGTTGGCGACGTCGCCGTTCGCGGCGATCCGGTCCGCCCCGACGATCACGCAGCTCACGTCGCCCCGGCGCAGCCGACTCGCGATCATCCCGTCGGCGATCAGGGTGCACGGGACACCCGCCCGGGTGAGCTCCCACGCGGTCAGGCGGCTGCCCTGAAGCAGCGGGCGAGTCTCGGGCACGATCACGCGCGGCCGGCGCCCGGCGGCATGGGCGACGTAGACCGGAGCCAGCGCGGTGCCGATGCCGCCGGTTGCGAGCGCGCCTGCGTTGCAGATCGTGCAGACTGTGGCCTCGTCCGGGAGCAGCGCCGCGCCCGCTTCACCGATCCGCTCGCACATGGCGCGGTCTTCCGCCGCGATCGCATCGGCCTCGGCCCGCAGCACGCCGGCCAGGCCCGCGCCGGACCCGGCGGCCGATTCGGCCCGGCTCAGCATGCGGGCCAGCGCCCAATGGAGGTTGACGGCCGTCGGCCGGGTCGCGCCGAGGAGAGCGCACGCGGCGCGCACCCGGGTCAAGCCGTCGCTCCCGGCCGCCTCGGCGAGCGTCGCCTCCAGCGCCACACCCATCGCAGCCGCGATACCGATGAGCGGCGCTCCCCGCACCCTGAGTGAGCGGATCGCTTCGGCCACTTCCTCGGCCGTGGCGAGATCCAGATACCGCTCTTCGGTCGGAAGCTGGGTCTGGTCCAGCACACGGACCCGGCCGTCCGGGCGCTGCGAGATTGGCGAGGGGAAAGTCATCGGCGGAAGATACCCTGCGTGGTGCGCGGCGGGGACGGTCACTAAGTTCCGGCGTCCTCACCCATCGTCCATGAAACTCACCAACCTCGAATTGCACCGTCGGCGCCGCGCATCGCGCTGGCTCGTCCCTATCCTCATCGCCGTCACGCTCGCGCCGTCTCTCGCCGCCCAGGGTGATCCCGGCGTCCTTACGCTCGACCGGATCGGGCGCGGCGAGTTCCGGGCGCAGGGCTACGGCCCCATCCGCTGGACCGCCGGCGGGGCGTCGTACACCGTGCTCGAGCCGTCCGCGAGCGTGAAGGAGGCCGAGGATCTGGTGCAGTACGACGTGGCCGGCGGGGGGCGCACCGTCCTCATTCCAGCCAGCCGCCTCATTCCTCCGGGAGATTCGGTCCCCATTTCGATCGAGGACTTCGCCTGGTCCCCATCGGGACCAACGCTGCTGATCTACACCAACTCGCAGCGCGTCTGGCGGCAGAACACCCGGGGCGATTACTGGCTGGTGGACACGACCACCTGGTCGCTCCACCAGCTCGGCCCCGGAGCCAAGCCGTCCACGCTCATGTTTGCGACCTTCTCGCCGGACGGGCGTCGCGTCGCCTACGTGCGGGAGCACAACCTCTACGTCGAGACAGTGGCGGACGGGCAGGTCACCCGGCTCACGAGCGACGGGTCGCCTACGGTCGTGAACGGGACGTTCGACTGGGTGTACGAGGAAGAGCTGTCCCTCCGGAACGGCTTCCGCTGGAGTCCGGACGGCGCGCGGATAGCCTATTGGCAGCTCAACATGGACAGCGTCCGCAACTACGACCTGATCAACGACACCGACTCGCTCTACTCCTTCGTCATCCCGGTCCAGTATCCGAAGGCCGGCACGTCCAACTCGGCGGCCCACATCGGCATCGTCCCGGCGACCGGCGGGCCGACAAAGTGGCTCGACATCCCCGGCGACCCGCGGAACCAGTACCTCGCCCGGATGGACTGGGCCGCCAGCCCGCGCGAAGTCGTCATCCAGCGGATCAACCGGCTCCAGAACACGAACGACGTGATGCTGGGCGACGCGGAGACCGGCGGCGTGCGCACGGTGCTCACGGAACGGGACAGCGCCTGGCTCGACGTGGTGGACGACGTCAAGTGGCTCGACGGCGGGAAGAGCTTCCTGTGGGTGAGCGAGCGCGATGGCTGGCGCCATCTCTACCGGATCTCGCGGGACGGAAAGTCCGTCCGGCTGGTGACTCCGGGATCGTTCGACCTGATCAGCCCCGACGCGGCGTTCGGCAACGGGTATCTTCACGCCGTGGACACCACCGGCGGCTGGGCCTACTTCTCGGCTTCACCGGACAACCCGACGCAGCGCTATCTCTACCGGGCGCGTCTCGACGGCAAGGGCCGGCCCGAGCGACTGACGCCCGCGGGGCAGCCTGGGAGCCACGACTACGACATCGCGCCGGGAGCCCGCTGGGCCCTTCACACCTGGTCCGCGTTCGACAAGCCGCCGAGCATCGAGCTGCTGCGGCTCCCGAAACACGAGACCATCCGGGTGCTGGTGGACAACGCCGAGCTGGTGGCACGCCTGGCCAAGCTGCGCACGCGGCCGGTGGAGTTCTTCCGGGCGACCGCGGACGACGGCACGAAGCTCGACGGCTGGCTCCTCAAGCCGGCCGATTTCGACTCCACGAAGCGCTATCCGGTCCTGTTCCACGTGTACGGCGAGCCCGCGAGTCAGACGGTGCTCGACGAATGGGGCGGGTTCCCCAGCCTCTGGCACCGCATGCTGGCCCAGCAGGGCTACATCGTGGCGAGCGTGGACAACCGCGGAACCCCGGCGCCCCGCGGGCGCGCGTGGCGGAAGTCGATCTACCGTCAGATCGGCGTGTTGGCGTCCGCCGACCAGGCGGCCGCCGCGCGCTATCTTGCCAGCCGGCCGTACGTGGATCCGGCCCGGATCGGGATCTGGGGCTGGAGCGGAGGCGGGTCGATGAGCCTCAACGCCATCTTCCGCTACCCCGACGTGTACGCCATGGCCATGTCGGTGGCACCCGTGCCCGACCTGCGACTCTACGATACGATCTACCAGGAGCGCTACATGGGCCTCCCCTCGGAGAACGCCGAGGGCTATCGTATCGGCTCGCCCATCACGTTCGCCGACCGGCTGCGCGGCAGCCTGCTCGTGGTCCACGGAAGCGGCGACGACAACGTGCACTACCAGGGGACGGAGCGGCTGGTGAACGCGCTGGTCGCCGCGAACAAACCGTTCACGATGATGGCCTACCCGAACCGCAGCCATTGCATTTGCGAGGGTCAGGGAACGACGAGGCATTTGTTCGAGCTACTGGAGGGGTATTTGCACACGAACCTGCCGTTAGCCGCTAGCCATTAGCCGTGAGCTAATGGCCTTTAGCTAATGGCGAACGGCTAACAGCCAACAGCCATCTATGTCCCTTACGACACTCGATTACTCCGTCCGCGACGGAATCGGCTTCCTTACCATCAACCGGCCCGACAAGCTGAACGCGCTCAACGCCACCGTGATCGCGGAGCTGGGCGACGCGGTCGGCCACATCGAGAGCGACGACGCCGTGCGCGGCGTCATCCTCACGGGCGCCGGGTCCAAGTCGTTCGTGGCCGGTGCCGACATCGGCGAGCTGGCGAGCCAGGGTCCTATGGAAGGCAAGGCGCGTGCGCTCGCAGGCCAGGGGGTGATGCGCCGGCTGGAGCGCTGCGGCAAGCCCGTGCTCGCCGCCGTGAACGGGTTCGCCCTTGGCGCGGGCTGCGAGCTGGCGATGGCGTGTCATCTTCGGGTGGCGAGCGAGAGCGCCAGGTTCGGGCAGCCCGAGGTGAAGCTCGGCCTCGGCCCCGGCTACGGCGGGACGGTTCGGCTGCCGCGGCTGGTGGGCCGGGGACGGGCGCTGGAGCTGCTGCTCACCGGCGCGATGATCGACGCGCAGGAGGCCTATCGCATCGGGCTGGTGAACCGGGTCGTGCCGGCCGACCGCCTGCTCGCCGAGACCGAGGAGCTGGCCCGCACGATCATGGAGCAGGCGCCGCTCGCCGTGCGGCTGGTCCTGGAGGCGGTCGAGACCGGGCTCGACCTCACCGTGGACGAGGCCCTCCTGCTCGAAGCAAATCACTTCGGGCTCCTCTCCTCCACCGCCGACATGCGCGAGGGCACGGCCGCCTTTCTCGCCAAGCGGAAGCCGCGCTTCGAGGGTCGCTGAGGCGCGGCCGGGCGCGGATTTTCGCCGCCGTCCGGCGGTGCCATTCTCCTCGCGGCTCCACTACTTTTCTTCTCCGTACGACGAGGGCATCGGTGCGGCTGGAACGCCTGATCGCGCGCGGCTTCCGCAACCTGGACGACCTGGACCGCGAGCTGCCGCCCAACGGCGTGGCGCTCCTCGGTTCCAACGGACAGGGCAAGACCAACCTGCTGGAAGCGCTGTACTACCCGGTGCTTTTCCGCTCGTTGCGCGGCGCGCCCGACCTGGAGGTGGCCCGGTTCGGCGGCCCTGGGTTCCATGTAGAGGCCCGCGTCGCGGGGCCGCACGGCGGGACGGTCGCGGCGACCTTCACGCTCGCCGGGCGGAAGAAGCGGATCAGCGTCCGCGGCGAAGAGATCGGACGCCTGGCCGACGCGATCGGCACCTGGCTCGCCGTGGCGTTCCTCCCGGTGGACGTGGGGCTGGCGGGCGGTCCCGCCGCCGAGCGGCGCGGCTTTCTCGACCGGCTGCTCGCGCTCGCCGACCGGCGATACTACGCCGCGCTCGCGCGCTACCGCGCAGCATTGGTGCAGCGGAACGCGGCGCTCCGCCAGGAGCGGCCGGAGCTGGCCCGGGCGTTCGACGGCGTGCTGGCGGAGGCCGGCGCGATCGTGGTCACCTCGAGGCTCGCCTGGGTGGATCGCGTTACCGGTTCGTTCGCGGCCGAGCTCGAGGGGCTGGGCGAAAGCGAGGCGGTCTGCCTCCGCTATCAGGGGCGCGCGGAGCTGGCGGATGCGCAAGCGTGGGGACCCGCGCTGGAGCTGGCGGCGGCGCGCGATCGGGCGCGCGGGGCAACGACGGTGGGCCCCCATCGTGACGATCTGGTGCTGGAGCTGGGGGGCCGGCCGCTCCGGAGCGTCGGCTCCACCGGCCAGCAGCGCACCGCCGCGGTGGCGCTCAAGCTCCTGGAGCTCGACACGCTCGCCGCGGCTCGCGATACCGAGCCCGCCCTGCTGCTGGACGACGTATTCTCGGAGCTCGACGCCGAGCGGCAGCAACGGCTCGCCCGGCGGTTGGCGAGCGGGCCGGCACGCCAGGTGTTCGTGACGGCGCCGCGGTCCGATGAGCTGCCGGCGGGGATCGAGCTGGAGACCTGGCGGGTTGAGAGCGGGAGGGTCAGCGATTGAGCACAGCGAGCCGGCGGGGGAAGCCAGCAGCCGACAAACCCACCCGCCTTGGCGAGGCGCTCGACGAGTACCTCCGTACCGCCGGTCTCAAGAAGCGCCTGCAGCAGGCCGCGATCCTCGAGGAGTGGACCACGCTGGTGGGGCCGCAGATCGCGGCCGTCACGGCGCCGCAGTCCATCACCGCCGACGGCGTGATGCGGGTCCACGTCGCGACCGCGCCCTGGGCCACCGAGCTGGGGCTCATGACGCCGCGCATCCTTGCACGGCTCAACCAGGGTCGCTTGGGGCGGGTGAAGGAGATTCGCTGGGTGCCGGGTCCGCTGGACCGGCCTCAGCCCTGACAGCAGCGAGGCACATTGGCAAAGCACGAGCGAGAAATCACGGATACCGATTCTGCCAAGGCTTACGACGCCGCCTCCATCAGCGTCCTCAAGGGCCTCGAGGCGGTCCGCCGCCGCCCCGGCATGTACATCGGATCCACCGGCGAGACCGGGCTGCACCACCTGGTCTACGAAGTGGTGGACAACTCGATCGACGAAGCGCTCGCCGGCTTCTGCGACAACATTGCGGTCACCATCCATCCCGACAACTCGATCACCGTGGCCGACAACGGCCGCGGCATCCCGGTGGACGTCCATCCGACCGAGAAGCTGCCGGCGGTCGAGGTGGCGCTCACGATGCTGCACGCCGGAGGCAAGTTCGACAAGAACACCTACAAGGTCTCGGGCGGCCTGCACGGCGTCGGTGTGTCGGTGGTCAACGCTTTGTCCGAGCGGCTCGAGGTCATCGTGGACCGGGACGGAAGCCGGTACCACATGGCATTCGTCCGCGGCAAGACGGCGAAGAAACTGAACGTGCTCGGTAAGGCGCGAGGGACCGGCACCACCATCCGGTTCAAGCCCGACCTCGAGATCTTCGAGGTCCTCGAGTTCCACTACACGACCCTCGCCGATCGCCTCCGACAGCTCGCGTTCCTCAACAAGGGCATCACCATCACGCTCAAGGACGAGCGGGAGACCCCGCCGAAGGCCGAGACGTTCTACGCCAAGGGGGGGCTGGTCCAGTTCGTGGAGTGGCTGAACCGCAACAAGCGCCCGACCCATCCGAAGCCGATCGCCTTCAACGCCGTCAAGGATGAGGTCGATGTGGACCTCGCCCTCCAGTACGAGGATGGGTATAACGAGAACACGTTCACCTTCGTCAACAACATCAATACCCACGAGGGCGGCACCCACCTCACCGGCTTCAAGTCCGCGCTCACGCGCACGATCAACGACATCGCACGCAAGCGCGATTTTCTCAAGAAAGAAGGCTTCACCCTCTCCGGCGAGGACATCCGTGAGGGCCTCACGTGCGTCCTCCACGTCAAGGTGAAGGAGCCGCAGTTCGAGGGGCAGACCAAGACCAAGCTCGGCAACTCCGAGGTCGAGGGGATCGTCAAGCAGGTCGTGAACGAGCACCTGGGCAGCTGGCTGGAGGAGCATCCGCCGGTAGCCCGGGCGATCATCGAGAAGGCCGTGAGCGCCGCCCGGGCCCGCGAGGCCGCCCGGAAGGCCCGCGACCTCGTGCGGAAGAAGTCCGGTCTCGAGAACGCAGTCCTGCCCGGCAAGCTGGCGGACTGCTCCATCGAAGACCCGGCGATGACGGAGCTGTACCTGGTAGAGGGCGACTCGGCCGGCGGCAGCGCAAAGCAGGGCCGGGACCGCCAGTTCCAGGCGATCCTGCCGCTCCGGGGCAAGATCCTCAACGTCGAGAAGGCCCGGATCGACAAGATCCTGAGCAACGAAGAGATCCGCGCGATGATCACCGCGATCGGCACCGGCGTGCGCGAGGACTTCAAACTCGACGATGCGCGCTACCACAAAATCATCCTGATGACCGACGCCGACGTGGACGGTGCGCACATCCGGACGCTGCTGCTCACGTTCTTCTTCCGGCAGATGCAAAACCTGATCGACGCCGGATACGTCTACATCGCCCAGCCCCCCCTCTTCCGGGTGGCGAAGGGAAAGGAAGAGTTCTACGCCTACAGCGAGGGGGAGCGGGATGAGTACGCCAAGCGCCTCAGCAACGGCGAGGGCCGGGGCAGCATCAACATCCAGCGGTACAAGGGCCTGGGCGAGATGAACCCGGACCAGCTCTGGAAAACCACGATGGACCCCGCCACCCGTACCATTCTCCGGGTCACCATGGAGGACGCGGCCGTTGCGTCGCAGCTCTTCGATGAGCTGATGGGCGACGAAGTCGAGCCGCGGCGCCTGTTCATCGAGCGCAACGCCAAGTACGTCAGCAACCTGGACGTCTGACGCCCAATGGACGCGGCGGAGCTCCGAGGCGCCATCCCGGCCGCGATCGATGCCCTGGGCGGCGACGCGAGGATCTCGTCCACCCTCGGGCCCGACGCTTGGGCGATCTTCCGGGGCCGGGTTCTCGGCTACATCGCCCTGATCGCGCCGGAGGGCGCCGAGGGCGACAGCATCGTGCACGTGACCTTCCCCATCCTGCGGGTGCCCGAGGAAGGAGCGCAGCCGGTGCTCCGGCGCCTGCTCGAGCTCAACCACGAGCTGGGGGCGTTTGCCTCGTTCTCTCTGGACGGCCGCGGCAAGGTCTGGCTGGGGGCCGGTCGGTTCGCCGAAGATCTGAACGACCACGAGCTTCGGGAGCTCATCGCCCAGGTGGCCGGACTGGCCGACCGGTACGATGCCGAGCTGTTGGAAGCGTTCGGGCGCTCCCTGGCGCTGGAGTAGACCCCCCGCTGGTCGACGGGGCGAGACGGGTGTAATTTGGGCGGGGCGTTCCCGGCCATCTGGGTGTCGGGCGCCGCCCCTAACTCGTAGTCGGTGTGCGGCTTTCCCGGCTCCGATTACGCTACGCTCAGGAGCACGGCATGGCGCGCACGACCGGTACGGTGAAGTGGTTCAACGACGCAAAGGGGTTCGGCTTCATCACGGTGGACGGCGGACAGAAGGACTGCTTCGTCCACCACTCGGCGATCAAGGCCGACGGCTTCCGCTCCCTCGCCGAGGGCGACCGCGTCGAGTTCGACCTGGTACAGGGGCAGAAGGGGCCCGCGGCGGAGAACGTGACCAAGCTCCCGCGCTGACCCTGAGCGACACTCGTCGACAGCGGCCGGCTCGACCCGGGTGGAGCCGGCCGTCGTCGCATGCCAAGATGGGACGGTGACATCATGATCGAAGTGAAGCTCAACGAAGACGATCGGCTCGACTGGGCGCTTAAGACCTTCAAGCGCAAAGTCCAGAAGTCCGGCCTGCTCCAGGACCTTCGCCGCAAGCGGTACTACGTGAAGCCCAGCGAGGCCCGCCAGATCAAGGCGGCCGCCGCCCGGCGGCGCGGTCGGGGCAAGCGGCCGCGCCCGTAGCTCGGCAGCCCGTGGATCCGGGGACCTCGTTCAGCGTCGCCCGGCAGCTGGAAATTTACCAGCGTGGCTCCGCGGTGCCGGTGGCGCCGGAGGAGCTGGAGCGCCGCGCGCGGGAGGCCTTGAGCCGGGAGGCGTTCGGCTATCTCTCCGGCGGCGCCGGCGCCGAGGACACGATGCGGGCGAACCTCGACGGGTTCCGCCGCTGGCGCATAGAGCCCCGCGTCCTCCGCGATCTATCCTCTCGTAGCTGGCACACCACCCTCCTCGGTACCCCCCTCCCGGCCCCGGTATTGCTGGCACCCCTTGGCGTGCAGGGCATTCTGCACCCTGACGGCGAGCTCGCGACCGCCCGCGCCGCCGCAGCGCTGGGCGTCCCGATCGTCTTGAGCAGCGCGTCGTCCGTTCCCCTCGAGGACGTCGCCGTGGTGATGGGCGACGCCGCGCGATGGTTCCAGCTCTACTGGAGCTCGGACCCCGATGTCGCGGCCAGCTTCCTCACCCGCGCCGGGCGCGCGGGGTACCGCGCGATCGTGGTGACCGTGGACTGCCCCATCCTGAGCTGGCGCGAGCGCGATCTCGCCAACGCCTATTCGCC
>JBGPPG010000050.1:0-21980 GCA_041488455.1 Gemmatimonadota bacterium
CCAGATGGCGCAAATGCTCCGCCTCCGCACTACGCGGCTGGATGACGGGCTGTTCGCAGCCGGGGCAGACCAGCCCTGCAATCTTCTGGAGCTGCGGGGCCTGCCATACCGTAACAGTGCCGCACTCGCCGTTCGGGCATTCGAGCTGGATCGCAAGAATATCCTTCGGTTCAATCGTGATTCGGTCGTCGATGGTCACGGGTTCTCTCCCGGCTGTGCGCTCGACCGCAGAGCCCAACATCAGGCGTACCGGCAGGTCGGGATGCTAGCTGCGGAGCCTTCCTACCACCGCCTGGTATCTCATAAGCAGCTTAGCTTCTGTTCTCGCATCGGCGGCCTGCGGCCCGCTCTGCTTGGCCATTTCGTGCAGGACAGCTAAACGGCCCTGCACGATGTTCGCGTCTGCGTTTGTAAGGCCGTCGCCCGTGCCGACCTCGCCTGCGTCGGCGATCCGAGTCAGCTTGGCCGCGAGCGCCTTGTCGTCCTTGCCTTCCCGCTTCGCCAAGTAGGATGCTACTCGCCCAAAGAGGGCACTGGTCTCGTCACCGACGCGCACCGTGATTTCCTCCTGCCCCCAACGCCGGGGGCTGGCCCGCATGTCGGGCAAAGCTACGATGGACCCGTCACTCTTCAGCTCCTCGCCTTCGACGCCGAGCCGCCGGCTGCCGCGGCCGGTCATCGCGGCGCCCTGGGCCGGTGTGGACGCGCGCCCCCTCAGCCAGGTCGGATCTCGAAGTGCCGCTTCTGCGCGTGGGAGATGCCGGTCGCGACGATGCTCATAAAGTCTGCGTCGTCGCGCGAGAAGAACGCTCGGTATTCCCGCCCTACCTCGATCCGTCCCCCGTAGTCTGTGAGATGACCGAACTCCGGCTTGAGCTTCACGAGGTACGTCGGCCTGGCCTCTTCTGTCGGTGCCATCGCGCCCCCAATTCCCCTGCGTCCTTCGGCCCGCCCTCGGGTGCCGCCCACACGGGGCGGGCAACAGGTAAGCAGGCCGGCGGTACCCCCTCCGGTGCTACCAGCCTACTACGCTGCGGTCGGTCCCGCGAGGGCTCCCTTGCGACATGAAGGGCCGCTTTTGCGAGATGGCGGATCGAGGCGGCTGCCGTCGGGCAGCCACTCGCAGTAATCGGCTAACTCGAGTTGGGCATCGACCATCCCGACCAGCTGTCCCTTTACTGTGTCCCCTCGGATAAGACGTCAGCGAACGGCGCGGTGAGTGCCACGAAAGCCGCCGCACGCTCAGCGATAGCGTGGTTCTCAAGCAATTCGCGCTGCATGAGCGCCTGCGCTGTACGGATCAGGGCATCGGCCACGTCGTCGGGCGCTAGCCCAGGCGCCCCGGCGCGTGCGTGCGCCTCGTCCATGACGTAGGCGCGAAGCTCCTCTGAGTTGCGTTTCGCGTCCTTGCTGGCCTGAATCAGGTTGGCTACCACCGCGCTGTGGCGATAGAGGTCCCCGCCCGTCGTCCGGCGCCGCATCTCGGCGAGTCGGTCAGCAGGAAGGAGGACCGCGACTCTGACGAATCTCTTCACCTGCTCGCGATGAGGGCCGCTGTAGTCGGTCATAGCGTTTCCCCTGCTTCTGCTTCCCAGATAGCGCTAGTTGGGTTTCGGATGACTGCGGCTGGTCGTCGGATAAACCTCCACGGACCGCCTCCGCTTCTCGCCTTCGACGCCGGGCTGCGCCGGCTCCCGCGGGCCCCTCATCGCAGCGCTCTGGGCCGGTGTGGATGCGATCGAGGCGCGCCCTCCCATCGTAGTCGTGGTGCCTCCGGTCAGGCCGGACCACCGGGTATCACGGTGAAGCGTCGGCCCGCACCTTTCTCGTGAGCACAAAGAGTATGACGAAGAGGGTCTCGCAGACGAGCGATGCAACACCGATCGGCTCGAGCCAGGCCGCTGGTTCCGCCGGCAGCCCAGGCAACCCAACCGTCCGACTCGCCACATACCCGAGGAGGGCGCCGCCGGCAACAAGGAGGCCCAGCAGCCACCCCACTGCCCGCTGATTGCGGTAGACTCCGAAGGCTGCGACCAAGGCACCCGCGCCGTTCGCCACAAAGAGGAGACCCTTGTACGTCGCGTCGCCAAAGCTATCCCGCGCTTCCAAGAGATGAATGAGTCCCGTGCCGAGGAGCGCCGCGATAGCCAGCCACTTCACTGTGGGGGAAGGCGTCGTCACTGTGACAGGTCCTCACCTGTGGGTGGGTTGCGCCAACGGGGTCTAACAAACTTAGTCGGTGCGCGTGAACCGCAGCGTCTCCCCAGTCGGCCGCACGAGGACGAGCCCCGCCGGCGCGTAGCAGGGCGCCCGCTGCCCTCGGGTGCAAGACCGTGGGGCACCTGAGACTAAGCGACAGTCCGATCAAGGCCGGAAGCGGCTTTGCTCCCTCAAGACGGCCAGGCTCTTGAAACCGAGGTTGAAGAGCTTCTGGAACGTTCCCTTCACCCCGACCCTTGCCCCGGTGGGGGGCGCACTACCCCCTTCGTTCACGACCGTGAGTGTGCCCGTCCCGTCCGATACCTGGTACTCACTCAGTACCAGCACTCCTGCCGAGCCCTTCACCTCGCCCGCGATGCGCACGGTCTTCCCATCGTAGCGGGAGGAGTTGTTGAGCAGGTCGCCGATCGGGGTAATGGACGCACAGCCGGCGAGTACAAACAGGGCGCTAGCGAACGGCACGAGCCGGGCCAGCCGGCGGACGCTATGAGTCGTCTTAGACATGATCGGTGGCTCCGGTTTTGGTTGGATGTTGCTGGCGTAGCGTCGGGCATGAAGACTCTCTCGCTACCGTAGGGATCTGGCCGGCACCCACGCGCCGGCGGCTGCCGTCGGGCAGGTACTGGCAGCAGTCGGCGAGCTCGTGTCGAGCTTCGGTGATCATGGGTCGGTCCCGGAGAAGCTACGGCGGAGGCCAGCCGAAGCCAGGGGCGCAGCCTATGAGGCGGTGGGCTCGGCCCAGCTAGCCGCCCGAGGTCACTTTGGGGGTCGCGTCGCCTGAACTACATTCTCAATCGACCGTCGCGGGCTGGCTCGTGCTGGCCAGGTCGGATAGCCCATATAGAAAACAAAGGTTGGCTGCCATCCGGCGGCGCCCATGACTTCTCCAAGCAGTGCAGCCCGCAGTGCTGGTTTTCCGAGCGCCCTTTCATGGTCCATCATCTCCACTGCCTCATTACAAGGCCTTCCGGCCAGGCCACGAGCCGATGCCAGCAGATGTGCGCGCTGCCAAAGTCGCCCCGCGAGCAGACAGTGTTCCTGGTCGTAACGGTCATGCACTGCAATGACGCCAATCAGGGGCGCACTCAGCATCAGGTCCGAATACCCATTCTTCGCCTCTCGCGACGCAGCCCACCGCAGCATCCATAAAGGCATGACCTTGGAAACTGCAGTCGCGATGGGGGGCAGTCCGAAGGCATCAATCGTAAGGCCATCCCGAAGGTTCTGAACCGAACTCCACTGGGTGCGAATCCATCGCTCGCTGCCACGCTCGACCTCTGGGTCGGAATAGAGTTCGGCGTTCGATGCGGCGCTTATCGCGACGATCTTATTTCGGTCTGCATCTGCCGTGAAGAGAAAGATCTTGACGTCTGCTTCATCGCTTCCCAGGCGACTCAGCGTGGCGACGAACTCTGGCGGGATCGGCTTCTGAGGGATATAAGCACTGCGATTCGTATGGCGTCGCGGGATCGCATCGTATAGCTCGCTTGCCTCGCGTTTACCCGTGGCGAGATCCACGCGTGCCACGAGCTTCGGCTTCGGCTCGGCGGGAATCGGCCCAAGTTTGCCTGGAAGTAGCGTCACGCTGGCTGCGTAGCCATTGGCAGCCGCAGCCAGCATCAGGTTCTCCAGAGCGCAGCCCATCCCGATGTGCTGTTCCCGTAGATAGGGATCGAGGCCCCCCACGTGCCTCTGGGTGTCGATGTACAACTCAATCCACGAAGTCGTTACCGTGAAAAGCCAAGGCTGCGTGTTATGCGGGCTGGCGGCGAGAATCGCAGCCCGCACCAGCGCGAGGGCTCCATCGTCCGAACCGTTGCGCCAGTCTGTCCATGGCTCGTACGCTGGTCCCTCACCGACGCTGAAGACCCCCTGATCGTAGGCCCGCCACACTCCACCGCCCGCAACAAGGACGGTAACAACTCCCGCGCCTTTCAGGAACGATCTGCGTTGCATTGACTACCTTCTGCTGCGGGCGTGATCGACGAAGCGGCGCTCTAGCCGGGTGACCGAGCGGCAGCCGCGACCCTCCCTGGCATCGGCACCCGGCTCGACGGGACGCTCGCCGTAGCCGACGTACCAAGGGCGGCCACGATCACCGCGATAGCGATGCTCCGCTGTCCGCCAGCGGCGGACGGCACCGAGCGGAGCCGCGCAGCGGCGCGCCCCCCAGCTGCATGCGCTGGTTCGGCGGCGGCTAGCGTAAGCGTTGCATGTACCAAATGAGCAGCCCAAGGCTGATCACGAATAACGTTGCAAACACCACCACCTGAGGGACAACAACGGGGTGGCCGCCCCGCGTGAGGAACACCACGATTGAGAGAATTGCCAGTGCCAGCAGGACGACGAATGAGAGGAGCGCACCGGCGAGCGTATACCCCAAGGGGCGTTTGCGCCACAGGCTGACGGCTGCTATCCCCATCGCGGGGAGCACCCAGGCCATGTCCAAGACGTGGACCGCGTTGGTCGGTGTCCCATTGTCGGTGATGCTTTGCGGGGTCGCTCCGGCGAGCAGAGCAGGGACGACCTCGCTGAGCCACAGCCCATAGAAGAGGATCGCCAAAACCGCCAGATAGGTGCTCAAAGGCTTGACTGGCGTATTCTCGCTAAAGGAGGCCTTGATGGCGGGCAGATTGGTCGTTACGAGGCCACCGATAAGTGCGTAGAGCGAGCATCCCAGCAAGGCAACGTAGACGAGGAAGAGCGCATTGAAACGGTCCTCCAGCGCAGCGATTACGTAGGTGTAGACCAAGTAGACCAATCCCCCCAACCACAGTAAGCGGGCGCGGAGGGAACCACGACCGGCAAGCAAGGCTGTAGTGATCAGTAAGGGGAGGACGACGGCAAGCGAGACGAGGTCCTGGGCGACAGCCTGCGTGGCGAAATACGGGGAATCGCGGTAAAGCCCGCGGAGGAGTAGCCCGCCCCCTGCGGCAATCGCTAATAGAAGGCCGATGGGGGCCGTGAGCCATAACCAGCCGTTCGCACGTGTGGCCATCTCGTTCCTTCTCCAGCGCCGCCGCCTAACGAAAATCTGCATCAGCTGCGCGCGAAGGGCCCGCCGTTGCGAATTCTACGGTCCCTGGCCGCCATCGGCGATCAGCACTGAGCGGAACCCGGGGCACGACCTCGAGAGCGACCATGCAGGACACGGCGTGCCTCCCATTCGTCGCGCTCGAGCACGAGATACCGGCCCTGGATCCAGGGGGCGCAAGCGGAGGTATCTTCGGCGCGGGTGCGCCGGAGCGCCTCCCCACTTGGCCGCACCAGGACCAGCGACGCGGAGGCGTAGCAGGGCTGGCGGCTCCCGGGGGGCAAGTACTCGCAATAGTCGGCGAGGCTGCGTTGAGCTTCGATTGACGCTGGTGCTGTATCGTCGGGCATGGACTACACCCCCTACTGTCTCGCCCCTCCGCGGCCGCGCGACACCCTGCGCTGCGGTGGCGATCAGTCCAAGAACTGCATGTCCCCCGATTCGACGTGGTACATCGCGCCGACCAGCAGGATCTTCTTCTCCCGCTCCAGCCCAGCCAGCACCGGGCTGATGCGGCGGATCTCCAGCAGCGTCAGGCGCACGTTCTCGGTCGCGACGGCGTCCACGAACGCGGCGTTCTTTGAGGTGCGCGGGCCGGCGACATCCTTCACGGCGCGCACGGCGGGGGTCAGTTTCTCCAGGAGCGCCGTGAGATTGCCGAGCGTCGCACCGTCGATCGCTCCCTTGATCGCACCACAACTCGTGTGCCCCATCACGAGCACCACCTTGGCGCCGGCGATCACACAGGCGAACTCCATGCTACCCGCGAGGTCGCGGTCCACGAAGTTGCCGGCGATGCGGGCGTTGAACATGTCGCCGATCCCCGCATCGAGGATAATCTCGGCGGGCGCGCGCGAATCGATGCAGCTGAGGATGATGGCGGCGGGATGCTGACCAGCGGCGGTGGCGGCACGGTCGTGCAGGTAGTCGCGGTCCTGCCGCTCATCCCGCACGAATCGTTGGTTCCCCGCTTTCGCGAGGTCCACGATCTCCTGCGGCGTGAGCGCCTGCTGCCAGTCCTTGGTCAGCGTCAGGACCTTCCGCGGCGGGGGCGGCGGTGGCAGGGGGCACGGCGCCGTCGGCCGGCATCCGAACAAGAGTGCGCCGGCGCCGGTGAACGTTCCGAACCTGACGAATTGGCGGCGATCGAGCAGCGGGTGAGGCATGGGATGGGTCCTCGGGCCATGGGAATGTTCGTAAGATATTCCGTGGCCGCTCGTCCGAAGGGCCAGCGACGCATTACCTGAAACGCCGGCCCCCTGCGGCCCCCCGTCGGGCGGACGTCTGCACTCCCGCAAGACCGAACGCTCACGAAGCACGAGAAACCGAATCCCGCACGACTTCCGGCGCACGGCCGCGCGGAACGTGTTGCGCGCGGGCGTCCCGCGCGAGGGTCTGGTCCGAGGCGTCGGGCGAGTTCTCGGACAATTCTCGGACAATCCGCCCCACGAACGGCTGCGGGGCTCACATGAGGCGTGCGGTGCTAACTTGTTGCCGCGGTAGGAATGCCCGGGGCAGGATTCGAACCTGCACGAGGTTGCCCTCAGCGGATTTTAAGTCCGCTACGTCTACCAGTTTCGCCACCCGGGCCCACATCACGGCCGCACCAATATACCGGTCGCCCGGGACTTCCGGGCGGCGTACCGAACGCTAGCTTGGTGATGACCCCCCTCCCGCACGAGGTTTCTCATGGCAACGTCACGCGTCCTCGGGCTAGTCACCCTGGCTATGGTCACGGGCGTCGTCGCGGCCGGCGCCCAACAAGTGTCCGCACCCAAGAATCGTGATCGACGAGTGATCACCACCGAGGAGATCGAAAGCGCGCAGGTGAATACCGCCTATCAAGTGGTCGAGCGGCTGCGGCCCGAGTTTCTGCGCCGCATGAGCCGGCAGCAAACGCTCGGCGGCGGCGCAGTCACTCGCAGCACGGGCTCCCGCGGTAGCCAGGGCGGCCAAGGTGGGGGCAACACGGGCAACAGCGGGGGTGGCGACGCCCCGGCGCCCGGCTCGTCCGACCCCGGGGTCGGCCAGCCCGACCCGCCCTCGACCGCCGCGGTATTCGTCGACGGGACCCAGATGGGCGGCGTGGAAGAACTGCAGCAGATAGCGTCGAACATGGTCGAGGAGATCCGGTACCTGAGCGGCGGGGACGCACAGACCAAGTACGGTCCCCGGTTCTCGTCGGGCGTGATCGAAGTGAAGCTGAAGAATCACTGAGTGGGGCAGAGCCGCTGGGCCCTCCTCGCCGGGGCCCTGCTCCTGCCCGCAGCCGCCGCGGCGCAGTTCGCACCCGTCGGCGTGCCGCGGGGCCTGGTGCGGCTGGATCTCGGCGGCGCTCTGGAGAGCACGGACCGCCGCTATCTGGATGGTGATCTCGAGGACTTCGCGGCCGACCTCGCGAGCCCCGCGCTCGGCGGCGATCGCATCCCCGGCCTGACCGACGCCGACGCCCGGCTTTCCCGAATCACCGGTGATGCCGCGGCCCGCCTGGACCTCGGCAACCTTGGCGCCACCGCCCAGGGCACGCGGTCGGTCGCAGCAATCGGGGTAGCGGTTGGCATCACCTCCCACCTCACGCTCTTCGCCCGGCTCCCGCTCGCCCGCGCGAGCGTCACCACCCGGCTGACGCTCGACAGCACGTCCGGGAACGCCGGCGTCAATCCCGCCGATCCGGTCTTCGGCACCGCGGCGGGGGCCACGCAGACGGCGGCATTCTTCCAAGATTTCGGCACCGCCCTCCAGAGTCTCCAGTCCCGCCTCCAGGCGGGCATCTACGACGGCAATCCGAGCCTCCGGGCGCTCGCGCAGACTACGCTCCGCTCTGCCACCTCGCTCAGGAACGATCTTTTCGGTCTGCTGGCCGACCCTGCGACGGCCGTGGCGTTCGCACCAACCCCCTCGAGCCAGCTCGGCACCGCAGTCACTGCAAAGCTCCAGACCCTTCAGGCGACGCTCACGGGCTCCCTTGGCATTGCGGGGTTCGCGAGCACCCCAGCCCTGCCCTCGAGCCGAGCGAGCCAGGACGATCTCACCAACTATCTCACCAACCCGAACGGCCCGATCGTCGGAAGACTCGACTCCCTGCCGCTCTCCCAGCGCGGCGACGCGGAGGTCGGCGGGGTGTGGACCCTGGTGGATCGCTGGAACGACGACGCGCACGGGACCGGCTTTCGCGCCGCCGTGAGCGCACTCGCACGCCTCGGCACGGGGTTTCCTCCCCGACCGAGCTACTTTCTCGACCTGGGAACCGGGACGGGGCACGGCGCACTCGGTGCCACACTCACGACCGATATCAGCTTCGGTCGCCTGGCGGCACGGCTCACGGCCGGCTATCTGCATCAGCTCGCGGGCAACCAGCTGGTCCGCCTGACGCCGCCAGACCAGCCGTTCGCGCCGGTCAGCCAGGTCGTGACGGTGCGCGTGGACCCGGGGAACATCTTCACCCTCGGTGCGCACCCGTTGCTCCGGCTGCTGCCTTCGTTCGGCATCCACGTCGGCGTGGACTACTGGCGGCAGAGCAGCGAGCAGGTCGCGTACGCCAGCGCCGCAGACTCGATCCCCGGCATCCCCGCCTCGCTGCTCGCGGTGGACTCGCGCATCGGGGTCACTACTTTTTCGGCTGGCGTCACGTACTCCCGGCCAGGAGCCACCAAGCCCGGGTCCGCGGGGCTCCCGCTCGACGCAAGCTGGACCTTCGAGCAGGTGATCGGGGGCAGCGGCGGCCGGGTCCAGAAGACCCAGGCCGTCAGGGCGGCCGTGCGACTGTACCATCGGCTCTTCAAGTGAGGAACCGCGGGATGCGGCATGTGGCCGGACAGGTGCTGACGCTCGCCGTGACCGTCGCCCTCGCGTCGTCGCCGGCTGGCGCGCAGGACACGACCAGCGTCCGGCTTCAGGCGTTCGCGGAACGCTTCTGGACCTGGCGGGCGGCGAACCAGCCGGCATCGGGAGACGACATCCCGCGCATCGAGCGCCCCGCCGCGTGGGTCCCGGATTGGTCTCCGGCCGCCGTCGGAGCGCGGCGGGAGCGGCTGCGGCAGCTCGAGCGGGAGTGGCGCGGCATCGACACGACCGGCTGGGCCCGCCCGGCCCAGGTGGACTACCGCCTGCTCGGCTCGGCCATCGCGCGGGTGCATTGGGAGCTGGAAATCGTCCGCGCGTGGCGGCGGAACCCGATGTTCTACCTGGAGCAGACGGTCGGTGTTCTGCACCGGGACCTTCTCCGGGCCCCGCCGTTCGACGCCGCCCGCACGAGCGAGATCGTGCGGCGGCTGGAGCGGGTGCCTCGTACCCTGGACGAAGGCAAGGCCAACCTGACCGAGGCGGTGGGGCCGTTCGCCGGGCTCGCGATCGCTGCCCTCGACGGCATCGGACCCAGGCTCGACAGCGTCGCCCGGGCGCTCGGGCCCGTGCTCGAGGGACCGGACGCGGCCCGGTTTCCCGTCGCCGCCAAAGCCGCCGCCAGGGCCCTCGAGGCGTACCGCGGCTGGCTGGCGCAGAAGCTCCCGTCGCTTCCCGCGCAGACCGCCGTCGGCCGAGACGCCTACGTCGGCTTCCTGCGCCGCGTGGCACTGGTGCCGTTCGCGCCGGAGGAGCTGGTCGCCATGGCCCGCCAGGACTGGGCGCGCTCCGTGGCCTTTGAGTCCTACGAGCGCCAGCGCAACGCCGCGCTGCCCGAGCTCGACCTCTTCTCGTCGCTCGACGCGCAGCTCGCGCGCGAGGCGGCGGACGAAGCGCGGATCCGGACCTATCTCCGGGACAAGGGGATTCTCACCGTGCCGGACTGGCTCCGGCACTACCGCACGGCGCCGCTTCCGCCCTATCTGGTACCGCTCAGCGGGTGGGGCGTGGACGACGACCTCACGTCCGCGACCCGCCTTGGAGAGGACGGCACGAGCTACCGCCCGCCGCCGTCAGCGGGGCTGGGCTACTTCTACCTCGCGACGGCCAAGGACCCGCGGCCTCTCATGGTGCACGAGGGGGTGCCGGGTCACTACATGCAGCTCGCGCTGGCCTGGGCCCACGAGGACCCGATCCGGCGCCGCTACTACGACTCCAACTCGAATGAGGGAATCGGATTCTACGCGGAAGAGATGATGCTTCAGGCGGGGCTCTTCGACGACCGCCCGCGGGTGCGGGAGATCATCTACAACTTCATGCGTCTCCGGGCCCTCCGGGTCGAAGTGGACGTGAAGCTCGCGACCGGGGAGTTCACGATCCCGCAGGCGGCGACCTACCTGCAAACCACCGTCCCCATGGACTCGGCGACGGCGATCAGCGAGGCCGCCTCCTTCGCGTCGGCACCGGGCCAGGCGATCACGTACGAGATCGGGAAGCTCCAGATTCTGGCATTCCTGACCGACGCCCGCCTCCGCCAGGGCGACGCCTTCTCGCTCCGCGCGTTCCACGACTTCGTCTGGAAGAACGGCAACGTGCCCATCGCGCTCCAACGGTGGGAGCTGCTGGGCCTGGGCGACGAGATCCGGCTGCTCAGTGGCGAGTGACGCAGGAGCTCAGACGTAGGACAGCCAGGCATCCTTCCGGCTCGCCTTGAGACCCGCGAACCACCGGCAGAGCGGATACAGAGCGAGCACCACCCCGACCCACACCGCGTAGACGACGCCCAGGCTGAACCCGAAGCTCCGCGGATAAGCCCAGAAGCCGTTCAGCAGCGCACTCGGCGGCACCTGCCCGGTCAGCGCGGCGGCGGCGAGAGTGAGTGCGTGAATCAGATAGATGTGGAGGATGTAGTAGAAGAACGGCACCCGGCCGTAGACCACGAAGAACCGTACGACGGGCCCGGACGCCCGCTCTGCCAGCGCGACGAGCGTGATCGAGGGCCCCAGGGTCATCAGCAGATACAGCAGCGACGGCGGATACTTGCTGGTGTTGAGGAACGACAGAACCGTGTAGACCGGATCGGGCTGGGCCGACCACGGCGCGGGATCGCCGTAGACGTTGAGCCAGCGCAGCACCACGAACGCGGCGGTGAGCGCCAGGCCGAGCCGCAGCAGCAACCGGCGCCGTTCCTCTGGAGGCCGTTGTACCAGAGCTCCGAGCGCGTAGCCCGCCGCCGTCACGCCCACCCATGGGATCAGCGGATAGATCACCGGTGGGTTCTGGACGTGGAGGAGACTCCAGGCCCAGTCCCACGGAGCCGCATCGGGCGAGATCCGGCCGGCGACCGCGAGGGGCCGGACGTGGATGCCGTCGAGCAGATTGTGGCCGGCGATCATGACGACACCGATGGTGCCGACGGCCCGGACCGGCAGCCATGCGAGCGCGGCCAGTACCACCATCGACCAGCCGATCACCCAGATGACCTGAAGCCCGATAAAGCTCCAGGTGAAGTTGAACGTCCAGCCCACCGTTACCAGCGTCAGCTCCACCACCACCAGCCAGAGGCCGCGACTCACCAGGAAGCGGGACAGCTCCGCGCGGGTCCGGCCGCGCGAGGCCCAGAGATACGCCCCCGTACCCGCGAGGAAGACGAACGTCGGAGCACAGAAGTGCGTGATCCAGCGGGTGAAGAAGAGGATCGGGGTGGTGCGGGTGAGGTCGGTCGGGTCAAAGAGCCGGGCGTCGAGGTGGAAATAGTCGCGCACGTGGTCGAGCGCCATGATCACCATAACGAGACCGCGGACGAAATCGATCGAGTCGAGCCGCGGCCGGACCGGCGTCGCCATGGCCATTGTCGCCTCCCGGGTCCCTAGGCCGACCGCCCCGCTTTCGGACGAGCCAGCAGCGCCTGCGCGTGCCGCCGCGCCTCACGGCCGTCGGCGTCGCCCAGCATGCGGGCCAGCTCACCGACCCGGTCCTCGCCATGGATCTGCGCCACTTCGCTCGTCGCCATGCCGCCGCGGGTCGCCTTGGTCACAACGAGGTGCCGGTCGGCCCGCGCGGCGATCTGCGGCAGGTGGGTGATCACCAGGACCTGCCGTCGCGCGGCGACCTCGGCGAGCGCGCGGCCCACCTGCGTGCCGACCTCTCCGCCGATCCCCTGATCCACCTCGTCGAACACCATGGTGGGCACGGCGTCGTGGCGGGCGAGCACCGTCTTGAGCGCGAGCATCAGGCGGGACAGCTCGCCTCCCGAGACGACCTTGGCCAGCGGCTTAGGATCGAGCCCGACGTTGAGCCGGACGGTGAACGCGATGCTTTCGCGCCCATGGCTCCCCGCTTCGTCGAGCGCGTTGAGGTCCACACCCAGCAGCCCGCCGGGCAGACCCAGGTCGGGGAGCAGACGGCTCACTGTACGCGCGAGGCGGTCGGCCCCCTCGCGCCGTTTGGCCGTGAGCGCCTCGGCGGCGGCCTGGAGTGCTGCCTCCGCTGTGGCGCGGCGCGCGGCGAGCGCTCGAAGATCGGTATCCGCGGTATCGAGCAGATCCAGCTCATCGCCGGCCTGCCTGCGGGTCTCCAGCACCGCGGCGATCGTACCGCCGTGCTTCTGCGCCAGCCGAAAGATCGTATCGCGCCGCCGCTCGACCTCCGCGAGGCGGGCGGGGTCTTCCTGCATCCCGTCGGCATACTCGGCGGCCAGGCGCGCCAGCTCGCTGAGATTCGCGTACGCGCCGTCGAGCAACTCGCGCCACGCCGCCACGGACGGATCGCCCTTTTCCAGAGCGCCGAGGGCCCGGTCGGCCAGCGCCACCGCCTGCAGGGCGCTGGCCTCCTCGCCGTCCGTCGCCTCGGCGATGCGGCGTGCATGCTCGCCGAGCGCGCCCGCCTGGCTCAGGCGGCGCGCCTCCAGCTCCAGCGCGTCATCTTCTTCCGGCTTGAGCCGCGCGCGGTCGATCTCCTCGACCACGTGGCGCAGGTAATCGGCGCGGCGCCGGACCTCGTCGCGACGGGCGGCGAGAGCGGCTTCCTGCTCCCGGAGCGCGGCGAGGGCGGCGTGCGTATCGGCGACCGCCCCCGCCTCTGCCTCCGCGTCGGCGAACGCATCCAGGATGTCGCGCTGGGCCTCGGCATGGAGGAGGGATTGTGTCTGGTGCTGTCCGTGGAGATCCACGAGCAGGGCGCCGAGCTGTTCCAGCACGCCCACGGTCGTGGGGCTGCCGTTGACCCAGGCGCGGGAGCGGCCCTCGGCCGAAATCTCGCGACGCACGACGAGCCGGCCGTCGTCGAGGTCGAGACCCAGCGTCTCGACCTCATGGCGAGTCCGCGCGTCGAGCCCCTCGAACGCGCCCTCGACGACCGTCTTCGCCGAACCGGGGCGCACGCTCGAGCTGTCCGCGCGTTCTCCGAGCAGCAGCGCCAGCGCGTCCACCAGCATGGACTTGCCCGCGCCGGTCTCGCCGGTGAGCACGTTGAGGCCGGCGCCGAGCGGAAGCGTGACATCTGCGATCGTGGCGAGGTCCCGTACGCGGAGCTCGGTGATCACCGCGAGCGCTCCCGCTCCGAGAGATCGCCCCAGTGGAGCTTCTCCCGCATGCGGGAGAAGAACCGGTCGTGGCTGAGCCGCACGAGGCAGATGGGAGTGTCCGCCCGCCGGACCTTGACCCGCTCGCCGGCGGCCAGGGTCGTGCCAGTCTGCCCGTCGAACGAGATGAGGAGATCCTCGGCCCATCCCTCCATGGGCTCGATCACGATCGTGAAGGAGGCCGGCACGACCAACGGGCGCACGGCGAGCGTGTGGGCGCAGATCGGCGTCACGACCATCGCCTCGACGCCGGGCACGACGATCGGGCCGCCCGCGCTCAGGCTGTAGGCGGTCGAGCCGGTAGGCGTCGCGACGATGATGCCGTCCGCGCTGTAGGGACCGACGTTGTCGCCTTCGATGAGGACGTTGACCCGGATCACCCGGGCGACGCCGCCCTTGTGGATCGCCACGTCGTTCAACGCCGTCTGGCGGTGGCGGATCTCGCCCTTGCTGCCGGAGATCTCCGCGATCAGCGCGCTCCGCCGGTCAACGGTATAGTCCCCCGCGACCAGCGCGTCGAGCGCGTGACCGAGCGTGGACAGGGTGGCCGTGGTGAGAAACCCAACCCGCCCGAGGTTGACGCCGAGGATGCAGGTCTGGCGGTCGGCGAGCAGGCGGGCGCCGCGAAGCAGCGTGCCGTCGCCGCCGAAGGTGAGCAGCGCGTCGAGCCGGGCGTCGTCGAGATGGGGGAGCGGGCGGGACCAAAAGGAATCGAGGCGCGGCTCGGTAAAGAGCGCAATGCCCCGCGCCGGCGCCTCGCCCGCGAGGCGTTCCAGCACGGCGGCGAGATCGGCATAGCGCGGATTGCCGACGACGCCCAGGTTCATTGCGCCTCGAAGCTTTCCTCGCGCCGAAGCGCCACGATGCGCCGGGCGATGCCGTCCGGGGTGAGCCCGAACGTGTCGAGCTGCTCGGCCCGCGGGGCCTGCTCGATGAGCCGGTCAGGCACGCCCAGCGCCACCACCCGAACCTCGGGGTGCGTGGTCTGGAGCGTCTCGGCCAGATAGGCGCCGAAGCCGTTCACCACGGTCCCCTCCTCCACGGTCACCAGCACCCGGTGGCGCTGCACCAGCGCCGCCAGCATCCCTTCGTCCATCGGCTTCAGGAAACGGCAGTTGATGACCGCGCAGTCCACGCCTTCGGCGGCGAGCAGCTCCGCGGCCGCAAGCGCGGGCCGGACCATGGTGCCCACGGCGAGGATGGCCACGTCCTGCCCCGGCCGGAGCCGTTCCCAGGTTGCGTACGGCACGGTCGGGACGGCGGCGGCGGGGCGAACCTCGGACGGCGCCTTGTCCCGCGGGTAGCGGGTGCAGAACGGGCCGCCCCGGTAGGCGAGCGCGGCTTTGAGCAGCCCGATCAGCTCGTCTCCGTCCTTGGGCGCCGTGACCGTCATGCCCGGCACCGCGAGCATATAGGCGATGTCGTAGAGACCCATGTGGGTCTGCCCGTCCTCGCCGACGAGCCCCGCGCGGTCCATGCAGAAGATCACCGGCAGCTGCTGCACCGCCACGTCGTGGATGACGTTGTCGTACGCGCGCTGGAGGAACGTGCTGTAGATGGCGACGACCGGCCGGATGCCCTGGGTGGCGAGTCCGCCGGCGAACGTCACCGCGTGCCCCTCGGCGATGCCCACGTCGAAGAAGCGCTCCGGCCATTTGCGCTGGAAGATGTTGGTGCCGGTGCCCGACGGCATCGCCGCCGTGATCGCAACCAGCTCGGGATGCGCGGCCGCGAGGCTCGTGATCGCATCGCCGAACACCTGGGTCCAGGTCGGGGGCCCGCTGGCCTTCTTCCTCGGCTCACCGGTTTCCGGATCGTAGGCCGCGAGCCCATGCCACTTTTCCCGGTTCTCCTCGGCGAAGGCGAACCCCTTCCCCTTCTCGGTGAGGACGTGCAGGAGGCGGGGCCCGCTCAGGCCGCGGACAAACGCCAGCGTCTCGCACAGCTTCTGCACATCGTGGCCGTCGATCGGGCCGAAGTAGCGGAGCCCCAGCTCCTCGAAGAGCATCCCGTGGGAGAAGAGGTTCTTGGCGCTCTCCTCGACGTTCCGGGCGAAGTCCACCACGCCTTCGCCGAATACGCCGCCGAGCGCGAAGGTGAGGTGCTTCACCTGCTCGCGCAGCGCGTTGGTCCGCGGGTTGGCGACCACGCTGCCCAGCATGCGCGCAATGCCCCCGACGTTGGGCGAGATGGACATCCCGTTGTCGTTCAGGATGATGATGATGTCGCGCTCGGAGTGGCCCGCGTTGTTCATGCCCTCGTACGACAGGCCGCAGGTGAGCGCGCCGTCGCCCACGACGGCGACGACCTTGTGCTTCTCGCCCTTGAGATCGCGGGCGGTGGCCATCCCGAGCGCGGCGGAGACCGCGGTACCCGCGTGCCCGGCGCCGAACTGATCGTGCTCGCTTTCGGTGCGCTTGAGGAAGCCCGAGACGCCGCCCGACTGGCGCAGCGTGGGGAAAAGATCGTTCCGGCCCGTGAGGACCTTCCACGCGTAGGCCTGGTGGCCTACATCCCAGACGACCCTGTCGGTGGGCGAGTCGAACTCGTAGAGCAGCGCGAGCGCGAGCTCGACGACGCCGAGGCTGGCGCCGATGTGCCCGCCCGTGATGGAGCAGCACTCGATCAACCGCTCGCGGATTTCCGCGGCGAGGAGCGGGAGCTGATCACGCCGCAGACGTTTCACGTCCGCGGGCGACTGGATTCCGGCCAGCAGGGACATCAGGGCCTCTCGCGCTGAGCGCTACGAGCTTCTCGTCACAATATACTGCGCCAGAGCCCCGAGGGACCCCGATGGCACGCCGCCCGCTTCGAGGTGCGCCACGGCCCGTCCAGCGAGCCGTTCGGCCTCGATCCGGGCGCCCTCCACCCCCAGCACCCGCACGTACGTGGACTTGGCCAGTATCTGATCCCGGCCGGCGGTTTTCCCGAGCTGATCGCTGGTTGCCGTCGCGTCGAGCACGTCGTCGGCGATCTGGAACGCGAGGCCGATCTCCCGGCCATAGGCGGAAAGCGCGTTGACGGCAGGCTCGCCGGCGCCGGCGGCGAGCCCGCCCAGAATGCAGGCCGCGCGGATCAGCTCGCCGGTCTTGCCCCGGTGCACGGCCGTGAGCTCGGCTAGCTCCAGGAGCCGGCCCTCCGCCTCGAGGTCGAGCCACTGGCCCCCGACCATGCCCTCGATGCCGCCGGCCTCGAAGAGCGCGCCGGCCATCCGGCCGAGGCCGCGTGCGCCGAGCCCGAGTCCCACGGCCGCCTCCGCCAGCACCTGCGCCGCAACCGGCACCAGCAGGTACCCCGCGCGGGTGGCCACCGGCACGCCGAACCGGCGGTGGGTCGTCGGGCGGCCCCGGCGGAGGTCGTCGTCGTCCATGCAGGGGAGGTCGTCGTGCACGAGCGAGTACGTGTGCACGGTCTCGACCGCGGCCGCGACCCCCGCGATTGCCGGCGCTCGCCCACCGACCGACCGGTACCCCGCCATGACAAGCGCCGCCCGGACCCGCTTGCCGGGACTCCGCAACGCGTATCCCAGCGCCGGGCCGTCGGGCGCCGGCACCTCGGCCTCGAGGCGGGCGGCCCAGCGCTCGAGCAGTGCGTCGGTCGCGTCGCGGGCTTCGGTGAGCAGCTCCTCCGCCGACGTCGAGACCGCCTCAGCCATCGAGCTCCCCGAGGCGAATCGTCCCGTTGGCGTCCTCGAGCACGGTGCGCACGCGGACCTCCGCCGCGGCCAGCCGCTCCCGCGCGGAGCGGAGGCAGGCGACGCCCTGCTCGAAGAGCGCCAGCGCGGCGTCGAGATCGAGGTCCTCGCCTTCCAGGCGGCGGACGATCTCCTCCAGACGGGCCAGCTCGTCGGCGAGGGGCGCCGGCTTTCCGGTCGGTGGATTGGCCACGCGATCAGTCGGCGTGGGCGGGGACGTCGCCGTCGGCCACGCGGAGGGAGAAGGGCCGGCCGGGGGGGAAGTCCGCGAGCCGGCGCAGCACGCGGCCATCGGCGCTGCGCGGGACGGCGTAGCCGCGATCGAGGACGCGGAGCGGACTCAGCGCGTCGAGCTGCGCGGCAAGGCGATCGGCCAGGTGGCGGCGCCGCACGAGTCCGTCGTTCAACGCCACCTCGAGCCGGTCGCCCGTGCGCTCGAGTCGCTCGGCGGCGAGCCGGGTGCGCCGGGCGAGGCCGCCTGCGAGACGCGCGCCCAGGTCGCCGACGAACCGGCGCACCGCCCGCGCATCCGGCAGGGCCAGCTCAGCCGCGGCCGAGGGGGTCGGTGCGCGGACGTCGGCGACGAGGTCGGCCAGGGTGACGTCGGTCTCGTGCCCGACGGCCGAGACGGTGGGCACGCGCACCGCCGCGAGCGCCCGGCAGACCGCTTCGTCGTTGAACGCCGCCAGATCTTCCCTGGCGCCTCCACCCCGCCCAACGATGCACAGCTCGACCCGCAGGCGGTTCACCCGCTTGAGCGCGGCCACCAGCTCCGCCACAGCCCCATCTCCCTGCACGCGCGAGGCCACGACGAGGAGCTCGGCCGCGGGCCAACGAGCGCTGGCCACGGTCACGATGTCGTGGAGAGCGGCGCCGTCGGCGCTCGTGACCACCGCAACGCGAGACGGATAGCGGGGGAGCGGGCGCTTGCGGGCCGCGTCGAAGAGCCCGTCCTTGTCGAGCGCGGCCTTCACGCGCTCGAGCGCGCGCTGCTGGTCGCCGATCCCCGCCGTGGGCAGCAGGCGGGTGACGACGAACTGAAACTCGCCTTTCGCTTCGTACAGCGTGGGGCGGCCCTGGGCGAAGACCTCGGTGCCATCGGCCGGCGGCCGGCCCGCGCGCTGGGAGTAGGTGCGCCACATGCAGCAGCGGACCTGGGCGCCCGCATCGCGCAGGGTGAAATACCAATGCCCGCTGCCCGGGGCCTTGAACTGGAGCACCTCGCCGCGCACCCACAACGGGCCGAGGCTTCCCTCCAGGACGGTCCTCACGGCGGTGGTGAGGTCGGTGATCGAGAAGACCTCGTCCAACGGCCCCATCCGCGGCGCGCTCACGCCGCCGCCTGCTCGAACGCCTGGAGCGTGTTCTTGAGGAGCATAGCGATCGTCATCCGCCCCACACCGCCGGGCACCGGGGTGATCGCCGAGGCCACCTCGGCCACGGGGGCGTAGGCCACGTCGCCCACGATGCGGTAGCCCTTGGCCTGGCTCGCGTCGTCCACCCGGTTGATGCCGACGTCGATGACGATCGCCCCCTGGCGCACCATGTCCTCGGTGACGAACTCCGGCTTGCCCATCGCCACGATGAGGAGATCCGCGCCCCGGCAGATGCCGGGAAGGTCGCGCGACTTCGAATGACAGATGGTCACGGTGGCGTCGCCGCCCCGACCGGGCTGGATCAGGAGGCTGGCCATCGGCTTGCCGACGATGTTCGAGCGCCCCACGATGACGGCGTTGGCGCCCTTGGGGTCGAGCCCCGAGCGCAGCAGCATCTCCTGCACGCCGTAGGGCGTGGCGGGCCGAAGCCCGGTGGGATCGCCGATCGAGACCTTGCCGACGTTCACCGGATGGAAGCCGTCCACGTCCTTGAGTGGATTGATCCGGTTCAGCACGCGCTCGGCGTTGACGTGCTTGGGGAGCGGGAGCTGCACCAGGAAGCCGTGGATCCTCGGGTCGGTGTTGAGGCGGTCCACTACGGCGAGCAGCTCCGCTTCCGTCGTCTGCTCGGGCAAGCGGATAGTCTCGGAGTGCATCCCCGCTTCCTCGCAGGCCTTCCCTTTGGCCCGGACGTACACCGTGCTGGCCGGGTTCTCACCGACGATGACCACGGCCAGGCCAGGCTGCTTGCCCCGGGCGCGGTGCTCCGCCACGCGGGCCCCGACTTCCGCGCGGATCGCGTCGGCGATGGGAATGCCGTCGAGCACGCGGGCGGTCACCGGGCGAAGTCTACGGCGCGGGTCTCCCGGATCACCACGACTTTGATCTGGCCGGGGTACTGGAGCTCGCTCTCGATGCGCCGGGCGATGGACTCCGAGAGCTGCGCGGCCGCGGCGTCGTCGATCCGGTCGGGCGTCACGACCACCCGGATCTCCCGTCCGGCCTGGATCACGTTGCTCTTCTCGACCCCCGCGAAGCCGTTGGCGATCTCCTCCAGCTTGGTGAGCCGCTTCACGTAGCTCTCGAACGCCTCGCGCCGGGCGCCGGGGCGGGAGCCGCTGATCGAATCGGCGGCCTGCACCAGCACCGACTCCGCGCTCTCGTGCGGGACGTCATCGTGGTGCGCCTGAATGCAGTTGATCACCGCCGCCGTCTCGCCGTACTTCCGGGCGATCTCGACCCCCAGCTCCACGTGGGTCCCTTCGCTATCGTGGGTGAGCACCTTGCCGATGTCGTGCAGGAGGCCGCCCCGCTTGGCCAGGGCCACGTCGAGGCGAAGCTCGCCGGCCATCATGCCGGCGAGCCAGGCCACCTCTTTCGAGTGGTCCAGGATGTTCTGCCCGTAGGAAGTCCGATAGCGCATGCGGCCGATCAGCTTGATGAGCTCGGGATGAAGGCCGTGAAGGCCGGTGTCGTAGGCCGCCTGCTCGCCCAGATCCACGAGCTGCGCCTCCAGCTCGCGCTGGCACTTCACCACGATCTCCTCGATGCGGCCGGGGTGGATCCGGCCGTCGGCGATCAGCGCCTCGAGCGCGCGGCGCGCCGTCTCCCGGCGGATCGGGTCGAAGCAGGAGATGATCACCGTGTCCGGCGTATCGTCGATGATGACGTCCACGCCGGTCGCGGTCTCGAACGCGCGGATGTTGCGGCCCTCGCGGCCGATGATCCGGCCCTTCATCTCGTCGCTGGGCAGCGCCACCGCGGCGACGGTGGTCTCTGCCGTGTGCTCGGCGGCGAGCCGCTGCGTCGCCATGGCGATGATGCGCTTCGCGTCCCGCTCGGCGGTCTTGCGGGCCTGCTCCTTGATGTCGCGCACCAGCGCGCTGGCCTGGGTGCGGGCCTCGTCCTCCACCCGCTGGAGAATCTCGCGCCGGGCGTCGTCGGCGGTGAGCCCGGCGATCCGCTCGAGCCGCGCCCGTTGCTCCAGAAGGAGCTTGTCGGTTTCCGCTTCGCGCGCGCGCAGGTCGAGCTCCCGCTGCGCCAGGGCCTGCTCCTGCACCCGGAACTGGCGCTCCTGCGATGCGACGTCCTCCAGCTTGCGCTCGAGCGCGCGGCTCCGGTCCTCCACCCGGCGCTCGGCCCGCTCCCACTCCTCCCGGCGGCGCTGGATCTCGCGGTCGAGCTCCTCGCGCAGCTTGAGCGCCTCCATCTTGCCGGCTACGACGCCCGCGTTCCGGGCGGCCTCGGCCTCGCGGGCCCCATCGCTCCGGAGCCGCTCGGCGTCGGTCTGCGCCGCGGCCACGATCCGCTGTCCCCGGCGCAGGTCCATCCGGGAGCGGATCAGGAAGTAGATGGTCGCGATGAGCAGGCCGACGGCGAGCCCGAGGAGCGCCACCAGCAGGCGGTCCATCCGGGTGAGCGCGCTGATGATTGTGCCGATCATTCGGGGACGGAAACGGTACCGGAGACGCGGGTCCCCCGCTTCGCGGGAGGCAGGAGCCGGGCGAGGTCGTCGGCCATCGCCGAGATGCGGGTGGCGATCTCGCGGTCACCCCGGCGCGCCTGGAACAGCTCGTCGGTGATGGCGAGGGCCGCGAGGATCGCGGCCTTGTGGGTCTCGACCGCGGGGATCGAGTCGCGCACGCGCTTCAGCGCGGCGTCGAGATACGCCGCCACCTCCCGCGTGTACTCCGGCGGCAGCTCGGATCTGACCGTGTACTCCTCGCCGCCGATGATGACACGAACCGCGTTCTTGGAGGCCGTCACGACGCCGTCCCCCCCTGTTCGAGAAAGGCCAGCCGGGCCGCCAGCGATCGCACCCGCTCCTTGGCGGCCTCGATCCGCTCGCGCAGCGCCTGGTTTTCCGTCTCCAGCTCGCCCACCCGCTGACGCGTCCCGGACAGCTCTGGGCCTTCGTACACCCCGCCCTTTGCGCGGATGGCCTGGAGCTCCGCCTCGGCTTTGAGCGAGCGGCGCCGCCACCCCGCGACCTCGTTGCCGAGATTCTGGAACAGCTCCTCCAGCTCGGCCAGCACGCGCAGATCCGGACGCTCGTAAGTGTACGCCACCGTCACCTCCCCTCGGGCCGCTCCGGCCCGGCCTCACGCCGCCTCACGCGGAGCTCCCGCTCGAGCGCCGCGAGCACCTGCCGCTCCAGGTCGTCCACTTCGGCATTCTCGAGCGTGCGGTCCGGCGCCCGGAAGGTGAGCCGGAACAGGACGCTCCGGACGCCGG
>JBGPPG010000051.1:0-21865 GCA_041488455.1 Gemmatimonadota bacterium
ATCCGGACGCGCGCCCCCGTCAGTCCGGTCGGCACGTCGCCCCGGAGCCGGATCTGCACGACGTCACCCGACCGGGTGGCGCCCTCCCAGCGGAGCTCGATCGGCAGCCCGGCGGCGTCCGCGAGCGTCACCCGTGGCCGCACGTAGGCCTCGACCGCGGCTCGGTCGTCGGACCCCACCGCAGCGCCGAAGTCATCTGCGAACACGCGGATCGTCACCAGCACCGTCCGCGTGGCCGGCTCGTGCACCAGCTCCGCGACCGCGCTGTGCATCGGGTGCGCCACCGCGAGCGCCGGCAGGACCAGCCCCGCGAGCCATGTCACCACGGCCGCCGCTCCACCGCCATCTTGGCCGCGACCAGCGCCACGGTCGCGGACACGCCGACCACGCGCCAGCGGTACGCGCGCCACGGCACCTCTCGCGGATGCCCGCTCAGGAGCCGATCGAGCCCCGCGAGCAGGAAGCCCGCGATCGTGAGCACCACAAGTTGCCCCAATTCGATGCCGACGTTGAAGCCGAACAGCGGGATCGCGATCGAGTCCGTGAAGAGGCTCTTGAGGTAGTTGGCGAAGCCGGCCCCGTGCACCAGCCCGAACACGCCGGCGAATACTGCGCGGTACCGCCCCCGCCAGAGCGCCTCCGACCGGCGGCGCACGGCAATGTTCTCCAGCCCCGTAACGACGATGGTGAGCGGGATGAGGAACTCGATGACCGCCGTCGGGAGGACCAGCGCACCCGTCACCGCCAGCGCCAACGTGATCGAGTGCCCCGCCGTGAACGCGGTCACGACCCAGAGCGCGTCCCGCCAGTCGTCCCGCCGGTACACGGCCGCGAGCGCCAGCAGGAACAGGATGTGGTCGAGCGCCTCGGGGTCGGTGATGTGCCGGAAGCCGAGCTCGATGAACGTCCCCAGCTCGCTCACAGAGCCTCCAGGGCTGCCCGGGCCGAGTCAGGCTGGGTGGGGTGCCAGTACGGGTTCACCGCCAGCGCATCGGTGAGATGGCGCCGCGCCGCGTCGCGCTCGCCGAGGGCACGGTCGATCATGCCCGCGTGGTAGAAGAGCATCGCATCGCGGGTGCCCAGCGCGAGCGCGTGGCCCATGGCCTGGCGGGCGTCGGCGTCCCGCCCGTTCTTGTGGAGCGCCCACGCCAGCAGATCCCACCCGTAGATGTCCTGCCGGACGGCGATCTCCTCACGCGCCTTGTCAAGCACTTCGGCTGTGCGGCGGTCGTGGTCGAGCAGGAACAGGCTCCAGGCCCGGTGGAACGGGCCCACCTGTCTGCTCACGGCGACTTCGAGGACGCGGAAGTCCTCCGCGGCCTTCGCGGTGTCGCCGAGCGCAGCGTACGCGTCGCCCACCACGCCGAGCGTGGCCGGGTCCAGGGTCCGCGCGATCGCTTGCTCTCCCCAGTCAATCGCGCCGCGCCAGTCGCGCCGCGCCGCGGCCAGCCGGGCGTAAAGAGTCAGCACGCGGTAGTCGCCCGGGTGGGCGGCGAGACCCGCGCTAAGCGCCCGCTCGGCCTCCTCGAGACGGCCGTTGCGGAGCGCCAGGTCGGCGACCCGGAGGTGGAACCACGCCGCCTGCTCTGCCGGGAGGGCGTGCAGCTTGAGCGCGTTGTCCCGCGCCTCAAGCAAGAGGGTGTGGGCCTCTTCGTTCTTCCCCTGGAGCTCGAGCCAGCGCGCGATCCGGGGCGCGACCGCGAGGTCGCGGGTCCAGCTCGCGAGCGGCGCGAACGTGACGCCGGCCGAATCGTAGAGGCCCAGCTCCATCTCGATCTCGCCCAGCAACGCCTGGACGGCGCGCGCCTCCGGCTCGCGCGCGGCCAGCTCCCGCGCGGACGCCAGCGCCTCGGGATAGCGGTGCTGCGCAAGGAGGCTGTTGACGAGCACGGCCAACGCCTTGCCGTTTCGCGCGCGCCGGTTGTCGAGCGATCCGCGCGCCGTCTCCTCCGCCCGCACGAGGTCCTGATTGTCGCCGGTCTCCCGCGCGCGTTGAAGGTAGAGGCCCGCCAGCTGCGCCCGGTCGCGTGCGCCCAGGGGATCCCGCGCGATCCGGGCCTGATAGAACGCGATGTCGAGATCGCGTACCTGGGCCTCGGACAGCGCCGGGCCCGCCGCCCGCGTCGGTACCCGGCCCGCCCGCGCGAGGGTGACCGCGGACGCGGCCACCCCCAGCGCGGCGATGAAAACGAGGATTCGCCGCGGCATTATCGCCCGCGCCCTAGTTCGGCGCGCCGAGGTAGGGGAATGTCGTGGACACCTGGGAATCGAAGCCCACGTTGTCGGTGGTGAGCGCGGCCTTCCCCTGGGCCCCCTGCGGATCCAGCCCGAACGGATCGCCGAAGACGGCGAGCAGGGCCAGGTCGGTCACGTCATCGGACAGCTTGCGTCCGCCCCAGCCGTTCGCGAGCGGCGCTACGCCCACCCAGTTGAGCCAGCCGGCGGTGGCGGGGTCCTTGTCCGTCTGCACGATCAGCATGTCCGGCAGCAGGACGCTGCCGAGCACGTCGGCATAGGATGAGGAGCGACCGGCGACGCCGGTGATGAACGCCTTCACCTGCGTGCCGATCAGCGCCGCGTCCTGGTCCGGGCCGATCGAGCCGTGGAGCGGATGATCCCGCTTCTCGAGCAGCACCTCGCTGATGAGCGGGTTGCCCAGCCGCTGCACTTGGTCGTACATGCGCATGTTCGCGGGGTCGGTGGGGGACGTGCTGTTGTTGTCGCTGCAGCCGGCGACGAGCGTCATCGCCGCCACCGCGAGCGCGGCGACCCCGCCCCGCCCAAAGGGAGTCCTGAAGGTCATGGTGTCAGTCCTCGAGTGAGAGTCGGTGGTCAGCTGCTGATGGCGCCCCAGATACCCAGCTTGCCCGGCGCGCCGTTCTCGATCATTGAGCTCGGCAGCTCGATCACGATGGACAGCACGTTGAAGCCTTTCACGTAGTCCACGGCCTGGCCGCTGGGCCGGAAGAAGAACGGAGCCGACGGATTCGGCGTGAGCGCGCAGGCGGTGGCCAGCGGGCCGGTCACAGGCTTCCGGTCCGGGAGAATGCAGAAGGCGGCTTCGAGATCGATGAAGAACGGATCGTCGCGCGGCCCGGCGAAGACCTGGATGCCGGTCGAGCTGCCGAGGACGGTGTTTACCGGCCCCGTTACCGCCGGAGTGACCGTCGCCACCTCGTTGCCCATCGCGCCCTGGACGGGCGGCGCCGCCGGCCCCCGCACCGAGACCGTCTGTTGCGCGCCCGTGTTGTTGAAGGTGACCTGGATGACCCTGTCTTCCTTGGCGTCTCCGGTGTTGTCGATCTTGAACTGATAGAGCAGGCTGTTGTCGAACGTGGCTCCGGCTGTGGTCTGCGCCGGCGTGAGGAACGCCCAGCTGTTCATGACCAGCACGATGCGGCCCGGCGCCGAGCCGGGGAACGCATAGACATCGGTCATGTCCTGGGTGGGGTTGAGCTCGACGAGCGGCGTATCCTGGTGGTCGGATCCGATGGCCAGACGGCCGACGCCTGCGGCGGCGGCCGCCACCAGCGCGCCCGCGACCAGCGCGCGGCGCCGGGTCAGGGTGGGGAACGGCATGGCGCGATGTCTCCTTGCGAGAGTGGGTGAGATGATCCCTCGTGCCACGGCTACGCGCCGCCGTTGGTGATCGGATGCATTCGCAAGAAGAACGGCCGCGCGGGAGACCGCGCGGCCGTGGGGTGCCTCGGTGGTTCAGGAGGTCGGGTGGGTCACCAGCTCCAGAAGCGATCCGGGCGGAAGGGGGTGAGGTCTTCGGTCGGTCGCTGGCCGGTGAGCATGAGGCGGACCAGGAGGCCGCTGATCGCTGCGAGCAGGATTCCATTGCGCCCGTGGCCCGTCGCGTACCAGAGACCGCGCAGCCGGGGCTCCGCGCCGAGGATCGGCAGGCCGTCCGGGGTCATCGGGCGGAGCCCGGCCCAGGTGCGCCGCACCTCGAGGCCGGCCAGCGCGGGCGCCAGCAGCGCCGCGCCCGCCATGATCCGGCCGAGCCCGGTCGACGTCACCGATGCGTCGAAGCCGGCGTACTCCATCGTGGAGCCGACCAGCGCCTCGCCGTCGCGGGCCAGGAGGTAGCAGTCCCGGCTGTAGAGCACCGCCCGCTCGACGCCCGCGGGCCACGGCAGCGCCGCCATCTCGCCCCGGATCGGCTCGATCGAGAGCGGGCGCGGCAGGCCGGCGACCCGTCCGCTCCAGGCTCCGGCCGCGAGCACGACGTGATCCGTGGGGTAGCGGGCCGACCGCCCCGCGACCGCCACGATCCGGTCGCCCAGCGTCTCCAGGCCAACCGCCTCGTCCCGGACCAGCACCGCACCGTGCTTCGCCGCATCGGCGCGAAGCGCCTGGACCAGACGCTGGGGATCGAGCGCGCCTTCGCGCGCTGCCCAAAGCGCCCCGTACGTTGGAGCGAGCCAGGGCCAGCGCGCCTTCACCTCCGCGGCGTCGAGCCAGTCGCACAAGTGGCCCTGCTGCCGCTGCCACGCTACCTTGCCGCGGAGTGACACGACATCGGTCTCGTTGAGCGCCACGTTCGCGATCCCGCCACGCCAGAGCCCGATGTCGATGCCGGTGGACTCCTTGAGCGCGGGCGCCAGCTGGGCGTACAGCTCGCGGCTGGCGAGCCCGAGGTCGAGCAGAACGTCGCCCTCGCGTGCCTCGATCTGGGGGGCGAGCATGCCGGCGGCGGCGCGCCAGGCCTGCCCCCGGTCGGTCTCGGGCTCGAGGATCCGTACCCGGCGGCCGGCTCGGGCGAGCTCACGGGCGCAGGCAGCCCCTACGGCTCCGCCACCGATGACGATAACGTCTGTAGCTTCGGTCACTTAGATTGAGTATGAAACTTTTTGAAACGTCACGGCGTACGGCGGCATGACCCGCGCCTGGGAGGATTATACAATGTTCCGTAACCTGGTCGGTTTCGCGATCTTCGCGGTGGTTGCGTTACTGGCGTTCAAGCTGCTGTTCGGGCTGTTCGGCCTCGCGATCGGCCTCTTGATGGGGCTCGCCTGGCTGGCGTTCTGGGGCTGGCTGTTCTACCTGCTGGTCCGGCTGCTGAGCCCGACCACCGCGGACCGGATCCGGGAAGTGATTTCGGGGAAGCAAGCAGCGTGAACTACAGTGAGAAGTGAGAAGTAAGAAGGGAGCCCTCGTAGTCAGCGGGCTCCCTTCTCACTTCTCACTGCCGGCAGCCACTTCCGCCGTGCGCCGCTCGGGTCTCGGCTGCGACGGGGGCGGCGATGGAGGCGGGAGACGCAGGCCGCCGCGCGACCGCCACAGCGCCAGCGCGGTCTGCCACGGCTGCACCCGGCTCTGGCGGGGCCGCAGATCGTGCCGTTCGACCGCCGTGATCGTCTCCACCCGCCGCGCCACCCGCGCCGTCCGCGCGATCAGCTCCGCATTGGCGCTCCAGCCCTGAGCCGTGAGCAGTGGCCCTTCCTGGGCCCGGAAAGCGTGACGCAGCGTGATCAGCCGCAACGCCATGAAGCCCGACACCACGTCGGTGACGCCGGGCACTCGCACCCGGCCACGCAGAAGCAGGGGCCCCAGCCGGCGCACCAGCCGCCGCGCGAGCGAGGCTTCCCCGGCCAGCGCGCTCTGCGCCACGACGACGTCGGCGCCGCTCTCGAGCCGGCGCACCAGGTCGGGGATGAAGCTCGGCCCGTGCGCAAAGTCGGCGTGCATGAGGATCGCGCTGTCGCGCTTGGGGCGATCGGTGCGCTCGACCGCAATGCGGAGCAGCTCCTCGACCGACGCGGCGTAGCCTCGGCGGGTCTCGTGCCGAATCAGCGTGAGCGGGAGCACACGGGCATAGGGCTCCAGGACCTCCGCTGTCGCGTCGGTCGAGCCGTCGTCCGCCACGAGGAGATGGTACTCGCGGGGGAAGCCGCTGAACACCTGACGGATTTTCCAGAGCAGAAGCCCCACCGTCGGGGCCTCATTGTGACTCGGGATGCAGACGTAGATCATGATCGAAGTGCGAGTGAAACAGGCGGGAAGGATATCATCCGTCGGACGCCTTGGACACCCCCGCGAGCAGCGCGCGGAGCTCCGTGAGGCTGAACGGCTTGTGCAGATACGGCCGGCCTACCGACTTGAGGAAGGCCAACGTGTCGTCCCGGACCGCGTCCCCCGTGGCGAACACTACGCGATCCGCCAGCGTCGGCTGCTCCCGGCTGAGCTTCTCGTAGAACTCGCGGCCGCCGAGCCGGGGCATCCTGAGATCGGCGACGACCAGATCGAAGGGATCCCGGATCATGCGGTCGCGGGCCTCCTCTCCGTCCGTCGCTTCGGCGACCGTGTGGCCCCAGCTTTCGAGCGTCGCGCGCATATAGTGAAGGATGTGCGGCTCGTCGTCCACCACCAGGATGCGGAGTCCGGTCGCGGCGGGTCCTGGACCTCCCGGCTCAGCCGGTGGCGAGGCCTCCTCGCCGCACGGCAGGTACACCGTGAACGTGGAGCCCGACCCCTCACGAGTCGCCAGCGTGATCCGGCCGCCGTGGTCGGTCACGATCCCTTGCGAGACCGAAAGGCCGAGCCCGGTGCCCTGTCCCTCGGGCTTGGTCGTGAAGAACGGGTCGAACGCCTGCGCCGCGAGCGACTCGGTCATCCCGGGGCCGTCGTCCACGACGTCAAGCGCCAATCCTTCGCGCCAGCGGCGCACCGTCACCCGGACCGTTCCCTGCTTGCCGGTGGCGGCGATGGCTTGGATCGCGTTATGAATGAGATTGACGAGCACCTGCTGGATCTGGTTGGGATCCACGACCGGAAACGGCAGATCGGGGCCGATTTCGAGACGGGCCTCGACCCGGGCCGCGATCAGCTCGTTCCGGAGCAGCCCGAGCGTCGCGTCGAGCAGTGGCTGGAGCGGGGTTGGCCGTCGCTGCCGTTCCTGCTTTCGTACAAAGCCGAGCAGGTTCTTCACGATCCCTGACGCACGCTCGGCTTCCTCCCGGATGATGGACAACGGCTCCCGAAGCTGCGGGGGCACCTCGGGTCGCTCCGACAGGAATTCGGCGAAGCCGACGACCGAGGCCAGGGGATTGTTGAGGTCGTGCGCGACACCCGCGATCAGCTGCCCCATGGCGGACATCTTCTCCGCCTGGACGAGCTGGTCCTGAAGCCGGCTCCGTGCGGTCTGGTCGCTGAACGCCAGCACGAACCAGCGGTCCTCCGTCCCGGGGAGCGGCGCGCCGGTGACCGTCAGGAGCATGTCGTTGCGCTGGAGGTCGATCTGCCGCTCCGGCGCGCCGCCGGCGAAGACCTGCTCGAGTCCCGGGGCCCAATCGGCCGGGAGCACGGAACGCCACGGGCGGCCGAGCACCGACCCCAATTCGTGGCCCGCGAGCGCCGCGAAGGCATGGTTGGCACGACGTATGCAACCCGATCCGTCAATTACACATAGCCCGGGGCCGATCAGGTCGAGGGCGGTCTGCCAGGAAGGGTCCGCGGAGCCGAATTCCGTAGGCAGGCGTTCCAGAGCGAGCCCGGCGAGGGCCGAGAGGGCCTGAGCGGCCGGCAGGTCGGCAGGTGTGAGTGCTCCCTCGTTGCCGTGGATCGCCAGAGCGCCGGGCGAGGGGGCTCCCGGGCGCAGCGGAACCAACAGCCAGGTCCCCGCAAGAACCGCCTTGGGGACAGCAATTCCGGCCCGCTCGCACTCGGCCGGGACCTCCCCGGCGACCAGCATTGGCCCGCACCGGGCCGCCAGGGCAAGGATCGCGCGCTGCTCGGGAGTGGGTTCTGGGCGGCCCCGTACCAGCGCCGTCGCGGCGGCGGGCGGGCCCCAGGAGGCGAGGCACTCGACGGGCTCCCACGCCTCCCGCGCGTGGCGGACCAGCAGATCCAGAATCGCACCCGGATCGGTCGCGGTGCGGAGGTCAGCGGCGAAGTCGGTCAGACGGGACAGCAAGATCCGCAAGCTCGATGAAGGAGGATGGGCAATGATCCGTGCCAACGCGCGCAGCCGACTCACCGCAGCCGACCTCCAGCTGGTCGTCCTGCTGCTGAGCCGCGGGTCCGCCCGCCGGCGCGTTGCGCTCGAGCGTCTGCTGGAGGCGGAGGGTCCTGATCCGCTCCTCGACGCGCCGGAGCTGCTGGAGCGTCTGGTGGCGGTGCGAACAATCCTCGTCCCGTCCGAGGTCCTGTTGTTCTACGTGCTGGTCCGGCATACGCTGCGACACGCGGAGCTCGACGACCGGGAGCTCGCGGACTACCTCGCCGCGATGCTCCTCGATTTCGGGCGGCGGGACCGGGCCTGGCGCGTGGACTGGAACGACGATCAGCAGCACCGCTATCTCGCGGACATCCTGCTGGACCTCGCGGCGAGCGACGGGGAGCGCCGATTCCGGGTGATGGTGCACCTCGGCAACTACGCGCTCTGGCTCGCGGGACTGTTCCCCGATTATATCGCGGCCCGCCACCTCCGCAAAGGCGGCCCGGACGTCACCTACTACGACGCGCTCGGGCGCCGGGGCTTCGGTCTCGCGAGCGACCACGCGCTGGCCGACCGCTACGGGCTCGACGGCGTCCTACGCACCGCGGCGGAGCGATTCCCCTCGCTTCGCGGCGCGCTCAACGGACTGAGCGACCGGGTCCTCTTTCCCGGCGGCGGCGGCGTCGAGCGCGCGCTCCGGAACCTCGGCATCCACTAGCCCCTTCCGCGCCGCCTCCACCAGAGCGCTGAACAGTCCCCGCTCGGGTGCGCTGACGTCCACGTGCATCTCCTCGGGGTGCCACTGCACCGCCAGGAGCCAGGGATCCTCGGGGCGGCCGTCCACCGCCTCGATCACGCCGTCGTCTGACCAGCCTGTCGCGATGAGCGCGGGGGCCAGGTCCTTGACCGCCTGATGGTGAAATGAGTTCGGCACCAGCCGCTCCACGCCGAGCGCCTGGGCTGCCCGGCTCCCGGGAGCGAGCCGGACGTGGTGAGTGCGGGCGTGACGCGGCGTATCGGGATCGTGATCGACGGCGCCGGGACGCTCGGAGGGCAGGTCCTGGTAGAGCGTGCCGCCCAGCGCCACGTTGATGAGCTGAATCCCCCGGCAGATCCCCAGCACCGGCAGTCGGGCCGCGCGGGCCGCGTGGAAGAGGGCCAGCTCGAACCGGTCGCGATCCCGATCGACCGCCCCGAGCGCCGGCGACGGGTCTTCGCCGTAGTGAGCCGGATCGATGTCCTCGCCGCCGGTAAGCAGCAGCCCCTCGCAGCCCTCGAGCGCGCGCGCGGCGCCGGCGTTGCCGATGAGCTGCGAGAGGATGACCGGAATCCCACCGGCTCCTGCCACCGCGCTCACGTACGCGGCGTTCACGCCCGCCCGGGGCGCGCCGTGCCAGTCGCGCAGCACCCCGCTCACCGCGATGCGGGCGGCCGTCATCGCAGGACGGAGTCCGGGAAGAAGGGGCAATGGGGGTCTTCGATCCTGGCGGGGTCGAGCTGGATCCCGATGAGCGGCACCGACGTGGCGCCGACCGACACGCTGCCGATCGGTGGTGCGCCTTCGACGCTGGCTCCCTCGTACAGCATCACGCCGCGCGCGGTCCCCGCGGAATCGAGCACCAGTACGCCGAACCCCGGCTTCGTGGCCGGCGGCAGCGCACCGTCCACGCCGACGATCCAGAGCGAGTCCGACCGGCCCACCACACCGCGGTACGCGGGCCCGGCGACCAGCCGCACCGCGAGGCGCTCCGGCAGGTGCGCGGGCGGGGAGCCGAGCGTCTGATGGGGGACCTCGAACTGGCCCAGCAGCGCTGTCGGCCCGGCGAGCGCCGCGATGCCGCATGCGGCGGCGCCGGGACGGCCGTCCCCGCACGCGACGAGGGTCGACCCCAGGACGAGCAACGCAAGCAGGCGGAAGGTCATGGCTGCCCCAAAGATAACGTCCCGCCGGGCGGTGCCGAGTCCGCGGTTTCCTTGACCGGGCGCCGGTGCGTGCCGTACCATACGATCTGTCGGCATCAGCATCCGCTCCCAGGAGTCCTCTCTCTGAGCGTCTTCGAATCGCTCCGGGCCCGGCTTGACCGGCTGTTCGCCGAGCCGGCCTCCGATCCCCGCGCCCGCGCCGAGGCGCTGCGTGATGCGCTGGCGGAAGCCTCGCTGGGGCTCCAGCGCATGCGCGATGGGCTGTCCGGAAGCGAGCGCGAGCTCGCGGCGGAGAAAAAGCAGCTCGAGGACGCAGAGCGCCGTGGACGACTCGCCGCGCAGGTCTCGGACACGGAGACCGTGGCCATTGCCGGACGATTCGCCATCCGGCACCGCGAGCGGGTGGCGGTGCTCGAGCGCAAGTGCGCAGTGCAGCGGGACGAGCTGGGGCTCGCCCGGCGCGAGATCGAGGAGATGACGATCGAAGTGCGCACAGCGGTGCGACCCGAGACCGACGCCAGCCTCCGCGCGGCCTGGCGCGAGGTCGAGGCGGCAGGCGGTGTACGGCCGGAGACCGACCTTGAGGGTGAGCTGCTCAAGGCACGCGAGGAGCGGGAGCTGATGGAAAAGGCGGTCGAGGCGCAGCTGGCGCACCTCAAGAAGAAACTGGGACGGCAGTGAGAGGTGAGACGACAGTGAGAAGTGAGAGGTGAGAGGTGAGAAGGGGAGCCCGACCCGGCGCCGGGGGATGCTAGTGGGACCGCTACTCACTTCTCGCGTCGCGCTTCTTACTTCTTCCTTCTTACTTCTCACGTCTCAATTATTCGCCCAGTCCCCTCCCTCCCATTTCCACAAGCTGGCTCACACCTACAGCATCGTCGCCTTCGACTCCGCCACCGGGGACCTCGGCGTCGCGGTCCAGTCCAAGTTCCCCAACGTCGGGGGGCTGGTACCCTGGGCCAAGGCCGGTGTCGGCGCGGTGGCGACCCAGAGCCTCGCCAACACCGCCTACGGCGAGCGCGGGCTCAAGCTCCTCGCGCAGGGCGCCACGGCCGAGGAGGCGCTGCGCATCCTCACCCGGAGCGACACGCTGCTCGGCGACCGCCAGGTCGGGATGGTGGACGCCCGGGGGAACGCCGCGAGCTTCACCGGCGCCATGACGTTCGACTGGGCCGGCGGGCGGGTCGGCGCGCCGGGTGGACGGGGCAGCGTCGCGGGTGGGAAGAGTGCGATGATCGTCGGCCGCACCTTCGCCGCGCAGGCGAATATCATGGTCTCGGACCAGACGGTCGCCAACATGGCGACGACGTTCGAGCACTCCACGGGACCGCTCGCCGACCGGCTGCTCGCGGCACTCAAGGCGGGGCAGGCGGGGGGTGGCGACAAGCGGGGGATGCAATCGGCAGCCCTGCTGGTGGTCCGGAAGGACGCCGGCTATCTGGGCGCGAACGACCGCTTCGTGGACATCCGGGTGTACGACGCACGCGATCCCATCGCGGAGCTGGACCGGCTGCTCACGCTGCATAAGCTCTACTTCTTCCTCACCGACCCGAAGGACCTCGTCGATCTCACGCCGGATGTCGTCGGCCAGCTCGAGCCGATCCTCCTGCGTGAGCCGGCGACCCAGCCCAAGAAGTGGCTGGCGGCGCCGCAGGGGCGCGCCACGCGTGCCTTTCTGGAGGCGCTTCGCGACTTCATGTACTGGGAGAACTACGACGTGCGGGTCCGCATGGACGGCAAGATCGATCGCGTCGTTCTGGACGACATCCTGAAGACTCATCGAACCTGAGGAGCGACCGCTTGGCTACCGCCACCGTCCCATCCCGCGCCGCGCCCGCCGCCACCCCGGCGGACACCCGATTCTTCGGCCACCCGCGCGGTCTTGCGACGCTCTTCTTCACCGAGTTCTGGGAGCGGTTCAGCTACTACGGGATGCGGGCGATCCTCATCCTGTTCATGACGGCGCCGCTCGCCCTCGGCGGGCTCGGCTTCGACACGGCCAAGGCGGGCGTGGTCTACGGGACCTACACGTCGCTCGTCTATCTCACCGCGCTGCCCGGCGGGTGGCTCGCCGACCGTTTCCTCGGCCAGCGGCGGGCGACGCTATACGGCGGCGTCGTGATCATGCTGGGCCATATCTGCCTGGCGATTCCCACGCTGCCCAGCTTCTACCTGGGGCTGGGCCTTGTCACCATCGGCACCGGGCTGCTCAAGCCGAACGTGAGCACGATGGTGGGCGAGCTGTACGGGGCGGAAGACGCGCGCCGGGACGCGGGCTTCTCGATCTTCTACATGGGCATCAACCTCGGCGCTTTCCTGTCACCGCTGATCTGCGGATGGCTGGCCCAGAGCGAGCAGTTCCGCGGATTCCTCGGGTCGGTGGGCATCCATCCGGAATCGTCCTGGCATTGGGGCTTCGCCGCCGCGGCGGTGGGGATGTTCTTCGGCATCGTCCAGTACCTGGCGGGCTGGAAGCATCTGGGCCAAGCCGGGATGAATCCGGTCGTGCCGGACGATCCCGCGGAGCAGGCGCGCAGCCGGAGCCGGCTCCGGAACGGCGTCGTGGCCGTCGTGGTGCTCGCGGTAGGCATCACGGTGCTGGGCCGCATGGGGGTCCTCCACGTCACGCCCGAAGGGCTGGGCGATGCCTTCGGGCTCGTGCTCCTCGCGGTGACGGTCGTCTTCTTCGCGAGTCTCCTGAGCTCCAAGTCGTGGACCAGCGCGGAGCGGAAGCGGCTCATCACGATCGGCGTGCTCTTCGTCGGCGCGGCGATCTTCTGGTCCGTGTTCGAGCAGGCCGGCTCCACCCTCAACCTGTTCGCCGACCGCAGCACCGACAACCGGTTTCTGGGCATGACGTTTCCGGCGAGCTGGTTCCAGTCGCTCAACGCCATCTTCATCGTGCTGCTGGCGCCCGTATTCGCCTGGCTCTGGGTGCGGCTCGGAAAGCGGGATCCGTCGAGCCCGGCGAAGTTCGCGGTGGGACTCCTGTTCGTGGCCGCGGGCTTCGCCATTCTCATCATCGCGGCCAAGCTCGCGGCGGCCGGCATCAAGGTGAGCCCGCTCTGGCTCACCGCGACGTATCTCCTCCACACGATCGGCGAGCTGTGCCTGAGCCCGGTGGGGCTGAGCGCGATGACCAAGCTCGCGCCCGCGCGGGTGGCGGCGCTCATGATGGGCGTCTGGTTCCTCGCGACGTCGGTGGGGAACTACCTCGGCGGACGGGTAGCGGGGCTCTACGAGTCGTTCTCGCTGCCCAGCCTGTTCACGGCGGTGACGCTGTTCGCGCTGGCGGCGGCGGTGGTGCTGGCACTGCTGGTCAGGCCGATAGAAAGAATGCTGAAAAGTGAGAAGTGAGAAGGGAGAAGTCACCTCTCACTCTTCAGGCTTTATCCCATACAGGAGGACTTCATCCAGGTCCTCCTCCCACACCGTCCCCACCAGCCTCATCCCCAGCTTCTCGGCCACGCGGATGGCGGCTTGGTTGCCGGGCGGGAGGCTGGCGCACACGCGGGTCACGCCGGGCTGCGGGAGGGCCCAGCGGACCAGTGCGCCGGCGGCCTCGGTGGCGAACCCGCGCCCCTCGACGTTCGGGTACGTCGCGTAGCCGATCATCACCGCCCCCTCGTCGTCGGGACCGCCGCCGAATCCCACCGACCCCACGGCCTCCTTCGTGTCCTTCCGGATCACCAGCCAGCTCCACCAGCCCTCCTGGCGCGGGTCGGCCGCGAGCCGCTCGCGCACGAGCGGCAGCACGTCCTCCGTGAGCGGTGGCGGTCGCAGCGGCGTGGGGAACCGTGCGTCGGTAAGCGTGGCCAGGCGCACCGCGTCGCCCCCCAGCAGGGCATCGATCGCCTCGGGAGTGAGGGAGAGCAGGACCAGTCGTGAGGTCTCGAGGCGCATGGAGTGTTGGGGCTCCCGGTTCACTGTTTACTGTTTACCGCCTTTGCCATGCCCTCCCACAGCTCCCCGAGGTTTCTCCGGTTCTGGCCCAGATCGCCGCGGCCGACGCGGGAGGCGCTCCGGGCGAAGATCACGGTCGAGTCGTGCGCCGGCAAGAGCAGCAGGTACACGTCGTCCACGAAGCGGAAGACCCGGGTGCGCCGAGTCGCCCAAATCACGCCGTCCTTGCCCGCCACCACCTCCCAGCGAGGAAGGTGCTCGATCGCGTCCACCACGGCATGCGCCGTCTGGAGCGGAGAGAGCGGGTAGACGTGCGGGCGGAGCCGGGGGTCGTCCGCGCCCTCGCTGGTGACGGCCACGTTGCCCGCGTTCCCCTGCTCCAGCAGCCGGATGACGGTGTCGGGCCCGGGCAGCGCGGCCGGGTCGGTCGTGCCGCCGCAGCCCAGGAGAGCCAGAAGCCCCGCCGTGATGATGCCCAGCCGGCTCACCGCTGGAGGACGCCGCAGGCGATGCGCGGACCGGAATTGCCGGACGGGTCGGTCTTGAGATCGTCGGGGCCCGCGTGGACCACGAGCGCTTTCGCGGCGGCGCCCGGCCCGATGGCGCGTACCAAGTCCGCCGAAATGGCGAGGGTGGTGTCCACCGTGCTGTCCGCGCGCGCAACGACGTTGGGCAAATCGCCGGCGTGGGCGCCCTGGGGATTCCTCGTCCCGTGCTGCCGCTTCTGCGGATTGTAGTGAGCGTCGGCCGACAGAAAGCCCGGTGGGTCGCACATGCCGGTGGTGTGCAGGTGGAGGCCGTGGACGCCGGGGGGGATACTCCACAGCTTGAGCACGAGGAGCCCGCCGGCCTTCGCCACGAGCACGGCGGCCGTGCCGGTCTCGCGCCCCTGCGTGTCGATGAGATGCGTGTTAGCGGCCTGCGGGACGACCTTCGCGGGCTTGGGGTTCCCGCCGCAAGCGGCGCCAAGGAGGGCGGACGCGGCGACACCGAGGCCGGGCAGCCCCTCGATGCCGTGGAGCGCGGGGAAGCTCACGCCTTGACCCACATTCTGACCGCGACCGCAACCAGGAAGACGGCAAAGAGGCGCGAGAGCACGGCGGCCTTGAGCGACTGGCTCAGTGTCGCACCGAGGTAGGCGCCCACGAACATGCCCAGCGCGAGAAGGAGCGCCGCCCGGGCGTCGAGATGGCCTTCCCGGTAGTAGACGACCGCTCCGAGCAGGCCGACGGGCAGGAGGAGCGCGCCGAGGGAGGTTCCGGTCGCGGTCTGGATGGTCATGCCGCCGAAGAATACGAGGGCCGGCACGATGAGAATCCCACCGCCGATCCCGAACAGGCCGGCGAGCACGCCGGCCGCCAGGCCGATCAGGACGAACGTCAGGATCACGGGGCGCTCCGCTCGAACGAGAGGAGCGAAAACTATACGCGGTCCGGGGGCGAAGCGACGGGGTGGGGAGCGGCGCGGAGCGCGATCCACAGCCCCCAGATGAACGAGGCCGCGAGCACGGCAAAGGCGAGCCGCCGCGTCAGCATCGCGATGTGGAGGTCGTAGCTCAACAGGTTGAACCGATTGAGCAGGTAGTACCAGTCGTGCTCGCCGCCGTCGGGGCTGAAGCTCACGAGCGGGAGCTCCTGGGCGACCGCGTCGCCGATGTAGACGGCCAGGTTGCTCAGGCTGAACGAGAGCCAGCAGCCGGCGACGGCGGTGCCGTACCAGTCCCGCCGTGCGATCAGCAGGGCCGCGGCGCCCAGCGGGACCAGCAGCTGCATCAGACTGCCGCCCGCGACCATCAGCAGCTCGCCGAACGGAGCGAAGAAGAGATGGCCGAACTCGTGGGAGCCGAAAATGATGCCCGAGAAGATGCTCCAGTAATCGGGGTCGGCGAGGTAGCGCCACCCGGTCCAGCCCAGCCAGAGAAGCAGGGGCACGCGCCAGAGCCAGCGCCGATCGAGGGCGGCGAGCCCTGCGTCGCTCGCTGCGTCGTTCGCGGGGGCGGTGGTCGGAGGTGTGGTCACGCCCGGGTGGACGGGCAAGTCCGGTGCCCCCGGACGACGGCAGGGCCGTCCCCGGGCCGTGCGTGCCGAAGCCCCCTTGTCGCCGGGTCTTAGCCCGCTCCGGGCCCGGGAGGAGCGTGGTAGGGGACCCCTGGCCATTCCGACAAGAATGTGGGGATCGCCCTCGTAATCTTGCACGTCGCAACGTGATCCGCGGGCCGGTCCGGTTGACACGGTGCCCGGCAGGGGCGTATATACATGCACGATGCCGAAAATCACCGCACGTCTGACTTGCGCGTGTTGTTGTCGCCACGGGGCCCGAAGGGGACCGCGCGCGGCGCCTGCGCATAGGCGAGCGTAGCGGCAGCAGAATCCCCGACGGCTCCGGCAGTAGCAGCGCGGAGCGGCGTCGGGACCTGACGAGAGGCCCGGGGAACGCTCCCCGGGCCTCTTTCTTTTTTTTCGCGAGGTGGAGCGGCAGTGACTGAACGGAGCAGCCGGTGACGGACGCGATAACGCGCGAACACGTGCTCAAACGGAATTCGACCGAGCGACTGAAGTTCGAGAAGTCGCCGCTCGACATCATCCACGAGCTTCCCGAGTTCGCGGTGCAGGGCTACGAGGGCGTGGCGGAGGAAGATATCGTCCGGCTCAAGTGGTACGGGCTCTACCACGACAAGCCCAAGACCGGATACTTCATGCTCCGGGTGAAGACGCCCGGCGGTCTGCTCACTCCCGCGAAGCTCCGCGCGATCGGTCTGATCTCCACCGAGCTCGGCCGCGACTACGGCGAAATCACCACCCGGCAGAACATCCAGCTCCACTGGCTCGAGCTGTCGCGCCTGCCCGAGGTGTTTGCCCGGCTCACCTCGGCCGGATTCAATCAGGCCGGCAGCTGCGGCGACACGGTGCGCAACATCACCGGCTGCCCGGTGGCCGGCGTGGACGCCGCGGAGCTGTTCGACGTGACCCCGGTGCTCCGCGAGGCGGCGCGCTTCTTCGACGGCAACCGCGATTACGCCGACCTCCCGCGCAAGCTCAAGATCACGATCACGGCCTGCCCGCATCAGTGCACGCTGCCGGAGATCAACTGCATCTCGCTCCTCGGCGTCCGGCACCAGGGCCGCCTGGGCTTCGCCGTGCGGGTGGGCGGCGGGCTCTCCTCGGTGCCCCGGATCTCTCGCGGGCTCGGCGTCTTCGTGGAGCCGGCGGATGCGGTGCCGGTGCTGCGCGCCATCCTCGACGTCTGGAAGGACACGCTCAAGTACCGGCTCTCGCGGGTGAAGGCCCGGATCAAGTTCATGATGGACGACGTCGGGCCGGAGGAATTCCGCCGCCTGGTCGAGGTCCGCCTGGGCCGCACGCTCGAGGACGGTCCGTCGGTCGAGCCGGTCGCGGGCGGGCACGAGCCCGGCGTCCACGCCGAGCGAGAGCCCGGCTTCCACTACATCGCGGTCCCCGTAACGGTGGGCCTCGTGAACGGGCCGCAGCAGCTCCAGCTCGCCGACCTGGCCGAGCGCCTGGGTGGCGAGATCCGGCTCACCCGCGAGCAGAACTTCATTCTCACGCACGTACCCACCGCGGACATCGAGCGCACCGTGCGCGAGCTCACGGCGATCGGCTTCCCGCTCGACCTGAATCGGCTGCGCTCCGTGAGCATCGCGTGCACGGGGTCGCCGCTCTGCAACTTTGCCGTCGCGCTGACCAAGCCTCGATTGGTGGGGATCATGGATCATCTCGAGGCCACGTTCGGCGCCGACGTCGAGGGCTTCAGGATCAACCTCGACGGATGCCCGCACGCGTGCGCCCAGCACTGGATCGGCGACATCGGACTCCAGGGAACCACGCTTCGCGAACGGACCGGCGAGGGCGAGAAGCGCGAGGCCTACGATCTCTACCTGCGGGGTGGGCAGGGGCCGACTGCCGCGATCGGCGCGCCGCTGGTGCGCCGGGTGCCGGCGGAAGAGGCCGCTGTCCACATCGAGCGGTTGATCCGCCTCTGGGTGACCGAGCGGAACGGCGGGGAGCCGTTCAAGGCGTTCATCGACCGGCAACCGGACGAGCGGCTGGTGGCGGTGGCCGCGAACGTGTCGCTGGAGGACGCGCGGGCCAGGCTCCGGCGGCGCGACTCGAGCCGTGCGGAGACCGTCGATGTCGGATGACCTGCTGGACGACGCGGAAGCGGGGGAGCTGGCGGTCGAGTTCGACGACCAGCGGCCCGAGGCGCTGCTCGCGTGGGCGTTCGAGCGCTTTGGGTCGCGGATCGCGCTGTGCACCAGCTTCCAGGCCGAGGGGATGGTGCTGCTCGACATGGCGTGGCGGGTGGATCCCAAGATGCGCGTGTTCACGATCGACAGCGGCCGCCTGCACCAAGAGACCTACGATCTCATCGACACGGTGCGCGAGAAGTACGGCATCGCCATCGAGGCCTATACGCCGAATGCGGACGAGACGGAGGCGATGACCCGGGCGCACGGCGTGAACCTGTTCTATCGCGCGGTGCCGCTCCGGCTCATGTGCTGCCAGGTGCGCAAGGTGCGCCCGCTCCAGCGCGTGCTGGACGGACTGGACGCCTGGATCACCGGGCTGCGGCGGGAGACGTGGGCCAGCCGGGCGGACATCCGGAAGATCGAGCTGGACCACGACCACGGCGGCATCGCCAAGCTGAGCCCGCTCGCGGACTGGACCCATGAGGAGGTCTGGGACTATCTCCGCGCGCACGAGGTGCCGCACCACGCGCTCTACGACCAGGGCTACACCAGCATTGGCTGCGCGCCGTGCACCCGCCGGATCGCCCCGGGCGAGGATCCGCGGGCCGGGCGCTGGTGGTGGGAGACCAACGCGCCAAAGGAGTGCGGGATGCACTGCACCATCGAGACCGGCGGGTTCGAACACGAGCTGGAGGTGCTGCTTGACCGTCCGCGTTGAAGACGAATCCGTGCGCGAAGCGCTGGCGCTCGAGGCAGTCGCGCTCCGCGACGCGGTCACCGACCCGGCCGTGAGGGCGGGCTACGACGAGCTGGCCCGCGCGCTGGCAGGCGGTGCCGTGGCCGAAAGTCTGGAGCCACCGCTCGAGCGGCTGCTGGAGCTGACGCTCCGGACCGGCCGCGTCCGCCGGCTCCACGGCCCGCACGCGGAAGCGGCCGCCGTCCGGCTCTACCAGGCGACCCCCGCGGGCCGCGCGGTGGGAGCGGGCCTGTCGGAGATCAACGCGGCGTTGGCCGCATTCGAGGGACGGTCCATCGAGCACGTCGCGTTCAGCGCGAAAGGGCCGGGCACCTACGGGCTCACGCTAAATACCCCGGGTGCCAAGCTCACGCTGGAGATCGGGCCCGAGGGCGTGGCGGTCCGAGAGCTCAGCGTCGGCGACTGACGACCATCATCGACCGGACAACCAGGAGATGACAGTGACGGGAACCCGATCCGAGCTTCTCATACCGCCGTACGGCGGCGCGCTGGTGGACCTGCGGGCGCCGGAGCATGCGCTCGCCGAGCTTCGGGCGCGCGCGAGCACGCTCCCCTCCATCCAGCTCTCCGACCGCGCGGTGTGCGACTTGGAGCTCCTCGCCATCGGGGCGTTCTCGCCGCTGGACCGGTTCGTGGGCCAGGAGGACTTCGCCCGGATCCTGGAGGAATTGCGGCTCGCGAACGGGGCGTTGTTCCCGATCCCCGTGACGCTCCCGGTAGAGCCGGGACCGGCCGTGGCCCTCGACCGTGAGGTGGCGCTCCGCGACCGCAAGAACAACCTGCTCGCCACACTGGTGATCGAGGAGATCTATCCCTGGGACCGCGAGGCCTTCGCCCGCTCCGTGCTCGGCACGACCGACGCGAAGCACCCGCTGGTGGCGGAGACCCGCCGCTGGGGCGAGCTCAACCTGAGCGGCCGGCTCACGGTCCTGCGGCTTCCGCCGCACCACGACTTCCTCGGCCTCCGGCTCACCCCGGCGGAGACGCGGGAGCGGCTCGCGACGTACGGTCGGCCCGAGGTGGTGGCGTTCCAGACGCGGAACCCGCTGCACCGGGTGCACGAGGAGCTGACCAAGCGCGCCATCCGCCAGGTGGACGGCGTGCTGCTGCTCCACCCGAGCGTCGGGATGACCAAGCCCGGCGACGTGGACCACTACACCCGCGTGCGGACCTATCAGGCGCTGGCGCGCCACCACTACGAGCCGGACCGGATCCTCCTCTCGCTTCTGCCGCTCGCCATGCGGATGGCCGGGCCGCGCGAGGCGGTGTGGCACGCGATCATTCGGCGCAACTACGGCGCGAGCCACTTGATCGTGGGGCGTGACCACGCCGGCCCGGGCAGCGACTCTACCGGGAAGCCCTTCTACGGGCCGTACGACGCGCAGCAGCTCGTGGAGCAGCACGCCGAGGAGCTCGAGGTGGGGATGATCCCGTTCCACGAGCTGACCTACCTGCCCGAGGAAGACCGCTACGAGGAGATCTCGAAGGTGGCGCCCGGAGTCCGCACTGCGACGATCTCCGGCACCCAGGTCCGCGACGACTACCTCAACGGGGGGCGGGAGCTGCCCGGCTGGTTCACCCGACCCGAAGTGGCCCGCATCCTGGGGCAGGCGTACCCCCCGAAGCTCCAGCAGGGGGCATGCATCTGGTTCACGGGCCTGAGCGGGGCGGGGAAGTCGACGACCGCCGAGGTGCTGACCGCGCTCCTGCTCGAGCGCGGGCGGCCGGTGACGGTACTCGACGGAGACGTCGTCCGCACGCTGCTCTCCAAGGGGCTCGGCTTCAGCCGGGAGGACCGCGATCTCAACATCCGCCGGATCGCCTTCGTCGCGTCCGAGATCGTGAAGCACGGCGGACTCGTGATCGTGGCCGCCGTGAGTCCTTATCGGGCCACGCGCGATGAGGCGCGGGCTCTGGTGGGCGCGGACAAGTTCGTCGAGGTGTTCGTGGACACCCCGCTCGAGGAGTGCGAGCGGCGTGACGTGAAGGGGATCTACGCCCAGGCCCGCCGGGGCGAGATCCAGAACTTCACCGGCATCTCCGACCCGTACGAGCCGCCGGCCGCATCGGAGGTCACACTCTCGACCACGGACCGGCTGCCGGAGGAAAACGCCCGGCAGGTCCTGGCTTGGCTCCTCGCGAAGGGCTTCGTGGGGGCGGACGCCGACGCCGACGCCGCGGACGGAGCCGCCGCGTGAGCACCGGTTACTACCCCGTCATGCTCGACCTGCACGGCCGCCGCGCGGTGGTCGTTGGGGGCGGCGGTGTGGCCGAGACGAAGGTCGGTCCGCTACTGGACGCGGGCGCCGCTGTGACCGTCGTGGCGCCGGCGCTCACACCGGGGCTCGCGCTTCGGGTGCGGGAGGCCCGGCTCACGCACGTGCCGCGGGAGTACGCGGCCGGAGATCTCGCCGGCGCGTATGTCGTCATCGCGGCGACGGACGATCCCGAGGTGAACCACGCGGTCCATGCGGAGGCCGAGGCGCGCGGCGTGCTCGTCAACGTGGTGGACGATCCGCCGTACTGCGGGTTCATCCTGCCGTCCATCCTCCGCCGGGGCGACCTGGTGGTGGCGGTGTCCACGTCGGGCAACGCGCCGGCGCTGGCGGTGCGGATCCGGGAGCGGATCGAGCGGGAGCTGGGGAACGAGTACGCGCACTTCCTCGCGATCGCCGGCACGCTCCGGAAGCCGCTGGCGGAGAAGTACCCCGACTTCCAGGTGCGAAAGCGGCTCTGGTACCGGCTGGTGGACTCCGACGTGCTGGCACTGCTTCGGGCGGGCGACGAGCCGCGGGCCTTGGAGCGCATCCTCGAGATCATGGGAGTTTCGGGCGAAGAGGAAACGGAGAGGCACGGAGAAACGGCGAACCACAGAGGCACGGAGGCACAGAGTAATTCCGTGGGTCTCCGTGACTCGGTGCCTCTGTGGCCCGCAGTTGCAGTTGGCCGAGTGTACCTGGTGGGCGCCGGGCCGGGGGATCCGAAGCTGATCACCGCGCGCGGGCTCGAGCTGCTCCGGCGGGCCGATGTGGTCGTGTACGACCGGCTGGTGAGCCACGCGCTGCTCGACGAGGCGCCCCCGGAAGCGGAGCTGGTCTACGCCGGCAAGGCGCCGGGCGGGCACTGCATG
>JBGPPG010000052.1:0-21723 GCA_041488455.1 Gemmatimonadota bacterium
CAGACCGGGTTCGGCAGCGACAACACGCTTACGATTTCGGGGGGAAACGATCGAACGACCTTCTACGTCTCCGGGTCGCTGCTCAACCAGAACGGCGAGCTGCCGGGCCCCAATTCCCGGTTCAACCGGAAGTCGTTCCGGCTCACCGGGGACCACCGGCTGTTCGACAACCTGAAGGTCGGCGGCAACATCAGCTACACGGCCTCGCAGCAGTACGCGACCCAGAAGGGCTTCAACTTCAGCGGCATCCCCTGGGGCGGGTGGCGCACGCCGCCGGAGTTCAACAACCTCGCCTACGTGACGACCCCGGACAGCGTGCAGCGCTCGTTCCGGTTCCCCAATCCGTCGTTCGGGAACGTTGACTCGACCCGCGGGTACGACAACCCGCTCTGGTCCGCGCTCAACGCGGTCAGCTCGACGATCGTCGGCCGCACGATCGGCAACATCTCGGTGGACTTCACGCCATTGTCGTGGCTCAAGCTGAGTTACACCCTCGGCGTAGACGACGGCCAGGACAGCCGGCTCCAGGGACAGCCGCCGTCCAGCTCGAACACCCCCGATCCTCGCGGCCAGGTGATCAAGCAAACGCTGGTTAATACCCAGTGGGACGGGAACTTCCTGGGCACCGCCACCTATTCGTTGAGCTCAAAGGTGAAAGGCACGTTCAGCCTCGGCCAGAACCTCAACACGCGGAGCTTCCGGCAGCAGGGTCAGGTGGGCAATGGGCTGATCGCGGACGCGCCGTTCAACCTGAGCAACGCGTCCACCTTCCCGCCCCCCAGGGATATCGAGACCAAGATCCGGACCGCGGGCTACTTCGCTCAGTCCACGTTCGATCTTTGGGACCAGCTGTTCGTGAAGGGCGGTGTTCGCTACGACGGCGCCTCCAGCTTCTCGACCAACGCTCAGTGGGCCTGGTTCCCGAGCGCAAGCGCGGCCTGGCAGTTCACCAAGGCCGTGGGCAACCTCGGCGGGCTCCTCTCGTACGGAAAGGCACGGGTCGCGTACGGTCAGGTCGGGACGCAGCCCTCGCCCTACCTCGCCGCGACGATCTACCAGTCCGCGCTCTTCAGCGATTTCGATGCATTCGGCGTCAGCTCCAGCCAGAGCGGGCACGGGGGGCTCTTCAGTCCCTTTGTCCGTCCGGCCACCGACCTTCGGCCCGAGCGGACCAAGGAGTTCGAGGCCGGCGTGGACCTGGGCCTGTTCAAGGACGCCGCCGACCTCAGCTTCACCTGGTACAAGCGGAACTCGACCGACGTGATCCTGCTGGTGCCGGTTGCGGCCTCGTCCGGCGACACGGTGCAGGGCGCCAACGCGGCCCGGATCCGGAACGCGGGCACCGAGTGGTCGCTCAACATCCGGCCGATCACGCGCAAGAACTTCGCGTGGGAAGTGGGCATCGTGTTCGGCACCAACCGGAACCGGGTCGAGGACCTCCGCGGGGCGGAGTTCGTGGGCTACGGCGGTCTGGGTGGGGCGATCCAGGGCGGGCCGACGGCGGTGGCCGAGGTCGGCCAGCCGATCGGGGCGTTCCGCGACTACGATTTCGTCCGCTGCGGCCGCGGCGTCATACTCACCGATGGGTCGGGAAGCCCCTACGACGTCGATGTCAACTGCAGCGCCGCGCAGATCCAGGGCAAGGCCCTGTTCATTGATAACGGCACGTTCACGAACAGCTCCGGCATCGGCAGCAACGGGCCCGGCTTCCCGCTGCTCGACCCCACGCAATACGTGATTGCGGATCCCAACCCCAAGTGGACCGGCTCGGTCCGCACCAGCGTGCGGATCGGCAACTTCTCCTTCTCCGGACTCGTGGACGTCCGGCACGGCGGCCAAGTCTGGAACGGCACCCGCGCCGCGCTCAACGCGACCGGTACGTCTGCCGAGAGCGCGCTCCGGGGCCAGAGCGTGGTGTTCGGGCAGAACTTTCTGGCGGGTCCGGTCGCGGGGCCGGGTGCCGGGACGACCGCCGTACTGGATCAGGGCTTCTTCGCCAACTACTACGGCTGGTCGTTTGCCAGCACCATCGGGCAGCCGTTCTACGAGGACGGCGGCTTCGTGAAGCTGCGGGAGCTCTCGGTGGGCTTCACGCTGCGGAACCGCTTCGTCACCAAGACGCTCGGCATGTCGAGCGTCGATCTGCGCCTGGCGGGCCGGAACCTCGCGGTGTCGACCAACTACACCGGCGCGGATCCGGAGACGAACCTCGGCGGGGCGGAAACCGGCGCGCGGGGCATCGACTTCTTCAACAACCCGCAGACCCGGTCATTCGTGTTCACCGTCGTCCTGGCCCGCTGATGCGGCCGCTGACTCTCATCGGGATCAGACGCATGCGCACACTTCTCCGGTCGATGGTGCTGGGTCCGGCCCTGGCGGCGGCCCTGTCGGGCTGCAGCGACTTTCTCACCGGCCCCAAGCTTCAGGACGACCCGAACAATCCGACCACGGCGTCGAACGAGGCGCTGTTCGTCGCCTCCCAGGTCAGCATCAGCGCCCAGCTGGAGAGCCGGCTGGCGCGGACCATCTGCATCTGGATGCAGCAATGCGGCGGGCAGACGCAGTATCTCTCGCTCGGCACCTACTCCGTGGGCGAGGACGACTACTACATCAACTGGTCGGCCTTCTACGGGGGCGGCGGCCTGCGCGACCTGCGTACCATCCAGGCGCGCGCGCTCCTGAGCGGCGACTCCATCTTCTTCGGCGTGGCAGCGGTGCTCGAGGCCTACGCCATTGGCACCGTGGCGGACATCTGGGGTGACGTGCCGTACAGCCAGGCGGCCAATCCCTCGATTCCGACCCCCGTGCCCGATCCCCAGCAGGCGGTCTACGCCGCGGTCCAGGCCAAGCTGGACTCGGCGATCGCGTTTCTCGGCGGCACCGGCCCCCGCAACAAGGGGCCCAGCGACAACGACCTGGTCTACGCCGGCGACCCGGCGCTCTGGACGGCGCTCGCCCACACGCTCAAGGCGCGATATTTCCTCCACACCGCCCTGCGCGACCCGAGCGCCTACGGCAAGGCGCTCACCGAGGCCGCGAGCGGCATCCAGCAGGGCAACGACTACGCGCTGGCCCTGAGCGGGCAGGGGGCCACGTCGTCCGATCTCTGGAGCGTGTTCCAGAGCATCTTCCCGGGCTATCTCTACGCCGGCTCGTTCCTCGTGAATACGATGAACGGTCCGCCGGCCGATCCGCGCCTGCCCTTGTACTTCGCCCAGAACGGCAACGGTCAATTTGTGGGGGCGGATCCCGGCGTCTCCGGCTCGCCCGACCTCCTGTCCACGCTGAGCAACACCCGGCTGGATGGGGCGTTCAAGCAGCCCTTCGTCACCTGGGAGGAGAACCAGCTCATCATCGCCGAGGCGTCCTATCAGGTCGACCACAGCGATGCGTCGTCCGTCGCTCGGAATGCGCTCCAGGCCGTATGGACCGCGAACGGTGTGACGCTCTTGATGCCTGCCCCCGGGACACCGGGTCCGAACGATCCGCTGTTCAAGGCGATCCTGACCGAGAAGTACATCGGCAACTTCCAGAACATCGATGCCTGGCAGGACTGGAAACGCACCGGGATTCCCGATCTGGTGCCCGCGTCGGGTGGCGTGATCCCGCGGCGGCTGGTCTATCCGCTGAGCGAGCGGAACACGAACCCGAGCATCGTGGGTCCGGGTCCCGCCCGGAACTGGAACGATCCTTGAGACCGGGCCGGCCTCGCGCGGATCACCCGTGCGAGGCCGGCTGCTCGGCCAGGAGCTCCGAGACAGCGCGGTAGGCCTGGTCGATGGCGCAGTTGGCGTACGCGTAGGCGCCCGCGTCCGAGTTGGCGATGCCGATCCGGCCGAACTGCTTCCGGCCGATCACGCACGGCTGCTGGTCCTCGGGCCAGACGGGATCCCAGAGCGAGTTGTACTCGTACGCGTACCCGTGCGGCCACCGGTTGACGGTGATCCCGGCGATGTCACGCGCGGGGTCGAAACCGCCCTCGGCGAGCGCGCGACCGAGCTGGTCACGGATGTTGCGCTCGAAGGTCTCGAATGTCGTCGCGAGCAGCTCGGCCCGGCCGGCACGGTGCTGGCTCCGGGCCGGGAGTCCGGGACTGCACGGCGTCCGCTGGAGGTGGATGACGATCGGCTCGTCGGGTGAGCGCGAGAAGCGGTACCGGCCAAGGGTCACGGGGAAGTCGAGTCGGATGGAACTGAAGTAGCCGGCGGGCGCGTACACGGATTGCACCCCGAGCTTCCTGAAGGCCTCCCAGTTGCGCAGCGCCACGTTGGTGTACACCAGCGGCACCTTCACCCCGTAGGCAAGCGCCTCCTTCTGCGCGGCCGGCAGCTCCGGGCAGATGTACGGGATCATCCCGTTCCAGCAGGCCAGCACGCACGCCCGCGCCCGCGCCGTCCACACTTTCCCCCCCCGCGCATAGGTGATCTCGACCTCGCGGTCGCCCTGCGCGTGGGTGGCCCGGATGACGGTGCTGTTGAGCCGGATCCGTGTCGGCGCGTGCGGGGTGTCCAGGGGCGCGTAGTTGGCTCGGGCCGTCACGAGGTCGTCCATCGTGTGTCCCGGGACCGCCCCCGGCACAAGCTTCCGGACGAGGAGCCGCGCGATCGAGGCGTTGCCGTCGGGGAAGTGGAAGATGTAGGGCTCCTCCTCATGCGGCTCGGCCGTGAGGCCGATCCCCTCGGTGCCGGCCTGGTCGAGGGGAAGGCCCTTGAATCCGGGAAAGCCGAGCCCCCAGCAATCGAGCGCTGGCACCGCGTCGATCCCCACCCCATAGAGATCGTGGGTCCACGCCTGGAACAGCGGTATCGCGTCCGGGTGAACCGAGGCGTGTTGAAGCAGGTAGTCCCGATAGCTCGTCTTTTCGAGCTTGGCGTTCAGCTCTGCGGGGGACAGACCGGGGAAGGGCGCCGCGTTTGCGGTGAACAGCTGCACGATCGCGCTCAGCACCTCCGATGAGAGCGGCGCCTTCCTGAGCTCGTCAACCGACTGGACCTCCGGCCAGTCCCGGCGGCCGAGCCCCGCCACTACCAAGCGATCGGTGCCGAAGGTCTCGCGGTCGAAGAAGACACCGCCCTTCAAGCCCCAGCGACTCGAAAACGACTGGTCGTACGCCTGGTAGAACTCCGCCGTGTCCACGCCCAGCTCCACCAGAAGCCCGTGCGCCTCCGTGCTGTAGCGCGACGGAGAGTCGATCGACTGCGAGCCCCCGTAGCCGATCAGCAGCTTTCCGCCGACGCGGAACTCGTTCCGCTTCGCGTGCCCGCCGAAATCGTCGTGATTGTCCAGCACGAGCACGCGGGCCCGTCCACCGCTCGCCTTCTGGAAAAAATAGGCCGCACTGAGACCGCTGATGCCGCCGCCCACCACAATGAGGTCGTACGACTCACCGCTCGGCCGCGCTTCCCGCATCATCGCCTCGAGCCCACCATCGCGGATCCGGTGCGCGATTTCGTAGGACCCCGGATGGCTGCCTCTGAGCCCCATGAGCGCCGGAGGGTAATAGGCGGGTGTGCGCTCCGGCGCGTACGGGCCGGACTCCCACGGGTCGAGCGGCAAGCGCGGGAGCAGCGACGCGCCGATGGCCACCGCCATCCCGTTGAGAAAATCCCGGCGCGGAATGCGGCGGTGCATTCCCAGATCGCGATCGTCTGGCTGAGTCATGAGGGCCTCGGAGGGGTGACCTAACATGCAACCGGCCAGGGGCGTGCGCCAAGGGGGTCATTGATAACGCCATGGTCGCCTGCGACTTGGACTTGCTTCGCCGGGCATTCGGGGGGGTGGGGGGGCTGGACAAGGGGGTGGGGGTCGGATGTAGAGTGGGGGTGCAGGCTAGCGGTTTGGCCTGTGTTTGCATCCTCCGACAAAGCGGGGGGTCCACTCTCGCAGCTGACTTTCTCCTTGAGCTGCGAGCCCCCATCAGCGGCGGGGGCGAGGGCGTGCGATCAGAGCGATCGATCGTACAACCAGACCGAGTGCCGCGCCAACAATGAAAAGAGGAGTTTGTGAAAGTCCTGGTCCTAGGGGCCGGCGCGGTGGGGACCGTGTCAGCTCTCAAATTCGCGCAGGAGGCGATGGTCGAGCAGCTCGTCATCGCCGACGCGGTGTCCGCCCGCGCAGTCTCACTCGCGGACCGACTCGACGATCCTCGAGTTCGTGCCATCACTCTCGACGCGGGCAACCAGAGCGACATCACCCGCGCCATCCGCCAGACCGGTACTACCATCTTGCTGAACGCCGCGCTGCCGGCCACCAACCTGGCCGTGATGCGGGCGTGTCTTGACGCCGGCTGCCATTACATCGACATGGCGAGCGGCGGCACCGACGCCGACGGCATCCCCAAGCTCGAGGACCAGTTCGCCCTCGACGCCGCGTTCAAGCAACGGAACCTGCTGGCCCTCCTCGGTATGGGGGCTGATCCGGGAACCACCAACGTCTACGCGGCGTACGCCGCCAAGCACCTCCTCGATGAGGTGACCGAGTTCCGCGTCCGTGACGGGGACAACTCGGTATGCCAGGGCCACGACGGCTTCGTCGCCGCGTTCAGTCCCTGGGTGTTCATCGACGAATGCCTGTGCAAAGCCGTGTCGTGGCGCGACGGGCGCTTCCATCTCGAGGAGCCGCTCACGGGCCGGGAGCCGTTCGACTTCCCCGAGCTCGGCGTCCTCAACTGCTATTACGTAGACCACGAGGAGTCGAAGACACTGCCCCGGTTCTTCCCCGGTGCCCGGGTCGTAGACTTCAAGCTGTGCCTCGACGATCTCACTCGGGAATCCCTGCGAGCGATGAAGCGGCTCGGCTTCTCCCGCAAGGATCGTGTCGCCGTGAGGGGCGTCGAGGTCGTGCCGCGTGACCTCCTCGTCTCGCTGCTGCCCGACCCCAAGGATCTCGCCGGGCGACTGCGGGGCAAGACCTGCGTCGGCACGCTGGCCCGCGGTACGGCGGACGGCGAGCAGGTCTCGTACTACCTCTACAACGTCGCCGACCACGAGGAGGTCTATGCGTCGCTCGGCGTCCAGGCGACGGCCTATCAGACCGGCATTCCGCCCGTGATCGCCGCACAGCTCATCGCCGAGGGCGTGTGGAGCGGGGTCGGCGTGCGCTCGCCCGAAGAGTTCGATCCCGATCCGTTCCTGGAGCGGCTCGCGGTCGCCGGGATGCCATGGCACGTCCGCCCCTTTCGCGCCGACCGGCCGGAGCCCGAGCGAGGAGACAGCCGGCTCGTTGTAGTCGCCGCCTGACGCTCGGCGGGATTCCGGAGAGGAGACCGATGACGACGTCAGCCAAGCCCAAGCATCGGCCCGCCCGGAGCGGGAAGGCCGCTACCTATCGGATGTACATCGGCGGCAAGTTCGTGGAAGCGAAAAGCGGGAAGACGTTCGGCGTCTACGACCCGGCGTCAGAGGAGGTCATCGCCACCTGCCCCGCGGGTGGGCCGGAGGACATCGACCGCGCGGCCAAGGCCGCTCACCGCGCGTTCTACGGGGGCTGGAAGACCACCACGGCGCAGGAACGCGGCCGCATTCTGCTCCGGCTGGCAGAGCGGGTCCGCGCGCGACGGGCCGAGCTGGCGGAGCTCGAGACCCGGAACTCGGGCAAGCCGATTGCCGAGTCCGAGTTCGACATGGACGACACCGCCACGTGCTTCGAGTATTACGGCGGTCTCGCCACGAAGATCAACGGCGAGGTGCTGCCGGTGCCGGCCGACGCGGTCGCGTTCGCGATGCGCGAGCCGATGGGTGTGGCCGGGCAGATCATCCCCTGGAATTATCCGCTGATGATGGCGGCCTGGAAGATCGCCCCCGCGCTGGCCGCGGGGTGTACGGTCGTGCTCAAGCCCGCCGAGCAGACGCCGCTTTCGATTCTCGAGCTGGCGAAGGACTTCGAGACCGTAGGGCTGCCCGCGGGCGTGGTGAACATCGTCACCGGGGATGGTCCCGGCGCCGGCGCGCCATTGGTCACGCATCCCGACGTTCGCAAGATCGCTTTCACGGGGAGTGCGGAGGTCGGCAAGCTCATCATGCGGAACGCGGCCGACCAGCTCAAACGTGTCTCCCTCGAGCTCGGCGGCAAGTCGCCCAACATCTTCTTCAGCGACGCCGATTTCGAGAACGCCGTGGATGGCGCGCTCTTCGGCGTGTTCGTGAATCAGGGCGAAGTCTGTTCCGCGGGCAGCCGGGTCCTGGTGCAGCGGGACATCTACCGCAAGTTCGTCGATGCGGCCGCGGCCAAGGCAAAGACCATCAAGGTGGGCAGCGGGCTGGATCGCGACAACAAGATGGGCCCGCTCGTGAGTGCGGCGCAGCGGGACCGCGTCGTCCGGTACCAGAAGATCGGCCGCCAGGAGGCCAAGGTGGCGGTCGGCGGCGGCGTGCCCAAGCAGCACGACCGCGGGTGGTACGTGGAGCCGACGATCTTCTACGACGTGGACAACGCTTCCCGGATCGCCCAGGAGGAGATCTTCGGCCCGGTGATGAGCGTGATTCCGTTCAAGGACGAAGCCGAGGCGGTCCGCATCGCCAATGCGACGCCCTACGGCCTGGCCGCCGCCGTCTGGAGCCGGGACATCTTCAAGGCGTTCCGGGTGGTGAAGGCGCTCGAGGCGGGGATCGTCTGGGTGAACCACATGCAGCCGACGTTCGTCGAGGCGCCCTGGGGTGGCTACAAGGCGTCGGGCTTCGGCCGGGAGCTCGGTCACTGGGGTGTGGACGAGTATCTGGAGACCAAGCAGGTCTACATTAACCTCGACGAGAAGCCGATCGGCTGGTATTAGCGGGCATCGTTCCCCGGGTCCCCGCCAATACGCGTCACCGCCTTAATAGATGAAAGGCGTGGCCGGCCCAGCTGCCCTCCAGGAAGCCCGGGATGCACCAGAGCTGCGCCAACGGCTCGATGGCCCGCGCCGCTACCGCCGTTCCCATGTCCGCTCCCTCCCAGCCGAGCTGCTCGATCACCTGCGCTGCTACTGCCTTTGCACCCGGGTCGTTCCCGCAGTAGAACATCGTCGGCCGGATCCCACCGAACTGCGGGTCTACCATCAGGTCGGCCCCCACGCTGTTGAACGCCTTGACGAAATGGGCGCCGGGGAACGTTGCCTGTAGCCGCTCCATCAGGGAGCTGTTCGGCCCGGTGAAGAAGCGCAGCACGCCGTCCACGGGCTTCTCGTCGGTGATGGGGTCCGTGGTGTCGATCACCAGCTTTCCCTCGAGGTTGGTCCGGCCCGCCTGAGTGAGCGCCTCCTCGGCGGCCCGCCCGAGCACTGCGAGCACGAGGGAATCGGCCCAGTGGGCGACGTCGCCGAGGGTTCCGGCCTGGATCCCGGTGGCTCGCGAGAAGTCGGCCAGCTTCTCGGGGGTTCGGCTTGCGATGCGGACGTCGTAGCCCTTCTCGCGGAGGCCGCGGGCGAGGGTCTGGCCCACCTCGCCGGAGCCGAGGACACCGAACCTGCTCATGAGACGGCGAGCTTCTGGATCAGCTCGGCGTTGCTCTTCGTCCCGCGCAGCTCGCCGAGCAGATCGTTGATGGCGTTGACCGCCGACATCGCGGCGATCCGCTGCCGCACCGCGTGCGACACGGCCAGTGCCTCGGGGCTCAGGAGCAGTTCCTCCCTCCGCGTGGCGCTCGCCACCAGATCGATCGCCGGGAAGATCCGCCGCTCCGCCAGCTCCCGGCTCAGCACCAGCTCGCTGTTGCCGGTCCCCTTGAACTCCTCGAAGATCACCTGGTCCATCTTGCTGCCGGTATCCACGAGAGCCGTCGCGATGATCGTGAGCGAGCCGCCGCCTTGCGTCGGGTCGACCGCGCGCGCGCTGCCGAGAAAGCGCTTGGGCTTCTCCAGCGACTGCGCGTCGAGACCCCCGGAGAGTGTGCGCCCCGTGCCGCGTTCGACCGCGTTGTACGCTCGGGCGAGCCGGGTGAGCGAGTCCACGATGAGGACCACGTCGTCGCCCAGCTCGACCCGGCGCCGCGCGCGCTCCAGGAGCAGCTCGGCCACCGCGACGTGGCGCGCCGGTGGATTGTCGAAGCTCGAGGCGACGACCTCGCCGAAGCCGGCCGACTCCATCTCGAAGACTTCCTCCGGCCGCTCGTCCACCAGCAGGATGAAGAGGCCGGCCTCGGGGTAGTTGGTGCTCACGCCCTCGCCGATGGCCTGGAGCACCATCGTCTTGCCGGCCTTCGCCGGCGCCACGATGAGCGCGCGCTGGCCCTTGCCGAGCGGACAGAGGAGGTCGATGACCCGGTTGGTATAGTCCGGCTGGCCCTGGCGGACGAGACCGCATTCGAGCCGGAGGAGCTCGTTGGGGTGGATCGCCCCGAGACGGCCAAACTCGGGGCGATGCTGGAGTGCCTCGGGCGGGCGGCCGTTGATGGTCGTCACTCGCTCGAGCGACGGGCCCCGTCCCTTCGTCCCGGGGCGGGTCTCGCCGGCGATCTCGTCTCCGGTCCGGAGGGTGTACTGGCGGACGACCCGCTCGCCGACGTGAACGTCCCCGCTGGTGGGGAGGTAGCTGGCCTCTCGGCGCCGGAGAAAGCCGCTGCCTCGCCCGGCCATTTCGAAAACGCCGAGACTCATGCGGCTGCGGGGGATGGAGGTCGGGAGCAACGGGCCGTCGGCATGGTCGCAGGAAGATACCGCACCATTGCCCGGGGCACAGCCCGCGGGGCTGGCGCCCGCCGACCGATCCCGGCAACATTCGCCGTCCTCCGCCGCCCGGCGCCGGTGAGCGAATTCGCGCGTTTCGCCCTCGTGACGTTCACCTCGGTCCTCTTCATCGTGGACCCGGTCGCCGTCGTGCCCGCCTATCTGGTCATCACCCAGAACGAGACCGCCGAAGAACGACGGGGTACCGCGCTCAGGGCCTGCATGGCCATGACCGTGCTGCTGGTCGTCTTTGCCGCGACGGGCACGCTCATCTTCCGCGCGTTCGGGATCACCCTCGCGGCGTTCCGCACGGCTGGGGGACTGATCCTCTGGTTCACGGCGATGGAGATGCTGCGCGGCGAGCGGACCAGCCAGGAGGGCCGGATCGAGCTTCAGGAGGGACGGGAGAAGGAGGACGTGGCCCTGACCCCCCTCGCGATCCCCCTCCTGGCCGGGCCCGGGGCCATCTCGACCGTCGTTGTGCTCGCCGGCCAGGCCCACGAGCCCGCCGCCGTCACGACGGTCTACGCGGCGATCGTCGTGACCGGACTGCTGTCCTATGTCACACTGCGCCTGGGGGAGCAGCTGCTCTCCCGGCTGGGAAAGACCGGGATCCGGGTCATGACCCGGATTATGGGTCTCCTGCTCGCCGCGGTCGCGGTCCAGTTCGTCCTCACCGGCCTCAAGGAGGGCCTTGGCCTGGGCGCAGGCCTCTAAACGCCGGACCCCCGAAGTTCGTATATCGAAGGGACCGCTCCTGAGGACGCTCCGCGTGACCCGGCTGAGATACCTGCTGCTGCTCGTACCTCTGCTGGTGGGCGCCGTCCGGCCCGCCGCCGGCCAGGTGGGTGCAAACACCGACATCATCACCGGCACGGTCACCGGGCCGGAAGGGCAGCCCATCGCGGACGCGACCGTCGAGGCGATCGCGGCGGAGACCCAGATCTCCCGCCAGCGGACCACGGACGCCCGCGGCCGGTTCACGATCGTGTTTCCCGACGGGGGCGGCCAGTACCAGATCAACGTCCGCTATATCGGAATGGCTCCGGCTCGGCTCAACCTGTCACGCCAGGCCGACGAGGATCGTCTGGTCGTGAACGTCCGCATGTCTTCGGTTGCGACGACGCTCGAGGAGATCACCGTGCGGGGGCGGACACCGCGCCAGCGGGACGAGGGCGCCGGCCCCGGCTCGACCGAGCGCAACCTGAGCCAGGAGCTGGTGGACCGCCTCCCGATCGATGCCTCGGACCCGAACGTGCTGGCGACGCTGGCGCCCGGGGTCGTGGCCATTGGCGCTACCGACTCCACCAACGCGGCGTTCTCGGTCGCCGGTCTGCGCCCCGACGCGAACAACGTGACGCTCGACGGTGCCTCGTTCGGCACGGGCAGCGTTCCCCAGGATGCGGTGCGGAGCACCCGGGTCGTGACCAGCACCTACGACGTCGCGAGGGGAGAGTTCAGCGGCGGTCTGGTCGCCTCGACGACGCGGAGCGGCACCAACGTTGCCCAGGGCTCGTACACCTACACCCTCCGGGACCGGGACCTTGCGTGGGGCGGCGAGACGTCGTCGCCGTTTGGACAGGGCTTCACCCAGAACCAGATCGGCGGCGGGATGGGCGGGCCGATCGTGCACAACCGGCTGTTCGTGTTCGGCGCGCTCCAGGGCCGGTGGCGCGATCAGGGGCTCACCTCGCTCACCTCCGTCGATCCGGCGACCCTTGCCCGGCTGGGGGTAAGCTCCGACTCGGTCGCTCGTTTCCTCTCGCTTGCCGGCGCCACGGGCGTTCCACTCACCTTGCCCGGGATTCCCGACGATCGGGCCAACAACACCGGCACGGGTCTCGTGCGTCTCGACTGGAAGGCGTCCGACGCGCAGACGGTGACGCTGCGCGTCGACGGGCACCTGAGCTCGCAGGACCCGACCCGGGTGGGCTCGCTCTCCCTCCCCGCGACCGGCGGAACCAGCTCGGACCACGGCGGCGGCGTCCTCGGCTCGCTCACGTCGTTCTTCGCCGGAAACGTCGTGAACGACTTCCGGACGTACGTCTCGGTCGATCATCGGACCGGGTCCGCCTTCCTGACGCTGCCGCAGGGCCGAGTGCAGGTCGCCTCGAACACTTCCGACACGACGCTTGGCGTCACCACGTTCGGGTTCGGCGGCAACGCCGGATTTCCCCAGAGCAGCTCGAATACATCGGTGGAGCTCACCGAGGAGCTCTCCTGGCTCCCCGGAGCGGCCACCCACCGGATCAAGCTCGGGCTTTACCTCAACGCCGCGCACTTCAGGCAGAACCAGACCCCGAATCAGTTCGGGACTTTCCTCTATCCATCACTCGGCGCTCTCGACGCCGGACAGCCCGAGCAGTTCACCCGTAACCTGGCTCCGCTGGAGCAGGCGGGCACGGCGTGGAACGGGGCCGCCTATCTCGGCGACACGTGGCGCGCCGGGAGCTTCCAGCTGGCGTACGGGGCTCGCTTGGAAACGTCCGCCTTCGGCGGCGCCCCTGCCTTCAACGCCGTCGTGGACTCCGTCTTCGGTCTCCGGACCGACCACGTGCCGAGCGAGATCCATATTTCGCCCCGGGTGGGCTTCACCTGGATGCTCGGAGGGAGCGGCGGTGGCGGTGGCGGTGGTCGGGGCGGCGGCGGGTTCGGCGCCGGGGCGACGATCCTGCGCGGCGGCATCGGCGAGTTCCGGAGTCCGACCCCGACCACGCTGTACAGCTCCGCCCTGGCCGCGCCCGGGCTCTCGAACGCGGAGGCGCAACTCGTGTGCGTCGGCGCGGCGGTTCCGGTCCCGGACTGGTCGAGCTACCTGCAGGACACCTCCACGATCCCCGGCGAATGCACCGACACGGTCACGACGGTCGCGGTGACGCCGAATCCGAACGTGACGGTCTTCGACCCGGGCTTCACCGCCCCCCGCGCGTGGCGCGCCTCGCTCGGCATCCAGCGCCCTGTGCTTGGCACCTTCTCGCTGTCGGTGGACGCCAGCTACGCGCGGGGTGTGAGCCAGTACGGGTTCCGCGACCTCAACCTGGCATCGGCGCCGGCCTTCACGCTCACGTCGGAGGCCAACCGCCCGGTGTACGTGCCGGTCGGGGCGATCGTCCCCGCCACAGGGGCCTTGAGCCCTTTGGACTCGCGGGTGGATCCGCAGTTCGGGCAGGTCCTCGAGGTCGAGTCCGATCTCGCTTCAGAGACCAAGCAGCTCACGGTTGGGTTCGGAGGCGTCACCGGGCGGGGCGCCAGCTTCCGTGTCTCGTACACGTACACCCGCGCCGAGGACCAGTCGTCCTTCTCGGGCGGCGGTGCCGCGCAGGGGTTCGCGGCGCCGACGACGGCCGGGAACCCCAACGTGCCCGAGTGGGCCACCAGCAACTTCGAGCGCCGGCACTCCATCCTCACGACCATCACCTACCCCGTCACCGGCGCGCTCGAGATGACCGCGATCGGCCGCCTCAGCTCCGGCGCGCCCTTCACGCCGCTGGTCGGCTCGGACATCAACGGAGACGGAGCGCGCAACGACCGGGCGTTCATCTTCAATCCGGCGACCGCGACCGACCCCACCCTGGCGAACGCGATGCAGACGCTGCTGGCGAGCGTGCCCTCGGGGGTTCGTGACTGCCTCGAGAGCCAGCTCGGCGGGATCGCGGCGCGCAACTCGTGCACCGGCCCGTGGCAGCCATCGCTCGACTTCCAGCTCAACTGGCGGCCGAGCTGGTTCGGGCTTGACCGCCGGCTCACGGTTTCGGTGCTCACGGTGAATTTTCTCGGCGGGCTCGACAACCTGCTGCATGGTGCGGGGAGCCTGCATGGCTGGGGCGCAGCGACCGCTCCTGATCCCGTGCTGCTGTACGTCCGCGGATTCGACCCCGCCACTCAGGAGTTCCAGTACACGGTCAACGGGCGCTTCGGATCGACGATCTCCGCGAACAACGGCATCATCGCGCCGTTCCAGATCGGCTTCCAGGCGCATTTCACGATCGGCCCTGACCCGGTGCGGAACCGCCTGCGCTCGGCCTTCGGGTCGCGCCGCGGCGGAGGGCCTGGCGGCCCCGGTGGCGACGCCGCGGGAGCCGGCGTGGGCGCCGCCGACTTTGCGGCCCGGTTCGCGCGGGTGCTGCCGAACCCGGTCACCGCGATCCTGGCGCTCAAGGACTCGCTTCAGCTGACGGATGACCAGGAGACCCGCCTCAAGGCGATCGCGGACTCCCTGGACGCCCTGAACCAGGTTCTCTCGGACTCGGTCAAGGCGCAGATCGATCGTGCCGGGGACCGGCCCGATCCCACCTTGCTCTTCGCGCGGTTGCGACCGAAGCTCGCGCAGGGACGGGAGCAGAGCCGCCGGGTGCTGGAGAGCGCGCACGAGGTCCTCACCAAGGATCAGTGGGCCAAGGTCCCCGAATCGATTCGCGCGCCGGGCACACGGCGGCCGAACAGCGACTAGGCCGCAGTCCCCCTTCCGCGTCGTCCCGCCAACGGCTAGAATCGGTGCCCGCGTCTCCCCTGACGCGTCCAACCCTCATCCGAGCCCATTCAGGGAGCGCCCCCATGCGGAGCTACCTCACCGAATTCATCGGGACCTTCTTTCTCGTGCTCACGGTGTGTCTCACGTCGATCGGCGCGGTTCCGATGGCGCCGCTGGCCATCGGCGCATCCCTCATGGTCATGGTCTACATGGGTGGCCACGTGTCGGGCGGCCACTACAACCCGGCGGTCTCGCTCGCGGTGCTGCTGCGCGGGAAGATGAAGTCTGTGGGCGAGTTCATCGCGTATCTCGTGAGCCAGCTTGCCGGCGCGATCGCGGCGGCGCTGGTCGCATACGTGATCACGGGGAGGACCATCGCGGTCGCCCCGGGCGATTCGGTCTCCGCGACCGCCGCGCTGCTGGTGGAGATTCTCTTCACGTTCGCGCTGGCGCTGGTAGTGCTCAATTCCGCCGTGTCGGCCAAGACACAGGGGAATTCGTTCTACGGGCTCGCTATCGGGTTCACGATCGTGGTCGCGGCGTTCGCGGGCGGCTCGATCTCCGGTGGGGCGTTCAACCCCGCGGTGGGCACCGGCCCGACCTTGGTGCATGCCTTCATCGAAGGGGGCTCGCTGTCACACTTGTGGCTGTATCTGGTGGGTCCGTTCGCTGGGGGGGCGCTCGCGGCGGCTGTCTTCGGCATCCAGGAGGGCTAGGCGGTTCCCTGCGACCTTCTCGAGCCTCCGGGCATCCGTACGTAGTCAGCACACCTCCGGCCCGCAGGGCCGTCACGGATCACCGCAGGGAGTCTCTGAATGTCGCCAGTCAATCGCACTCGTTTGAGGTTCGCCGGCTTCGTCGGGGCGGCCTTTGTCGTTGGTCTCATGCTCGCGGGCCTGCTCGATCTTCCGCTTCGGGGGGCCGCGCAGCAGGTGGCTCAGCGAATCCAGCCGGCGGCGGTCGCCGCGCCGGCGGCCACGGATGCCGGGGCATCCGCCCGGCAGCTCTATGACCTGAGCGAGGCGTTCGCCTCGGTCGCCGAGCACGTGAAGCCGAGCGTCGTCTTCGTGAAAGCGGACCGGAAGCCGGACGCGGAGGACGGGGACGGGTCCGCCCCACGCCTGCAGCTGCCCCCCGGCGCCGAGCGCTTCTTCCAGTTCGGGCCGCAGCCCAGGCAGCCCAGGGTGGAGCAGGCATCCGGCTCGGGGTTCATCGTCTCCAGCGACGGCTACATCCTCACCAACGCGCACGTCGTGGACGGCGCAAAGCGCGTCACCGTGCGGCTGCTCGACCGGCGCGAATTCCCGGCCAAGGTGGTCGGCACCGATCCGGCGACGGACGTGGCCGTGCTCAAGATCGACGCCACCAACCTCACGGCGGCGCCCCTCGGCGACAGTGACGCAGCCCGCGTCGGCGAGTGGGTTCTCGCCGTCGGCAACCCGCTGGGGGAGAACCTCACCTTCACCGTGACTCAGGGCATCATCAGCGCGAAGGGCCGGGTGCTCAACCTGCCGAACCGGACCGACCGCAGCATCCAGGACTTCATCCAGACCGACGCGGCGATCAACCCCGGCAACTCCGGCGGGCCGCTGGTGAGCGTGCGGGGACAGGTCGTGGGGATCAACTCCGCCATCGCCAGCGAGACCGGCTACTACTCCGGCTATGGTTTCGCGATCCCGGTCAACCTGGCCCGCCGGGTGATGGACCAGCTCATCAAGAGCGGCCACGTCGAGCGCGCGGCGCTTGGTATTCTGGTGCGCGACGCGAACGGCACTGACGCCCAATACGTCGGGCTCCCGGACATCCGGGGCGTGGTCGTACAGGACTTCGCGGGTCAGAGCAATGCCGCGGAGCGCGCGGGCCTCGAGGTCGGTGACATCATCGTGTCGGTGGACGGGCAGCCGGTGGAGTACGTCGCCCAGCTCCAGCAGACGATCGGGTTCCGCAAGGCCAGTGAGACCGTGAAGGTGGAAGTCGCGCGGAAGGGCGGAGCGCGGAAGACCTACACCGTGCCCCTCCAGCCCGTTCCCGAGCGCGCGGAAATCGCCTCTCGCGGCGAATCCCGCGGCGGCGCGGACAGTGACGACGCGGCGTCAGTGACGCTGCTAGGCCTTTCGGTCGCGTCGCTCGACCGGGCCACCGCTCAGCAGTTCTCCGTGCCGAGCAGCGTGAACGGAGTCGTCGTTACCGACGTCCGGCCGGGCGGCCCGGCAGCCGAGTCTGTGGCCGGGCCCGACAACGGCGGCCCGGACATCGTCCTGTCGGTCGAGGGCAAGCCGGTGCAATCGCCCCAGGAGCTGCGCAGTACGCTGGCGGGCATGAAGGCGGGGGACATCGTTACGCTTCGCATCTACAACGCCCAGGCGAAGTCGTATCGGATAGAGCGGCTGAAGCTGGGGTCGGCAAACGCCGAGTAGCACCGGCGCTCCGATGCAACGGGCGGGCGGGTCGCGCAAGCGGCCCGCCCGCTTGTCATGGCGCCCCGACGGCGGTCCCGTCCGCGATGCGCGCCGGGGTCGTGGCGAGCAGGGTCTGCGCCTGGGCCTCGCGTCCCGCCGCCACCAGGGCGTCGTACGCCGCGCGCAGCGAGACACCGCGGCGCCGGCTGCCGTGGTGGTCGGTCGCCAGCAGATCGACCAGCCCGGTTTCCACCAGGCGCCACGCCAGCCGCTCGGATCCCGGACTCGAGTCGCTGTAGTGCCCGGTGAGGCTGCCGGCGTTCACTTGAAGCAGTGCTCCCTGCTCCCGCCACGCGGCGATCGTCTCCAACGGATCGAGTCCCGCCGGGAAGTGATAGCGCTCCGGATGGGCGATCACGATCCGCTGGTCGGCCTCCAGGACCTCGGCGATCACGTCCGCGTGCGTCCCCTGCAGGTCGAAGCCGAACTCCACGAGCAGATACCGCGTCCCGGCGAGCCCCACGCCCTCATGATCCAGGATCGGTCGGATCAGCGCGGCACGCGGAGCCCAGATCTCCTGTCCCAGGCCAAGCTCGGGAAGTCCCTCCTCCCGCTCGGCCGCGGCGACCAATTGGTCGAACCCGCGCCGATGTTGGTCGAGCTCCCGCTGCACCGCGGCCATCGTGTCCATTCGGGCGAGCAGCAGGTGAGGCGTAGTGACTACCGCACCGACACCCTCCCGCGCCAGGGCCCGAAGCGACTCCAACGCCTCCCCGACCGTCGCAGCGCCGTCGTCCACGGCGGGAACGAGGTGGCTGTGCAGGTCGGTGAAGCGATGGGGCGACGGGGAGGCGGGCATGTGGGTCAGTGTCGGCATGGCTGGGTCCGGGCTTGATAAGCAACGTTCATGCCGATTGGGCCAGCCGGTGCAACAGCTCCTCCTGACGCCGAAGGCGGGCCCGGGCCTCACTCAGCTCGATGATCTGGAAGCGGACCCGCTCACCCGGCGTGCACTGCGCCAGACGACCCAACTCGGTCGTCGGCACGACCGCGATGCGCAGGTACCCACCCACGGTCGGCCCATCGGGCATCAGCACGATCGGCTCGCCTCCCGGTGGCAGCTGAACCGTGCCCGGGCACGCCGGCGCGGAGAGCCGGTCGCCGGGAAGCGTGAGCGCCAGGGGCGGTGCCTCCAGCCGGTATCCCATCCGGCTCACCGCCCGGGAGACACGAAACTCGGTACCCAGCAGCCAATCCCAGGCAGGAGCGGCCAGGAGTCCCCGGTCAGGTCCCGGCAGGAGTGCAATCGGCGCATCCGTCTTGTCCGTACGCCAACCCACGGGAGGCTGCTTCTGCGGCACCGCGGTCGGCGCCGCTCTTCCGAGCGGCAGCCGGTCGCCCGTGCGGAGTAGCCGCCCCTCGAAGCCGCCGAAGCGGGCGGGAAGGTATGTGGCCCGGCTCCCGAGCACGGGTGGCACATCAATGCCCCCGTCCACCGCCAGGTAGACCCACGCGCCGGTTTGGATCCGCTCGATGGTTAGGCTGTCCCCCGCCCGCGCGCGCTGCGCCCGATCCTCGGCGAGCGGCCGGCCGCCGAGCGTGGCCGCCGCCGTGGCACCGGAGAGGGCGATGATCGCGTCGCGCTCGAAGCGTACCTCCCCGCCCGCCACGCCCCATTCGATCGCCGCTGCATCACGGCTGTTTCCGACCATGAGATTGGCGACGATGAGCGCAAAGGGATCCAGCGCGCCCGCGCGTGGAACGGCCGCGTGTAGATGCCCAATGCGGCCTAGATCCTGGACGGTGGCGAACGGGGGCGCCTTGAGGACGGTGATCATTCTTCCACCGGGGAGAAGCGCACCCGGTCGCCTGGGGCGAGCAGGTTCGGAGGGTCACGCGCCGGGTCGAACAGCACGGCCCCCGTCCGCCCGATGAGGTGCCAGCCGCCCGGCGTCTCCAGCGGGTAGACGCCGGTCTGTACGCCGGCGATCGCGACGCTGCCAGCCGGCACGCGCCGCCGCGGCTCGCCTCGGCGCGGCAGCACGAGTGCGGCGTCCAGGGGCCCGAGGTAGGCAAACCCGGGCGCGAAGCCGAGGAAGTGCACGTCGTAGGCGGGCTGGGAGTGGCGTCGAATGACTTCGGCGGACGACAGTCCCGTACGCTCGGCGACGTCCGCGAGATCCGGACCGTCGTAGCGGACGGGAAGGACGTGCATGGCGCGCTGCGGCGCCTGCGCGCGCGTCTCGGGTGCCTGCGCGGCGAGCGCGAGCTGTTCGGCGAGCGCTTCACCGTCCTGGCTCACGGCATCGAAGAAGACCGCGACGGACCCATAGGCGGGGACGACGTCGCGCACGCCCGGTAGGTGTGCCCGACCGATTCGCTCCGCCAGGCCGACCACGCGCGCCATGAGCCACGCATCAGCTCCCTCGCCGAGAACCACGAGCAGCGCGGAGTCGCCCAGCGGCTCGACCCGGGGGAACCCGCTCACCGGACGAACGGCGCGACCGTGATTCCCTCCGCGGCGAGCCGCGCGCGAACGGCTCGCAGTACGGCGACGGCCCGCGCGCCGTCTCCGTGCACACAAAGGGACTCCGCCTCCACTCCCAGGACCGTTCCGTCCGCCGCGTCGACCGTGCCCTCGCGCACCAGGCGGACCGCGCGGGAAGCGGCGGCTTCGGGATCCTCGAGCAGGGCTCCCGGAGAGCGGCGAGGTACCAGAGACCCGTCGCGCTGGTATCCGCGATCGAGAAACGCCTCGGAGACTCCGCGGAGACCCGCCTCCCGCGCCGCAGCGAGCAGCGGACTGCCGGCCAGCCCCAGGAACGCGAGGTCCGGATCAGCGGCCCGGATTCCCTCGGCGATGGCGCGCGCGATGTCGGGGTCGCGCACGGCACGGTTGTAGAGCGCTCCATGCGGCTTCACATACCGCACCCGAGTCCCCGCTGCCCGGGCGCACGCGATCATCGCGCCGACCTGATAGGCGACGTAGTCCGCCACCTCGCGCGGCGTGGCGCCCAGCTCCCGCCGGCCGAACCCGAGCAGATCGGGATACCCGGGATGCGCCCCGACGACAACCGAGTGGCGAGCCGCCAGCGCCGCGCTTTCCCGCATGCGCCCCGGATCGCCGGCATGGAATCCACAGGCGATGCTCGCCGACGAGATCAGCGGAAACAGCTCGGCGTCGGCCGGAGCCGGCCACGCGCCGAAGCCCTCGCCCAAGTCGGCGTTCAGATCGATGCTGGCGGTCGGGGGCGAAGCGGGGGGCGGCACGCGTCAAATCAAGCACGGACGCGCCCCAAGTGAAACAATCCCGGCGTAAGTCTCGTTTCTCCTTGAAACGGCCACCCACAATGGTCGGCTCCGCCCGACCGGTGAGGTTCACATGCAGCGATACTGGGTCCGGATCGCCCTGGGTGCCTTGGCGATCTTCACCATTGGGATGGTACTTATAGCGTTGGCCCGAAATGGGATACGTCAGGTCAGCGCGTTGGCCAAGTCGAATCGGCCCATCGGGATTCCGCTGGCCCTCCTGCCGTTCCGTGTGGACGGGGACCAGCTGGGGTCGGTGCGGCGGCTCGAGCTGCTCCGGAGTGCGCCCAAGAAGATCACGGGCATCCGGCTTACGGTCAGGCTCCAGGACTCCACATCGGTCGACCAGCTGCGGGATTGCAACCTGACCGTGCGCGAGCCGGTCGCGTTCGGTGGGCGGGAGGGGTTCAGCTGCGCCACGCCGGCTGACTCGGCTTCCGATCGATTGGAGCGCATCGGCGAAATCGTAATCGAGCCCGGCGGCATGGTCCGGGCGATCCTCGCGCCCGCTGCCCAGGCGGCGGAATGGCGCGCGAATCTGTACGACACAGTAGCGGCCCAGGCGGAGCTGGCCGGGCTCAAGGCGGAGCGGCTCGCCGACTCGTCGGCGCGGGCGGTCACCATCCGGGCCGACTCCACACACGCCATTATCGATATCCGGGGCGACTCCGCAAAGCCGCTGGTGCAGCTGCAGGCGGACTCGCACGGAGCCGTGCTCCGCGTGCGCAACCGCGCGGGCAAGGAGATTCTGCGGATGCACGCGGATTCCACCGGCGCGAGCCTCACGGTTTCGTCCGATTCCTCTTCGGCCGGGCACCACAAGCGCTGAGCACCCAACGGCCCGGCTTGCGCGCCGGCCCGGCCTCCCTCTACATCTAGCGGCACCCCTCCCCAAGGGAGCAAGC
>JBGPPG010000053.1:0-21317 GCA_041488455.1 Gemmatimonadota bacterium
CGACGAGGGAGGCCGATCCGCCAGCGGCGGTGATAAGGGCCGCGAGGTCGTCGATCTCGCGGTCTCGCGACCAGGGCAGGGTGTTGCCGCTCTCTCCGCGGCCGCGGCGGTCGTAGACGATCACGGTGAACTGGCCGGCGAGCTGTTTCGCGAGGGCGGGCATCGGTCCCATCCCGCGGTGGCAGAGCGCGCCGTCCACCAGGATCAGGGGCGGTCCCTCGCCCAGGCGGTCATACCCGATGGTGGTGCCGTCGCGCGAGGTCACGGTGCTCATGGACGGTCTCCGACAAGGACATGGGTGATGGTGCGAGCGATCCGGGCCGAGCGGGGGTGCCAGGCGGGGATCTACCTATGGTCGAATGAGGGGGAGGGAAATCGACTTCAGCTGGCGTTGGTACTCGGCTTCGTCGAAGTGCCCCTTGGACTCGGCGATCAGTCCGTCAGCGCCGAAGCGCCAATCTTCGTACCCGCTGATGCGGACGGCGTTGCCGGTCCCTCCGGGGCCCTTATTGGTGCCGATGAGCGTCCAGTGATAGGTGATCCGGCCGCGGTCCCCCCCCGAGCCTGTCCATCTTGACGACCATGTCGGGGAACGCGGTCATGAATCCCTGCGCCGCGGCACTGATCGCCGCCCGCCCGACGGACGGCCGCCCCTGATTGATCGTCAGCGACCCGTCCTTGGCAAAGAACGAGGCGACGCTCGTCGCGTTCTGGCTGCACCATGCAGCCGTGTAACGGGTCGCGAAGTCGTTCAGCTTGGTGGGATGCCCACCGGTGTTCGCATCGTCTTGGGGTGGTGTCTTGGTCGCAAGGGCGAGCCGGGCGGTTACCTCCTCAATCTGAGTCCTCCGACGGCGAGCCCAGCCCGGGATGCGCAACGCGCCGGTTGCAAACATGCCCGCGCCTCGAACGTCTCGCGTAGGTCGGCGACCAGGCGTTCCCAGTCCGAATCGGTAAGCGGCCGGTCGAACTCAACCGTCCGTCCGACCCCAATCGGTAGGCCCATGAACATCCGCGACGCTGGACGTCCGGCCTGATCCAAAGATCGAGCTGCGAGCGAGATCGACTCCGGCGAGATACCCACTTCCCGCCCGATGTCCTGTAACGCCGCGAGTGTCAGGCCCTTGCCCTCGGCCGGCACACGCAAAGCGGCATGCTCCGTCTCCGATGCTCGCTCGAAGATCGCAGCCACCTCTTCGTCATTGTATTGCCGCTCACTCATGACCGCACATAGTCATCCGGGAGGGTGGGTGAGTCAATGGCTTGGCACCCCGCTCGTGCCAAGCGACCCCGCCGGCACTCCCCGTTAGGCCCCGTTTGCCTCAGCGAAGGGTCGCGATTGTGACACGCCGCGGCGTCTCCGTCGTTGGCCTCGCCGACGCATTCTGCCATGCGGGCAGCGAAGATGCGGCTCGCTACCGCGCCGAGCCGATGCCCGCCGCGTCGTGAAAATCGCACACCACATGAGATCTGGTACGCCTTACCCGGTAGTGAGTTAGACGGCAGCGCTCATCTTTTTTCTCACAGACCGCTCGGGCACGGTCCGCCCCCTGCCCATGCCTGTCGCCAGCCCGGCTGCGGGTAACCCCTCCCCGCAGCCACTCGCCCGCACGATTTCCGGAGGTCGGATGGTCAGCGCTCGGCGGCCGCGCGCGTCCCGCGTGCTCATCGTGGCCGCACTCACCCTCATCGGCGCCTGCAGCTCGTTCACACCCACGAACGACCGCACCTTCACGCCGCCCGCCGAGTACCGCACGTGGTTCGCCAAGACCCAGGCGTGCTCCGGCCTCCAGGGTGACTTCGACCGCATCCAGTGGTACGTGGTGGATGGAACGGAGTTCGATTGCCCCAGCGGGAAATGCGTGGGGCGGTGGGACAGCGATCACTCGATCTTCATCTCGGAGGCCTGGACCGCCAACGAGATGGTCGTGCGCCACGAGATGCTGCACGACCTGATCGGTCGGCCGGGACACCCGGACCCGCCGTTCGGCAGCCCCTGCCCACTCACCTGGGCCACCTGGCGCGGCAGCGACACGGCATCCACAGGCACACCGCTCGCGGGAAGGGCGGTGGGGATGGGAATGCCAAGTATCGATTGACGGCAGTGAACGGTGAACAGTGAACAGGCAGGTCAGCGCTCGAGCCCCGGCAGATAGATCGCGGCCACCCTCTCAGCGATCCTCCCGGGGTTCGAGTTGTCCTCGTCCAGATTGGTGAAGACCACCACCGTGAGCCCGTCATCCACGTAACGCTGGATGCTCATGGTGAAGCCCTGCCACGCCCCGTCGTGCCAGATCCGCTGGTGCCCGCTCACCGAGTCCACCCGCCAGCCGAAGCCGTAGGGGTAGCTCTTCCTATCGTTCAGCTTGACGGGCGTCCACATCTGCTCCAGGCTCGCCGCCTTGAGCAGCTTCTCCCCGTACAACGCCTCGTCCCACTTCGCCATGTCGGGCACGCTGCTGTAGAGCGCGCCGTCCGCCGTCGTGTTGAGTGATGGGTCCACCCACTCCTGGTTCCTGATCTGCCCCCCGACGAGTCGGTAGCCGGCGGCCCGGTTCGGGATGATGTCCGCCTCGCTGATGATCCGCGTGGACGTCATCCCCAGCGGCTTGAAGATGTGCTCCTGAAGGAAGTCCCCGTAGAACTCGCCCGTCACCCGGCGGATCAAGGCGCCGAGCAGCACGTAGCCGGTGTTGCTGTAGCTCCACTTGTCGCCGGGCTGAAAATCGAGCGGCAGGGCGGCGAACGTGCGGACCAGCTCGTCCTCGGTATACGGCCGATGGAAGTCCACGACGCCCTTGCCCATCGTGCTCTCCTCGGCGCCGTAGTCCGGGATGCCCGAGGTGTGGCTCAGCAGGTGGCGGACGGTGATCTCGCGCCAGGCCATCGGCGCTTCGGGGAACCACTGGATGATCCGGTCGTCGAGGCCGATCTTGCCGGCCTCCACCAGCATCATGATGGCCGTCGCCGTGAACTGCTTGCCGACCGATCCGGTCTGGAAGAGCGAGCGCGGCGTCACGGGGACGTTGAGCTCCACGCTCGCGAACCCGTACCCCTTGGCCTTGACGATCTTCCCCCGGCGCATCACGCCCAGGCTCACGCCGGGAATCTTCTGCGCTCGAAGCTCCGCGGTTACGACCGAGTCCACCCGCGCGGAGAGGCGGTCGTCGCTCGGCGCCTGCGCGCGGAGGGACTGCGGAACGGCCCAGCAAAGTGGGAGGCCCGCGATGCACACCAGAGCCGCGCGCCCCAGCGATGCCCCCCGGTTCACTGTTTACTGTTCACGGTTCACTTTCTAGATCGCCTCCCGTTTCCGTAGCTCCCGCTGCACCGCCCGGGCCACCGAGTCCGCCCGCGCCGCGGTCACCGAGTCGCCCTTCTTGCGCATCGCGTCCGCCGTGCCCGCGTACACGATCGCGTAAAGCGAGAGGATCGAGCCCGAGGGAATGTCCACCCAGCCGCGGGGCCGGTCGCGCGCCGCCGCCTGCCAGTGATACTGGTTCCAGAGGAGCTGCTCGGTGCGCGGCAGATCCAGGTAGCCGAGCCCCGTGCTCAGCACGATGCTGTCGTTGGCGACCACCGGCTTCGGCATCAGCTTCCGCACCATGCCCTGGGCCACCAGATACGCCGACAGCCCCAGCGTCTGGTCCGGGTAGCCGCCGTCGCTCAGGCTGAAGTAGATCGCGCGCTTCCCGAGGTTCTCTTTGATGAGGAAGATCGCGGCGAGATCCTGGAGCAGCAGGTAGTCCTGCCCGAACGCGATCGCCACGCTGTCGATCTGGATCCCGCTCTTCTCCTGGACCCGCATTGCCTCGGGCAGACTGTCCAGCTCGTGGATGCTGAGGGAGAGGACCGGGTCCTTGGGCTTGGGCCAGTTGCCCGTCCGCCAGAGCGCCGCCGCGCGGCTAGGGTCGAAGTCCGGCGTCTCCCGTCGGCGGAGCTGGCGCAGATGCCAGCGAGTGTTCATGAGCGAGAGGTTGGCCAGCGTCACGTCTCTGCGGACGCCCTCGACCTCCTGCGCATACCAGAGCGGGAAGGTGTCATTGTCGCCGGCGGTGATCAGGATGCCGTATGGCTCCACCGACTCCAGCAGGTCCACGGCGAAGTCGCGCGCGAGGGTCTCGTGCGCCCGGCTGGCGGTGAGCCGGTTGCCGAGCATGGGGATGATCGCGACCGCCAGGACCGGGGTTGTGAGCGCCCATCTCGGCCGGCCTCCTCGTCCCGCCAGCTCCGCAAGCGACTGCATCACCGTGCCGAGGCCCAGTGCGACGAACACGCCGTAGGCGGAGAACGAGCCGAGGAAGAAGTAGTCGCGCTCGCGAACCTCGCGGGCCAGGTCCGCCTTGTCCGGGTACTGGGAAAAGCCGTACTTGAAGTTCATGTAGAGGACGAGGGCGACGGTGAGCGTGCCCAGGAGCAGGATCGCGGCCCAGCCCGCGCGCCGGTCGTTCTTCCACAGGGTATAGAGACCCACCAGGCCGAGCCCGGTGAACAGCGCGGTGGCGACGCCGGCCCAGCGGCCCCAGTCGCGGGCGAACTGCCAGCTGAAGTACTGCCAGAAGTTCCCCAGCTGGGAGAAGAAGTCGGCCTGCCGTTCGAGCACGGACGGTTTGCCGTATTGCACCCGGTTCAGTACGTCGCTCAGCGCCTGGCACTTGAGCGAGATAACCTGGAGTGCACTCGCACAGATCGGCTCGCCTTCGTTGATGGCGGGGAACTGGGCCGCGCGAATCGGCAGATAGATGTAGTTGAGCGAGATGCCGATGAGGATGGCGACGACGATGGAGGCCAGGACCCATGGCCGGGTGAGCACCCGCCAGTCGGTGAAGAAGATGTAGACCGCGAGCGCGGGGATCGCGAGCAGCGCCATCAGATGGTTGGTGGAGCTGAGCGCCATCACGTAGGCGATCAGCACCAGCCAGCGGTCGCGGTGCGGGCCCGGCTCGTCGTCCCCCCAGTGCACCACCAGCCACATGCAGATGGCCATGGCCATGAGCGAGACGGTATACACCTTCTCGTTCACGGTGGACTGGTTCCACACGGTCCACGACGTGGCCCCCACCAGCACGCCGGCGAACGCCGCCGCCCACCGGGCCCAGCGCACCGTCACGATCGGCTGGAGCCAGCGGTCCGCCACCAGGAACCAGCAGCCCGAGGCGACCGCGCTGGTGACCGCGGCGAAGAGATTGATCCGCACCGCGAACGAGCTGGCCAGCGGCAGCAGCGCGAACGTGTGCGCGAGGATGGTGAAGAGCGGATTCCCCGGCGGATGGGGGATCCCCAGCACCTTGGCCGCGGCGATGTACTCCGAGGTGTCCCAGAACGCCGTCGTGGGCGCGAGCGTCGCGAGGTAGACCAGGAAGACCACGACGCCGGTGACAACGGCCCCGAGGTAGGGAGGCTTCTGTTTCGGTGTGGCCGTGGGTTCGGTCATAGAGTGAACAGTGCAGTTAGTGGCGGAACTGTCGCCGTCCCGTGAATACCATCGCTATCCCCCGCTGATCCGCGGCCGCGATCACTTCCGGATCGCGCACCGAGCCGCCCGGCTGGATGATCGCGGTGACGCCCGCCACGGCCGCTTCCTCTACCCCGTCGGCAAAAGGGAAGTAGGCGTCGGACGCGAGCACCGAGCCTCGGGGGTCGTGGCCCTGCTGCTTCGCCTTGTGCACCGCCAGGAACGACGCATCCACCCGGCTCATCTGCCCCGCGCCGATCCCGATCGCCATCTCGCCCCGGGCCAGCAGGATCGCGTTGGACTTGACCGCCGCCACCGCCGCCCAGGCGAAGTGGAGATCCACCCACTCGGTCTCGGTCGGTCGGCGCTGGCTCGCGACCGTCCAGCCCTGGTCGGCGGGGTCGAAGACGAACCGGTCCTGCACCAGGAAGCCGCCGCGCACCCGCTTGAAATCGAGGCCCGCGCTGCGCGAGACCGGCAGCTCCACCACCCGCAGATTCTTCTTCCCCGCGAACACCGCATGGGCCTGCTCGTGGTACGACGGCGCCACCACCACCTCGACGAACAGGTCGCTCATCGCCCGCGCCGTGGCCTCGTCCACCACGGTGTTGAAGGCGACCACCGAGCCGAACGCGGAGACGGGGTCGGTCGCCCGCGCCTTTGTGAACGCCTCCGCCGCGCTGCCGGCCACCGCGATCCCGCAAGGCGTCGTGTGCTTGATGACGCAGCACGCCGGTCGGGTGGGCCAGGAGGCCACGGCAGAGGCGCCCGCGTCTATGTCGAGCAGATTATTGAAGGAAAGCTCCTTGCCCTGACGCTGGCGGAGGTCGCGCATGCCGCGCGGCTCGTCGGTGACGTAAAGCGCCGCGCGCTGGTCCGGGTTCTCGCCGTAGCGGAGCGCCTGGAGCCGCTCGAGCGCGAGGCCCATGCGCCGGGGAAGACCTTCCTCCTTGAGCGTGAGGTAGCGCGCGATGGCTGAGTCGTAGTCCGAGGTGTGGGCGAACACCTTGGCGGCCAGCTCCCGCCGCACGTCGTCGGGCACGCCGCCCTTGCGCAGCATCTCGATCACCGGCGCGTAGTCGAGCGGGTCCACCACCGGGATCACGAAGCGGTGATTTTTTGCGGCCGAGCGGAGCATGGAGGGGCCGCCGACGTCGATGTTCTCGATCGCATCCTCGAACGGCACGCCCGGCTTCGCGATCGTCATCTGAAAGGGATAGAGATTCACGGCGACGAGATCTATCGGCACGATCCCGTGCGCCGAGAGCGCGGCGAGGTGACCCGGGTGGTCCCGCCGCGCCAGGAGGCCGGCGTGGATCAGCGGGTGGAGCGTCTTCACCCGCCCGTCGAGCAGCTCGGGGAAGCCGGTGACCTCGTCTACCGGAAGGACCGGCACGTCCGCGTGCCGGAGCGCGGTAGCGGTGCCGCCGGTGGAGATGATCTCCCAGCCAAGGTCCACGAGCGCCTGAGCGAAGGGGATGATACCGCGCTTGTCGCTGACGGAGATCAGTGCGCGGGGCATGCCGTACGACTCACGAGGGAAGCTCCACGGGATTGGGGATCGGAACGGGCCGGCCCGCGGCAGCGGCCGCCAGCACCACGGCGGGCAGCAGGCGGTGCTCGACCTCGAGCACCCGCGCGGCAAGCGAGTCGGGCGTGTCGCCCGGCAGCACCGGTACCCGCTCCTGCGCGAGCACGGCGCCGCGGTCGTACACCTCGTCCACCAGGTGCACGGTGGCGCCGCTGGTTCGCTCGCCCGAGGCGAGCACCGCCTCGTGCACCCGGCGCCCGTACATGCCCGGCCCGCCGAAGGAGGGGAGCAGCGCCGGGTGGATGTTGACGATGCGGCCGCGATAGCGCTCCACCACGGCGGGCGGCACCAGCTTGAGGTAGCCGGCGAGGACGACCAGGTCTATCCGGTGCGCCGCCAGCGCATCGAGCCACGCCCGGCCGTCTGCCGGATCGGCGAGCGCCTGCGCCGGTATGCCGCGCTGCCGGGCCAGGTCGAGCCCCGCCGCCGCCCGATTGCTCAGCACCAGCGCCACTTCCGCCGCCGCCCCGGCCGGGAGCGCGGCGAGGAGCGCCGCGAGGTTGCTGCCGCGGCCCGAGATCGCGACCGCAAGGCGCATGGGCATGGACGGGGGAACCTAATGGGCAGCCGGGCGGATGGGCAGAGAGCCTAGCGCTCCACGGCCCGGCGCAGCGCGGCGCCCACGTCGGGGTAGGCGGCGAGCGGCAGCGTGCGCGGATCGAGCAGCACTCTACCTTCGCTCACCCGCGCCACCACCGCCGGCTCACCCAGCCGGAGCCGGAGCGCCAGCCCGTCGGGACCGAGGGGACCCGGGTCGAGGGCGACGACGGTGGTGGGGAGCACGGCGCCGGGGAACGACCCGCCGCCCACGGCCGACTCGCCTTCCCGAAGCTCGGGCCTGAGCTCCGCGGGACACTCGCTCTGGAGCAGCGCGGCCCGCGCCGCGAGGTCGTCCGGCGTCGCCGTCAGCATGGCCAGCACGGGAATCTCGGCCAGGGCGACGGCCTGGTCGCGATAGAGCGCCAGCGTGGCCTCGAGCGCCGCGAGCGTCATCTTGTCGGCGCGGAGCGCGCGCGCGAGCGGATTCGCGCGGCACCGGCCCACCAGCTCGCGCCGCCCGGTGAGGCAGCCGGCCTGCGGGCCCCCGAGCAGCTTGTCGCCGCTGAAGATCACGAGATCCGCGCCGAAGGCGACCGCCTCGGGCACCCGGGGCTCGCCGCTGAGGCCCCACGGCGCCAGATCGAGCAGCAGCCCGCTGCCCACGTCGTAGAGCCAGGGCACGCCCGCCTCGCGCGCAAGCGCCGCGATGTCGGCCGGCGCGGGCGTTGCGACGAAGCCGCGCTGCTCGAAGTTGGAGCGGTGCACCGTGAGAATGGCCCCGGTCTCCGGCGAGAGCGCCTTCCGGTAGTCCTCGAGATGCGTGCGGTTGGTGGTGCCGACCTCGCGGAGCCGCGCGCCGCTCTTCTCCAGGATGTCGGGGATGCGGAACGAGCCGCCGATCTCGATCAGCTCGCCCCGCGAGATGAGCACTTCGCGCCCGGTCGCCAGCGCGTTGAGCGCCAGCACCAGGGCGCCCGCCGCGTTGTTCACCGCCAGCCCATCCTCCGCCCCGCTCAGCTCGGCCAGGAGCGCCCGGCAATGGTCCGAGCGGCTCCCGCGCACGCCCGCGTGCAGATCGAACTCCAGCGTGCTGTAGCCGCCGCCCGCGGCGGAGAGCGCCTCGAGCGCGGCGTGGGCCAGCGGGGCGCGGCCGAGGTTCGTGTGCAGCACGACGCCGGTGGCGTTGAGCACCGGGCGGAGGGAGCGGCCGGTCCGGAGCACGAGCCGCTCGCGGACCTCCTCGGTCCAGTCATCGGGCGCGCCCGCGCGCCGGCGGCGCGCAGCGTCGATCGCGTCGCGCACGGCGGAGACGACCGCGCTCCGCGGGGCGGCGCCCAGCAGAGCGACGATGCCGGGCTCGCGGAGCAGGAAGTCCACCGAGGGCAGCTCGCGGCGGCGGTCGGTCACCGGCGCTTCCTCCGATGATGGAGCGAGTCGGCCTTCAGGATCTTCCGGATCGAATCGGCGCGGACGGAGTCGGCCGCGCTGGGCGGAGGTGGCGGGGCCTTGGCCTCCGGGATCGCCAGCACGCCGCGCACGTCGCCGGTGCGCCCGCTCACGGTGCGGATGCCCTTCAGCTCGATCAGGAATTTGTCGCCCGGGTGCCACGGCTCCCCGACCTTGAGGACCATCCGGTCGCTGAGCGGTGGTCGGTGCATGGCGCGTGTGCTATCAGGCCTCGTGCCGAAGGCGCCGGGGAGTCGGATGGCGCTCGTATCGCCGCGGCGAAACCGGCTCGTGTCGGGCAGCCGCAGGCGGGTGGTATCGGGCAGCCGCAGGCGGGTGGTGTCCAGCCCATGCAGGCCGGGGGCTCCCGTCGTCGTGTCCCGCCCTGACAGCGAGACGACCGGGACGGCGGTCGAGTCCGGCAGCTTCCGCACCGAGGCGGCGGAGGTGTCGAGCCTCTGGGACGGATCGAGCGAGGTCGCGAACGAGAGGGAAGCGGTAACCGAGTCCCTCGGCGTGGCATCCACCAGCCGTGGCGGCAGCGTGTCGTGCGCGAAGGCGTAGAGCTCGGGCACCTCGGTCGTCGCCGACTCCGGCCGGATCCGCACGGTGTCGAACGACTCCCTGAGGTCGCGGCGGAAGTTGCGGTTAGCGTCCACCACGCCGAAGACCAGATACTCGCCGTGGGGCAGCGGGCCGAAGGAGAACCGGCCCGCCGAGTCCGTCAGCGTCCGATAAGGCAGACTGTCGGGCTCGAGCACGGCCTCGACCAGCGCCAGGGCGGCGGGGCTGCCGGCCTTCCAGTCGAACACCCGTCCCCTGAGCGAGTCGTGCGGCACGGGAGCCCCGGTGGTGAAGGTCACGACCGCGTCGATGCTGGCCTTGTTCTGCCGCACGTCGGCGATGCCGGGCAAGAGCTCGACCCGGTACACCCGATTGGGCTTCCACCCCTCCGCCGGGTGCACGGTTATGCGGCGACGGTGCCAGCCGACGTCGGGCGTCTTATCCGTGGGCGAGAGAATGATGAGCTTCTCCAGGTCGCCGGTGCCGAGCCCCTGGCTCGGGCTGCTGCCCTCGGAGACGACCTCGTTGAAGCGGAACTCGACATTGCGCTTGAAGTCGGGCGGCATCGTCATCGAGTCGGGAAAGACCGACGCGAGCGTGGGTGGCGTCTTGTCGGGCGGGCCGCCCGGGGGCGGCTGGATGTTGGCGCAGGCGATCGCAAGCAGCAGCGCGGGGGCAAGCCGGGCCGGTTTGCCGCCGCTCGCGTTACGCATTCCCGCAGCCCAGAAGAGCCCGCTTGCGCGCCAGCACTTCGTGCTGCTCCCGCCAGCTGGCGAGCTTGTCCCGTTCCCGCTCCACGACAGCCGCCGGTGCCTTGGCGGTGAATTGCCGGTTGCCGAGCTTCTTCTCCTGCCCGGTGATGAGCTGGAGCAGCCGCTCGATCTCGGCGCCGAGCCTCGAGCACTCGCGCTCGACGTCGATGGCGTCGCCCAGCGGGACGAAAACCCCCGTGCCGTCGGTGAGTACCGCGTGCCCGCCGACGCGCTCACCGCTCTCGCCGAATTGGAGGTCCGACACCTTGGCCAGACGCGAGATGGTGCCGAGCTCAGTGATGAACGACTCCCGCGCGTCGGGGCCGAGGTTTCCCAGCGCCGCCCGCACCGTCTGTCCCGGCGCCACGCCGTACTCGGCCCGGATCTGGCGCACCGCGCTCACCAGCTCCTGCACCAGCCCGAAGCGGCGCACCGCGTCCGCGTCCTGCGCCCGGCGGTCGCTCCCGGGCCAGGGACTGGTGCTGATGGAGGCCTCGGCGGGGCGCCCGGGGAACTTCTTCCACAGGGCCTCGGTGATGAACGGCATCACCGGGTGCAGCAGCCGGAGCCCCACGTCGAACGTCTGGGCCGCGACCGCGCGGGCGACATCGCCACCGGGCTGGTCGCCGTAGAGGCGGGGCTTGATCTGCTCGATGTACCAGTCCGCGAGATCGCTCCAGACGAAGCGGTAGGCGGACGCGGCAGCCTCGTTCAGGCGGAACCGCTCGAGCGCCTCGGTCACCTCGACCACCGCGGCCTCGCAGCGCGCGAGGATCCAGCGGTCCGCGAGCGACAGCTCGTCCCGGCGCACCACGTTCTTCGCCGCACCGGCGAGCGGACGGGTGGGACCCTCGAGGTTGGACAGGATGAACCGGCCGGCGTTCCACAGCTTGTTGGCGAAGTTCCGCCCCGGCGCAAACGAGGTGATGATGTCGTTCGGATCGAGGATGACGTCGGTGCCCACCGCGCTCCCGGCCACGATCGTATAGCGGAGCGCGTCCGCGCCGAACTGCTCCACCACGTCGAGCGGGTCGATCCCGTTGCCGAGCGACTTGGACATCTTGCGGTACTGCGTGTCCCGCACGGTGCCGTGCATGTAGACCGTCTCGAACGGGATGTCGCCCATGAACTCGCAGCCCGACATCACCATCCGCGACACCCAGAAGAACAGGATCTCGGGCGCGGTCACGAGGGTGTCGCCGGGGTAGAAGCGGGCGAGATCGGCGGTCTTCTCCGGCCAGCCAAGGCTGGAGAAAGGAACGAGCCAGGAGGAGAACCAGGTGTCGAGCACGTCCTCGTCCTGCCGCACGGGGCCGCCGCAGTCGGGGCAGCTCAGGACGTCCGTGCGGCTCGCGACGATCCGGGCGCAGCGCTCCCGTTCGCAATACCACACCGGAATCCGGTGCCCCCACCAGAGCTGCCGCGAGATGCACCAGTCGCGGATGTTCTCCATCCACTGCGCGTATTCGTCGCCCCGCCGCTCCGGCACGAACCGGAGCCGCCCCTCCCGGTAGGCCGCGAGCGCCGGCCGGGCGAGTGGGGCCATCTTCACGAACCACTGCTCCGAGAGCCGGGGCTCGACCACCGTGTCGCAGCGGTAGCAGTGCCCGACCGCGTGCCGGTGGGGCTCCATCTTCTCGAGCAAACCGGCGGCCTCGAACTCCTCCACCACCCGCTTCCGCGCCTCGTAGCGGTCCAGCCCCTGGAACCGCTCGGGGACGGCGAGGCTCATGCGTGCCTCGGGGGTCATCACGTCGATGCTCGGCAGGCTGTGGCGCTTCCCGATGTCGAAGTCAGTGGGGTCGTGCGCCGGCGTCACCTTGACCGCGCCGGTGCCGAAGGCCGGGTCCACCGCGTCGTCGGCCACGATCGGAATCAGGCGGTCCACCACCGGCAGTCTCAGCTCCCGGCCGATCAGCGCGCGGTAGCGCTCGTCGTCGGGGTGCACCGCCACGGCCGTGTCGCCCAGCATGGTCTCGGGGCGGGTGGTGGCGACGGTGACGTGGCCCGAGCCGTCGGCGAGCGGGTAGCGGAAGTACCAGAGCTTGCCGTCGGTGTCTTCCTTCTCCGCCTCTTCGTTGGACAGGGCGGTGAGGCAGCGGGGGCACCAGTTGATGATGTAGTGGCCGCGGTAGATCAGGCCCTTCTCGTACAGCCGGACGAAGACCTCGCGCACCGCGCGGGAGAGATCGTCGTCCAGCGTGAAGTAGGTGCGCTCCCAGTCGGGGGAGCAGCCGATGGCCTTGAGTTGGTCGAGGATTGTGGGCCCGGTCTCGCGCACGTGCTCCCAGACCCGCTCGACGAACGCCTCCCGGCCGATGTCGAACCGGGTGATCCCCTCCTTGGCGAGGAGCCGCTCCACCACGTTCTGGGTGGCGATGCCGGCGTGGTCGGTACCGGGGAGCCAGAGCACGGCCTTGCCGCGCATGCGCTCGAACCGGACCAGGACGTCCTGGATCGTGTTGTTCATCCCGTGGCCCATGTGCAGCACGGCCGTCACGTTGGGCGGGGGCATCATGATGACGTAGGGGGTACCGCGGGCGGCGGGCGCGAACACGTCCCGCTCCATCCACCACCGATAGAGGTCGGACTCGATCGCCGCCGGATTGTACTGCGGGGCCAGCGGCTCGCTCATGCGCTCTGGTCGGCGACGTTCCTGGGGTCGAGATCGTCCTCGCCGCGGACGAGGATGCTGTTGATCACCCGCTCGATGCCGGGGACGGCGCGGGCGGCGCTGCCCGCGCGGGTGCGGAGAGCGCGGGACGCCACCCACCCGTGCAGCTCGACCACGCCGACGGACACGGCCGTGGTCTGGAGGCCGAGGTCGCGGAGCTTGGGGTCGGCGCTGAGGGCGGCCGCGGCGGCCCGGGCGCAGGCGGCGGGGGTGAGGGACGGACGCGGGCCCTGGCGGCGGGTCACCAGCCGCTTCACCCGCGGCCGGCTCACGCCGCCGACCCACTCGCTCAGGGCGAAGCCGGTGACCAGGCCGGTCACCACCCCCAGCCCGGCCCATCCGGCGATCTCGAACCCGCTCAGCCGCTTGCCGTGGTCCACGCGATAACCTCGTTCAAAATCCGGACATGAAGGATTAAGTTAACACGCTCTTTCACTCCGGCACACCATCCAGCAGGCCCTTTCGGGACGCGACCGATGACCGACGAACGGGAAGTGGTGACGCTGCGCACGCTCAGCCGGTGGCTGGTGCTCGCGGCGCTCGTTGTTGTGGGGGTCGGCCTGTACTTCTTCGTGGGCCGGGACGCGACCCCGGTGGTGCCGGCGGTGATGGTGGAGAGCGGCCAGTGAGCCTGATCCGCCTGACCCTGCCCGACGGCTCGGTGCGCGAGGTGCCGTCGGGGACCACGGGGCGCGAGCTGGCGGAGAGCATCGGTCCGGGGCTCGCCAAGGCGGCGCTCGCTATCCGGGTGGACGGCCAGATCCGCGATCTCTCCCGCCCCATCGAGGCGGACGCGACGGTCTCGATCCTCACCGACCGGGACACCGACGCGCTGGAGGTCTTGCGCCACTCCTCGGCCCACATCCTGGCCACCGCGGTGCGGGAGCTGTTCCCCGGCGCCGGCATCGGCTTCGGCCCTCCGATCGAGGACGGCTTCTACTACGACTTCGAGGTCCCCAGCCCGTTCACACCGGAGGATCTGGAGCGGATCGAGAAGCACATGGGCGAGGTCGCGAAGCGCGACTACCCGTTCGTCCGCGAGGTGGTGGACCGGGGGGAGGCCAACCGCCGCTTCGCCGACGATCCGCTCAAGCTCGAGCGGATCGGCGAGCTGGGCCCGCAGGAGACCATCACCGTCTACACCGACGGGCCGTTCCAGGATCTCTGCCGCGGGCCGCACGTGCCCAGCACCGGCCGGCTCAAGCACTTCAAGCTGCTCCACGCAGCCGGCGCCTACTGGCGGGGCGACGAGAAGCGGCAGATGCTCCAGCGCATCTACGGCACGGCCTGGTTCAAGAAGGAAGACCTCGACGCCTACCTCCACCGGCTGGAGGAGGCGCGGAAGCGCGACCACCGGGTGCTGGGCAAGCAGCTCGACCTCTTCTCGATCTCCGAGATCGTCGGGCCCGGCCTGGTGTTGTGGCACCCCAAGGGGGCGATGATCAAGTGGCTCCTCTCCCGCGCTGTCGAGGACGACAACGTCGCGAGCGGCTACGAGCTGGTCTACACCCCCAACGTGAGCCGCGAGGAGCTGTTCTACATCTCGGGCCATCTGCCGCTCTACGCGGCGAACCAGTACCCGCCCATGGCGGCCGGCGCGGGCGAGAGCGAGGACACGCGCTATCGGGTGAAGCCGATGAACTGCCCGATGCACTGCCTCATCTACCGGAGCCAGCAGCGCAGCTACCGCGATCTCCCGATCCGGCTGTCGGAGGTGGCCAACGTCTACCGGAACGAGAAGTCGGGCACGCTGCACGGGCTGCTCAGGGTGCGCGGCCTCTCCATGGACGATGCCCACATCTTCTGCACCACGGAGCAGGTGGAGGACGAGATCTTCCTCTGCCTCGACCAGGTGGACCGGCTGGTCCACCGCACGTTCGGCTTCGAGCTGGACTTCGAGATCTCCACTCGTCCGCCGGAGCGGCTCGGCAGTGACGAAGTCTGGGACCGGGCGGAGGCGACGCTGGCGCGCGCGCTGGAGCGGAAGGGGATCGCCTACCGGATCGACGCCGGCGGCGGGGCGTTCTACGGGGCCAAGATCGACATCAGGTTCAAGGACGCCATCGGCCGGACGTGGCAAGGACCGACGATCCAGCTCGACTACAACCTGCCGGAGCGCTTCGAGCTGGAATACACCGGCGCCGACAACAAGCCACATCGGCCGGTCATGATCCACCGCGCCATCTACGGCACGCTGGAGCGGTTCACCGGCAACCTGATCGAGCACTTCGCCGGCGCGTTCCCGGTCTGGCTCGCGCCGGAGCAAGTGCGCGTGATCCCAATCTCAGACGCCCAGTCCGAAGCGGCGCGCGGTGTGGCCCGGCGGCTCAAGGCGGCCGGCCTCCGGGTCCACGTGGACGACCGGACCGAGACGCTCAACTACCGGATCCGCGAGGGCGAGATCCTGAAGATTCCCTACATGGCGGTGATCGGACAGCGGGAAGCCGAGAGCGACGCGCTCGCGCTCCGGGTCCGCGGGGCGGGGAAGAAGCAGGAAGTGATGCCGGTGGACGTCTTCCTCACGCAGGTGACCGCGCAGGTGCAGTCGAGGGCGCTGGCGCCGTAGCCATGGCCGAGCTCGAGGCCCCGGTCCGGCTGGCGGTGGTGGGGCTGGGACGCGTTTTCGAGCGGTTCCACCTGCCGGCCCTCCTCGACTGCCCCGACGCCCGGCTGGTCGCGGCCTGGGACCAGGACCCGGAGCGCTGCGTCTGGGGTCGCGAGCATCTGCCCGGCGTTCCGGTCGCCCAAGACTTCGCCGAGCTGCTCGGTCTCCGCGCCGAAGCGCTGCTCCTGCTCACGCCTCCCGAAACCCACGCGCCGCTTTCGTGCGCCGCGCTCCGTGCCGGACTCCACGTGCTGGTGGAGAAGCCCATGGCCCTCGACCGGGCCGAGGGCACGCAGATGGCCGACGCCGCGCGTGCGGCGCGCCGCCGGCTCCAAATCGGCTTCACCCGGCGGTTCCGCGAGCCCTATCGCCGGCTCAAGGTCAGGCTTCCCTCGCTCGACTCGCACGCAACCGTCGCTTTCGAGCTGTCGTTCCCGACCGCGGGCTGGGGCGCCGACGACGACCAGACGGGTGGCGGGGTGCTGGACGACGTGCTCCCGCACCAGACGGACCTGCTGCGCTGGCTGCTGGGCGCGTCGCCCGGCCGGGCGCGGGTGACGGCGCACAGCGAGCAGCGTGTCGAGTGCGAGCTGGAGTTTCCGGCGGGCGTCGTGGCGCGGTGCGTCACGGCTCACGGGGCCTATCGTGAGTGGCTCGCGGTGAGCCTGGCGGGTACGGCCTTCGTCGCGAGCGGGAGCCTTTTCCGGGAAGGCAGAAGCGTGGCGTCCGAGTGGGGCCAGCGGCTCGCGCTGGTGTCGGACAAGGCTGCGCTCGCGATCGCCCGGGCGCTCGGGACACCCAACGTCACCCACCGGAGCTTCGGACGGCAGCTCAAGGACTTCGTCGCGGCGGTGCGGGGGCGCGCGGCCACGGGGGCGGGGCCGGCTGACGGTCTCGCGGCGATCGCGGTCGCGGAGGCCTGCCGCCGGAGCCTCACAACCGGTGACTGGGAGCCGGTGACCTAACGTCGGGCGAGCGGCTCGATGACCTTGCCCGCCAGCGGCGAGCTGGTGCTGGCGCCGAGCCGCGCGAGCGCGGTGGGCGCGATGTCGAGGATGTCGGCCCCGCCCGGGAGCCGCGCCCCGGGCGCGATCCCGGGCCCGCGGGCGATCAGGAATCCGATCGACCGGTGGTTGCCGCTCCGCCCGTTGGGCACCCGGCCCGGGGTGGCCCGCTGGATCCGGCCGAGGGAAGGCGACTCGATCGCCTCGTGGGTGGCGGCGGACGTGTCGGCCCAGCGCAGAATCAGGTCGGGCAGGCGGTCCATCCGCTCGCCCGGTGGAAAGACGGTGCGCGACCGGCAGGCCTCGACGATCAGCGGCTCACCGGTGCTCGCGTCGCGGAACGAGCGGAGTCCCCGGTCGATCTCGTCCAGGAGCGAATCCAGCTCCGCGGGCGGCACGATGCCCTGCGGCTCGCGGCCGGCCAGATTGATCCTGATGTAGCCGCTCAGGTCCGCCCGCAGGGTGAACGCGCGCGTCCGCGACCAGTCGGTGCCGCCCGTCGCCCAGCGGGTCATGATCCGGTCCTTGAGCACGGCCGGCACCGCGTGCGTGAGCCGCCGGCGGAGCGACACCGGGATGGCTTCGCCCGCGCGGCGGAGGAGGCCGGGCTTCGGGCGCTCGGCGGCCGGCCCGTGCAGCACGCGGGCAAGCATCTCGTCGAGCAGATCCACCCGCGTGGTGTTCACCATCATCCCGTGCAGCGCGAACACGAAGACCGACGCGTCGGGGGCCGAAGCGATCAGCTCGCCGACCGCGCGATCCGCCTCCCGATACAGTGCGAGAAGCGCATCGTCGTACCAGGGCCCGAGCTCCGGCGGCACCGGGCCGTCCACGCTGGAGCGGTCCCAGAACCGGTGGCCACCGCGGTGGAGCGCGCCGAACACCACGATGCCGAGCCGCCACGGGTGCTGGAGCAGCCAGCGCGCGACCTCGGACGAGCGACGGGTCAGCTCGAGCAGCTGCCCGTGCAGCTCGCGCAGGCTCGCGAGCGACGCTCGGCCGTACTCGTCGGTCTTGATGGGCGAGTCACCCCAGCGCGACCGGATCTGCGCCAACAGGTCCGCCGGGTAGGTCTCGGGCGGGACCAGCTTGTCGTGGCTGCCCCAGCCGGTGGACTCCACTCCCTGGAACGGCTCGGTCCCGGGCGTCATCGGGACGTCGTGCACCACGGCCGACACGTCACCGCTGAGCCCGCGCCAGAACGGGCGCACCGGCAGCCAGTCCGTCGAGGGAGCGGCGAAGGCCATGCGCTCGTGCCGCCACTGGAAGTCGTGGTAGATGCCGTGGTCCGAGGGCGGCCGCCCGGTGTAGAACGTCGGCCAGGGTGAGCCGGTGAGCCAGCGGGCCGAGGTGGCCAGCGGTGTCGTCGTGCCCTGGGCCTTGAGCATCGCGAGCGTCGGCAAGCTGCCGTCGGCGGTCCATCGTTCCACCAGCTCCAGATCCGCGGCGTCGAGACCGATCAGAAGGAGACGGGCATGGGGGTCTGGCATGGCGATGGAATAAGCGACGCCCGGGCTCGCGGTCAAGCCGACGAGCGCGTGGTCGTGCTCGTCCTGAGCCACAACAAGCGGACCGAGACGTTGCGCTGCCTCGACAGCGTGGCCCGGCTCACGTATCGCCCGCTCGACGTGCTGGTGGTGGACAACGGATCCTCCGACGGATCGGCCGACGCCATCGCGCTGGCGCATCCCGAGGCTCACCTCGTGCGAAGTCCGGTCAACCTCGGCGCGGCCGGCGGCCGGAACCTCGGCATCCGCACCGCCGAGGAGCGTTTCGCGTATGCCTACCTGCTCCTCCTCGACGACGACACCGTGGTGGACGAGCGGCTCGCCGACCACCTGGTGGAGGCGCTCCGCTCAGACCCGGGCGCAGGCCTCGCCACGCCCAAGGCGTATCGCCTGGGGGAGCGGGGCGTGATCGCGTCAGCCGGGGGGATGCGCGTCCGGCTCGGACTCGGCTCCATCGTGGATCTCGGAGCGGGCGAGGTGGATCAGGCCCGATTCGACCGCGGCGGCACGGTGCAGTCGTGCGTCGGGTTCGCCGTGCTGGTCCGGCGGGAGGTGCTGCGGGCGGTCGGGGGTTTCGACGAGCGCTTCAACCCCTACGGCTGGGAGGAGGTGGACTTCTCCCTGCGGGCGCGGCGCGCAGGCTTCTCCATCCGCTACGTGCCGGCCGCGGTCGTGTATCATGCGGGCGGCACGCCCGGACGCGGGCACCCGGTCCCCGCGTACGAGCGCGGCAAGAGCGCCAACTACTTGCGGCTGATGCGCCGGCACGCCACCCCGCTCGAGTGGGTGGGGTTCGTGCTCTCCGTGCCGGCCCGCGCGAGCCTGGTGCTGTTACGGCAGATCGCGCGGGGCGAGTGGCGGGCCGCGGCGGCGCGGGTCCGCGGGGTTCTGGACGGACTGCGCTCCAGCTAGGTGGCGGCCCGCGACGCGGTCGTGTCCGCCGGCGCGGCCTTCAGCGTATCCACGTCCACCGTCATGAGCTTGAGCCGGGCCGCTACGCCGGGCGGGGGCTCCTTCTGAACCCGACCGCCCAGGTAGGTCCCGAAGAACTCCTCCATCGAGCGGTAGAGGACCAGCCGGTTGTCGGGGTTCAGGAAGCCGTGGCCCTCGTTGGCGGCGATGATGTAGCGCACCTTCACCCCGCGGTCGCGGAGCGCCACCGCGAGCTGATTCGCTTCCTTCTTCGTGACCCGCGGGTCGTTAGCGCCCTGCACGATCAGGAGCGGCGTCGTGATCTGGTCCACGCGCGAGAGCGGCGACCGCTTCCACATCTCGTCCCGGTCGGCCGGCTTGGCCGGATCGCCGACGAACCGGTACCAGGTCCCCTCCAGGAACGGCCGCCAGTATGCGGGGAACGACTCCACCAGCGTGATCAGCGACGAGGGACCGACGTAGTCAATCGCGCAGCGGAACTGCTGCGGCGTGAACGTCACGCCGACCAGCGTCGCGTACCCGCCATAGGATCCGCCGTAGATGCAGGCCTTGTGCGGATCGGCGATGCCCTGGTCCACCACCCACTTCACGCCGTCGATCAGGTCCGCGTGCATCGCCCCGGAGAACTCGTGCACGGCGGCGTTGTAGAATCGCTTGCCGTATCCGGTCGAGCCGCGGTAGTTGACCTGGAGCACCGCGTACCCGCGGTTGGCCAGGAGCTGGACCTCGGGCTGATAGCCCCAATCGTCCCGCGCCCACGGTCCCCCGTGCACCAGCAGCACCATCGGCAGCTTCTTCGCGGGGATGCCCTTCGGGACGGTCAGATAGCCGTGGATCGTGAGCCCGTCGCGGGACGGGAAGGCGATCGGCTTCATCCCGGCGAGCTCCGCCGGCTTGAGCCATGGGCGGGGCCGGAAGAGGAACTGCGCGCGGCCGGTCTTCCGATCGTAGAGGTACGTCACGCCGGGATCGGTGGGCGAGTTGAAGCTCACCACCCAGCGCTGCTCGTCCCGCGTCATGGACGTGATGGAAGGCGTGCCGTCGTGGAGCCGGCGGATGCGCGCGATATCGCGGGTGACTGCCGCCTGCTGTCCGTAAATCCGCGTCGTGTCCGCATCGTATCCCACCCACAGCACCGAGTCGGTGCCTTCGCCGAAGAGCACGTCGGAGACGTCGGCGGCCTGGTCGGGGTCCCTCGAGACCACGGTCTCCGTGCCGGTGGCGAGATCGAGCCGGATGAGCTGGGCGAACTGGGTCTCGCCGTGATCGCTCGTGAGGTAGAGCGAGCCGCCGTTCGGGTGAATCCGGAGCGGGTTTACCGATTCGGTCGCGGGATAGCTGGTGAGCAGGCGCCACGAGGTGGCCGAATCGCCCCGGGCCGAGTCGCCCCGAGCCGAGTCGCTCCGCACGTAGACCTCGGTCTCGCCGGCCGGGCCTTGCGCGGTGGCGGCGCGGATGGTGTGCCCATGGTCAAGCAGATAGGATCCGAAGCGGCCGGGGTTCTTCTCGGCCAGGGTCAGCACCCCGGTCTCGAGATCGAGCCAGTACGCGTCGAACGCGCTGGGGTCCCGATTGTTCAGGGCGATGAAGATGCGGTCGGGGAGGTCGCGGGGGATGTCCGCGACGAACGCCCGGGCCTTCTCGAACGGCGTGAGATCGCGGGCCTCCTCCGGGCTCTTGGCGTCCACCGGGACGGCGTAGACGTGGAAGTTCTCGTTGCCGCCGCGGTCCTGGAGGTAGAGCAGCCGCTTGCCGTCGGCCGACCAGTAATACTGGTAGATGGGCCGGGTGGTGTCGGCCGTCATCCGCCGCTCGGCGCCGCCCGCCACTGGCCGCACGAAGACGTTCAGCTTGCTGTGGTAGGGCTTGAGGTAGGCGAGCCACCGGCCGTCGGGCGAGATCTGCGCCAGGGCGATCTCGGGCGGGTTGAAGAAGTGCTGCACCGGGATGATCGGGGGTAGCTGCGCCCCGGCCGGCGGCGCGAGCGGCGCCAGCGTGGCAAGGGTGACGGCAACGCCGGAGGCGGCCTGTCGGATCCGGTGGTCTGCGACGGTCATGATCTTCTCCTGGGCTGTACCCCTCGCGGCGGGGTCTCTATCTTGACGCTCATGTCTCTTGCGTGACGCACATCTTTCTTGCGTTCGGAGCAGCTTTGTGAGCGACGCCACGACTCCGGTCATCCTGTCCGCCGTCCGCACCCCGATCGGCAAGTACCTCGGCGGCCTTTCCTCTTTTACGGCTCCCG
>JBGPPG010000054.1:0-21178 GCA_041488455.1 Gemmatimonadota bacterium
ACCGCATCTCGTTTCCGCCCCGCCTTCTCGTATAACAACGCCAGATTGTAGTGCGCGTCGGCGAAGCCCGCTTCGGCCTCGAGCGCACGCTCGTAGGCCGCGATCGCGTCACCCGGGCGCCCCAGGTCCTCGAGCGCCGTGCCGAGATTGAACGCGGCGGTGGGATGCCGGGGGTCGGCCGCGAGCGCCGCCAGATACTGGCCCACCGCCTCGAGCGTCCTCCCGTCTTCCTGGAGCAGCCGCCCGAGATTAACCCGTGCGTCTGCATGCCGCGGCTCGAGCAGAAGCGCGTGCTCGTACGCCTCGCACGCCTGGGCGGGCGCGACCGCTTCAAGGTCGCTGCCCAGCTCGAACCACTCCGCAGCGTCGAGCGGGACGTCCGCCTTCCGGGCCTCGCGCACGACCCGCCGCGCGACTGGCGCGGCGCGAGTGGCGAGCTCGGCCACCGAGAAATCCAGCACCAGCTGCCCCGACTCGGGGTTCCACGCTGCCTGCCCGTCCCGCACCACGACCCGGTCGCCTTCGGCCGTGATCCGGACCTCGCTCAGGCTCCGTCCCCGGGGCAGCTGGCGCACCAACCGCTTGAGCGCGCGATGAATCCGCCGCCCGGGGATTCGGGCGTCGGCCAATGCCTTGGCGGTGCGCAGAAGGACGAGGTCCTGGAAGGAGAAGCGGTAGGTGTTGCGGGGCCCGCGATCCGGGACGAGGAAGCCAGCGCGCGCTTGCCCGCGTACCTGCGCCGGCGACAGGTCGAGAAGCCGGGCCACGTCGCGGGTGGTATAGGATTTCATTGGGAGCTATTGGCCGTTAGCCGCTAGCCATTAGGGGCTGATGGCTAATGGCTTCCCTACGCCCTCTTCCGCTTCGGGGCCTTGACGGGCTCCGCCGCCGCGCGCTTGGCGGGCTTCCGCTCCTCGGATCCGCCCGACCCCTTCTTAGCGAGGCTCGCCTTCAGCGCCTCCATCAGATCGATGATCTTGGCCTGCGGCGCTTCCTGAGGCTCGGCCGTAATCTCCTGGCCGTCCACCTTCTGCTGAATGGCGGCGAGGATGCGATCGCGCACCTGGTCGTGGAACTGCTCGGGATGGAACTCGTCCGTGGCCGACTGCTCGATCAGCTGCTGGGCCAGGGTGAGCTCGGCCGGCTTCACCGGCACGTCCGGGATCGGGACGTCCTTGGCGCTCCGGATCTCGTTGGCGTAGTGCAGCTGCTCCATCGCGAGGACGCCGTCCATCGGGCGAACGAGGACCAGATACTGCTTGCCTCGTGCGGAGTACGAGCCAACGGCGGCCCGGCCCGTCTTCTTGAGCGCCTCGGCGAGGAGCTTGTAGGCCCGCTCGCCCCCCTTGTCCGGCCCCAGGTAGTAGGTGCGGTCGAGGTAGATCCGATCGACCTCGGCCAGCGGCACGAACTCGGCGATGTCGATCGTATTGGTCGCCTTCTCGTCGAGGGCCTTGAGCTCCTCGGGAGAGAACAGGACGTACTGGCCCTTGGCGAACTCGTAGCCCTTGGCCATATCGTCGCGCTCGACGATCTCGTTGTCCTTGGGGCAGATGTACTGCTGTTTGAGCCGCGTGCCGCACTTTTTGTGCAGCAGGTTGAAGCTCACGGCGGCGGAGGACTCGCTTGAGGAAAAGAGACCGACGGGCACCGAGACGAGGCCGAACGAGATCGTGGCAGAGCCAATGGGGCGGGCAGGCATAGGAAAGAGAGGATAGGGTGATTCTCGGGGAGGCGCAAGACTCCACTTGAGGTTCAGTGGCGTAAGTCGTGTTGCAACAGCGTGAACAGTGAACAGGAAACGGTGAACAGGGGATGTACGGGACCGGCGGAATGGGGCGGCGGGGCCCGTTCACTGTTCACTGTTCACCGTTTACCGTTCACCTTTCTCCGATGCCTCCCCACCCTGCCGACCCCCTCGCCCCCTACCGGGCGAAACGCTCCCTCGCCCGCACGCCCGAGCCCGCAGGGACGGTGGACCTGGCCGCGGGACGCGGACTGCTGTTCGTCGTCCACAAGCACGCGGCCCGGAATCTCCACTTCGATCTCCGGCTCGAGATGGAGGGCGTGCTCCGGTCGTGGGCGGTCCCCAAGGGGCCCTCGTTCGACCCGGCCGACAAGCGCCTCGCGGTCCACGTCGAAGATCACCCGATCGAATACGGTGACTTCGAAGGGCTGATCCCGGAGGGGAACTACGGCGCGGGCGCGGTGATCATCTGGGACCGGGGGCAGTGGGTGCCTCACGGCGACCCGATGGAAGGCCTGGCGAAGGGCAAGCTCCTCTTCGAGCTCAAGGGCTTCAAGCTCCATGGCATGTGGACCCTGGTGAAGCTCAAGAAGAGCGAGCGGGATTGGCTCCTCATCAAGGAGCGCGACCAGTACGTGCGGAGCCCCGGCACCGACTTCCCCGAGGGATCGGTGCTCTCCGGGCTCACGGTCGAGGAGCTCAAGGAAGGACGCAGCCCGGCCGACGGTGTCCGCCGCGAGCTCTCGACGCTTGGGGCGCCCGCCCGCCCGGTCAAGGTGGAGACGGTCGAGCTCATGCTGGCCGAGACTGCCGACAAGCCGTTTTCCCGGTCGGGGTGGGTGTTCGAGCTCAAGCTGGACGGCTACCGGATTCTGGCCGCGAAGGAGGGGCCGCTCGTACGCCTCCTCTCGCGGAACGGGAACGATCTCGCGGCCAGTTTTCCAGAGATCGTCCGCGCGATGTCCGCGCTTCCCTTCGACCGGGTGCTGCTCGACGGCGAGATTGTGACACCGGACGACGCCGGCCGGCCGAGCTTCCAGCGGCTCCAGGGCCGGGCACGTCTCCGGCGCTCACTCGACGTGCGCCGGGCCGCCGTCGAGACGCCGGCCACCTTCTACGCGTTCGACCTCCTCGGCTTCGAGGAGTACGACCTGAGGTCGCTCCCGCTCACCCAGCGAAAGGGTCTGCTGGAGAAGCTCCTCCCTCCCGCGGGCGTGCTCCGCTACCTCGAGCACTTCGAGCGGGACGGCGAGGTGCTGTACGAGCGAGTGCAGGGGCTGGGGCTCGAGGGCGTGGTCGGGAAGAAGGGGGACTCGCCGTACCGGGCCGGGCGGTCGCCGTCCTGGCTCAAAGTCCGTACCCGGAAGACGGACGAGTTCGTGGTGGTGGGGTTCACGGCGCCAAAAGGGTCGCGCGAAGGATTCGGTGCGCTGCAATTGGCGCAATACGTGGACGGGACGCTGCTCTACTCCGGCCGTGCCGGCAGCGGCTTCAACGGCAAGCAGCTTGCCGAAACCCGGGCGGAGCTGGAGCGGCTCAAGCGGAAGACGCCCGCGTGCGAGGGACCGGTGCCGAAAGACAAGGCGACCACGTGGGTCGAGCCCGAAGTCGTCTGCGAGGTCGAATACACGGAGTGGACCGACGAGGGTCTGCTGCGCCAGCCGGTGTTCGTCCGGTTCCGGGACGACAAGCGCGCCACGGATGTCACCCGGACTCCCCACCCTGGCGACGACAAGGGTGCCGGAAACGAGGCTGATTCCGCGGACGCCGGCGCGCCCCAGCCGGGCGCGGTCGACCGCCAGGTGGTCTTCTCCAACCTCGGCAAGGTCTTCTGGCCCGCAGAGGGCTACACCAAGGGCGACCTGATCGACTACTACCGCACGGTCTCCCCTTGGCTGCTGCCGTACCTCAAGGACCGGCCGGTGGTGCTCACCCGATATCCCGACGGGATCGAAGGGAAGTCGTTCTATCAGAAGGACGCGCCGGTGTTCGTGCCGCAGTGGATCCGTACTCAGCGGATGTGGAGCGAGCAGACCCAGCGCGAGATCGACTACTTCGTCTGCGACGACGTCGAGTCGCTGCTCTACCTGGCCAATCTCGCTGCGATCCCGCTCCACGTGTGGGCCAGCCGGGTGCCGACCCTGGATCGCCCGGACTGGTGCGTGCTCGATCTCGACCCCAAGGGCGCGCCATTCGAGCACGTGGTCCAGGTCGCGAAGGCCGCCCGGACGCTCTGTGGGGAGATCGACCTGCCGAGCTTCGTGAAGACCAGCGGCTCCTCGGGGCTTCACATCCTGCTGCCCCTCGGCCGCCAGTGCACCTACGAGCAGTCGCGCTCGCTGGGCGAGTTGCTTGCGCGGGTACTCGTGACCGGGCTCCCCGAGATCTCGACCATCACCCGCGCGGTCTCGCGCCGCGGCGGCAAGGTGTACGTGGACTACCTCCAGAACATCGCGGGCCAGCTGCTCGCCGCGCCGTTCAGCGTGCGGCCGCTGCCGGGGGCCCCGGTCTCCACGCCGCTCGAGTGGCGCGAGGTCAACGACCGGCTCGACATTCGCGCCTTCACCCTCCGGACGGTGCCCCAGCGCCTGAAGAAGCGGAAGACGGATCCGCTGCGAGACGTGCTCGAGCTCGCGCCGGATCTGGGCCGGGCGCTGGAGCGGCTCGCCGCGCGGGTATGACGGAGCTCGTGCTCCAGGTCGGCGAGCGGGTAGGCCAGGTCTCGGCGCTGCTCGAGCTGCCGCGGAACGCGCGGGCTCTCTACGTGCTGGCCCACGGCGCCGGGGCCGGGATGCGGCATCGCTTTCTTCAGGGGATCGCCGCCGGGCTCGCCGAGCGCGCCGTCGGCACCCTTCGCTATCAGTTCCCCTATATGGAGGCGGGCGGGCGCCGGCCCGATCCGCCCGGCGTTCTCGAAGCGACCGTGCGGGCGGCGGTTGCGCGCGCGGCCGCCGCGGTACCGGGGCTCCCGCTTCTGGCCGGCGGGAAGTCACTCGGTGGTCGGATGACGTCGGGCGCCGCGGCGAAGTGTGCGCTTCCCGGCGTCCGTGGGCTCGTGTTCCTCGGGTTTCCGCTTCACGCCCCAGGCAAGGCGGGCGTCGGGCGCGCGGCCCACCTCGAGCGGGTGCAGATTCCCATGCTGTTCCTCCAGGGAACCCGGGACGCGCTGGCGGACCTGGACCTGGTGAAGAGCGTGACGAGCTGCCTGCCCGGGGCGACGCTGCACGTCGTGGAGGGCGGAGATCACTCGTTCGCCGTGCTCAAGCGGTCGGGCCGTACGGAGACGGAGGTGATGGGGGAGCTCATGGACACGATTGTGGACTGGATGTCCCGCGAGGGGATCGCGTGAGCGACGGCTTTGATCCGACGCCGGAGCAGCGGAAGGCCGTCGAGGCGCCGCTGGGCCCGGTCCTCGTGATCGCGGGGCCGGGCGCGGGGAAGACCTATTGCCTGATCGCCCGGATCCACGACTTGATCACGCGGCACAGCATCGCGCCAGGGCGGATCTGCGCGGTGACGTTCACCAACAAGGCGGCGGAGGAGATCGCCACGCGGCTGCACCGGAACCTGGGCGGGGCGGGGGAGGAGGTCACCCGCGGCACGCTCCACGCCCTCTGCCTCGCGATCCTGCGCCGGCACGCGGAAGCTGCGGGACTCCGCCGCGGCTTCGGTATTGCCGACGAGGACTACCAGCGCACCGTGCTGCGCCGGCTTAAGGTCCCGCAGAAGCGGCACGGCCAGCTCCTCCCGCTCTTCGGGCGCCACCGGCTGGAACAGTACCTGCTCACGCCGCGCGACCAGGCGCTCTTCGACGAGTATCGGGACACCCTCCGCCGGCGAAACCTCGTGGACTTCGACGATCTGATCGGGCTCACCGAGCGCCTGCTGCGGGAGAATCCCGCCGTGGGCGCCCTCGAGCGCGGCCTCTTCGACTACGTGCTCGTGGACGAGTTCCAGGACCTCAACCTCGCGCAGTACGGCATCGTGAAGCAGCTCGCTGCGGAGCACAGGAATCTTTTTGCCGTGGGCGACGACGAGCAGTCCATCTTCTCCTGGACCGGGGCCGATCGGCGAATCTTCGACCGGTTCCAGGACGACTTCCCCGGAAGCCCGCCGATCGTGCTCGATGAGAACCGGCGCTGCTCGCGGCAAATCTTCGACGTCGCGCGCCGCCTGGTCGAGCGGAATCCCCGTCTGTTCGAGAAGGACATCGCGGCGGCCCGGGAGTCGCCCTACGACGTCGTCGCCTACGCGTTCGACGACGAGGCGGCGGAGGCCGAGTGGCTCGTGGCCGACCTGCTGGAAGACCGGCTTCAGACCGGCACACCGTGGGGGGAGTACGCGCTGCTCTATCGCAAGCACTTCCTCGGGCGCGCGCTGGAAGGCCGGCTGCTCGAGGCCGGGATCCCCTGCCGGCTCGCGCGCGGGCAGGCGCTGCTGGATGACGAGGTGATCGCGCACGTGGTCGCGTCGCTCCGGGTGATCCGCGCCCCGGACGATCCGGTCGCGGTCGAGACGCTCGCCCGGCGGGTGCTGCCGGGGCCGTTTCTGGAGCGGCTGAGCATGACCGCGTCAGGCGACGATCTGCTCGCCAGCCTCCGGGCCTTCGCCCGCCCCCGGCCCAAGGGCGACGCGGAGCGTGACGCCGCGTGGCGCTTCGTCTACGCGGTCGAGAATCTCCGCGCGCTACGCCGCTCCCACGCGTCGCTCGAAGCGGTTGTGGACGAGCTGTTGTCGCGGCGGGTCGGGCCCTATCGCAACCCGCTCGAGGAGCGCCATCAGGAGCTGAGCGATCCGGCGGGCTATCTCGGCGCGATGGCGTTGGCCGGGCGGATCGGGGCGGCGGCGGACGCCGGCGCCCGGGTGTGGCTCGCGTCCGACCGTGGAGTCGACGTGGCACTGCTCGGGATGCTGCGCAAGGCGGGGGTGCCCAACGTGAGGCGGCAGCGGGCCGGCGACGTGCCGGAGCCTGGGGACCTGGCCCTCTCGCCCGGCGACGCGCCGCCCGGTCGGTGGCCTCTGCTCGTGTTCAAGGCGCTCCAGCTCTTGCACGAACGGATTGTCCGGAGCGAGCTCGCCGACTACGTCACGTTCGACCTGGAGACGACCGACCTCGTGGTCGGCGCGTGCGAGGTCGTCGAGATCGCGGCGGTACGCGTGCGGAACGGCGAGCCGGTCGCCCGATTCCGGGAGATGGTCGGCGGCGGCCGCGCCATCTCCCAGCGGGCGCGGGAGATTCACGGCTATTCCGACGACGACCGCCGACGCGCGCCGGCGTTCGCCGAGGTGTGGCCCAGGTTCCGCGCCTTCGTGGGCGCCGACCTGCTGGTGGCCCACAACGGCCAGCGCTTCGACGTTCCCGTGCTGCGGCGGCTCGCCGCCCCGCACGGCGGGGCGGACGAGCTGACCTTCTTCGACACCTACCCGCTCGCGCGGTCCCTGCTGGACGAGAGTGCCCGGCTCGAGGACCTGGCGCACCGCTTCGAGGTGCCGCTCGCCCGGGCGCATCACGCGCTGGACGATGCCGAGGCGCTCGCCCGCGTGCTCGGCCGGCTCGAGGCGCTCAAGGCGGGCCGGGCCCGCAAGGCGGCCCAGGTGCAGACGCTGGGGTATCTGGGGCTCGCCCTTGCGCTGGACCAGGGCCCGGGGCCCACGCCCGAGGAGCGGCTGCTGCGCGAGCTGGCCGTGCCCCACGCGCTGGGTCGCTATAGTGATTGCCTGGAGCTCTATGCCGCGGAGCTCGAGACCGGCGCCCCCGGGGCGCCCCCGGTGGACGAGGTGATCGAGCGGCTCGGAGGACAGCGCGTCATGGATCGCCTGCGCGCGGAACGGACGCCGTCGGAGCGCTATCCCGACGCGGTGGCGCGGCTCGGAGCGCTGGTGACGTCGAGCCCGGGAGCGAGCCTGGACGAGCGGATCGATCGCCTGCTCGAGCGGGTCGCGCTGTCCACCAGCGACGGGGTCGAAGTGGATCCTGCCCGTGTCAGCCTGCTCACCCTGCACTCTACGAAGGGACTCGAGTTCTCCCGGGTGTACATCGCGGGCGTCGAGGACGCCCAGTTCCTGGGATGGAACGTCCTGGAGCAGGAGCGCCAGGCCGAGATCGAGGAGGCCCGCCGGCTCCTGTACGTGGGCATGACCCGCGCAAAGGATCGCCTCGTGCTCACCCGGGCCGAGCGGCGGGACGGGCGGCCTACCGGCGGGGAGTTCCTGCTGCGTGACGCGGGCGTCCCCTCGCTTGCGCCGAAGGTGGCCCGGTGACCGGCCCCGGCCGGGAGCCCGACCGCGGCGAGATGCCGTTCCTCGACCACCTCGAGGAGCTGCGCTGGCGGATCATCTGGTCGCTCGTGGCGGTGACGGTCGGCGTCGGCTTGGCGCTGCTGATCATGCTTAACGTGGACGTCATCGGCTGGCTGGAGCGGCCGATTTTCCCGTATCTGGGTGGCCATCACCTGGTCTTCACCCACCCCGGCGATCCCTTCCAGATCATCTTGCAGGCGGCGGCCGGTCTCGGCATCCTGCTGGCACTGCCGGTCGTCCTGTATCAGCTCTGGGCCTTCATCGCCCCCGCCCTGTACCGGCACGAGCGCGGGGTGGCGGTCAGCGTCACCGCCGCGGCTGTGTTCCTCTTCGTGAGCGGCGCCTCCCTGGGCTATTTCGTGGTGCTGCCGCTGGCCATTCCGTGGCTCATGGGGTTCGGCGGCTCCTCTCTCGAGCCGATGATCACGGCCGGCGACTACTTCGGCTTCGTGTTCAGCCTGACGCTCGCATTCGGGGTGGCGTTCGAGCTGCCGGTCGTGATCCTGGGGCTCGCTGCGCTCGGCATCGTGACGCCGGAGTTCCTCAACCACTACCGCCGCCACGCGATCGTCGGGGCCGTGATCATCGGGGCTTTTCTCACACCCGGCGATCTGGTGTGGACCACGATCGCGATGGCGGTGCCGCTGTATCTCCTGTATGAGTTGAGCATCGTGCTCTCCTACGTCGTGCGGCGGCGCCGGCTCCGCCGCGAGGCCGAGGCCGCACTGGAAGCGTCGAGCGACACGGGAAGCTGATCTGGGCCCGGTGGGCAGGGGCCGCGGGAGCGCTTGCGCCCCAGTGCGCGGAATGATACAATGGTATCAGCAATATGATACTGTTGTGATACCAGCATGGCCGGAAAGATCGGAGGCCGCCCTGCTTCCCTGGATACGCCGCCTGTCGGCCCGGTTCCTGAGCCCAGAAGTCCCGGCCCCGTCAGGTCCTCTCCTCGTGGAAGCCTACCTCCTTCTCGGCCGCCGCCCGGGTGGTGCCGAGCCGCTCAACACCCGGCTCGAGCTTCTCGTCGGCCAGCTGTCGGCCGAGCTGAGCGGCTGCCGCTGGTGCATCGAGGCGGGCTGTCACCGCTGGCGGAAAGCCCTGCTGCCCGTGGAGAGCCTGAAGCTCCTCCACAATCCGGGTGACGCCGAGTGCTTCTCCGAGCGGGAGCGGGCGGCGCTCGTGTTCGCGGCCGCGGTGGCGCAAGGCGCGGCAACCGACGGCCTCGTGCCCGCCCCCGTCCTGGCCGCCGCATGGCGACACTTCCAGCACCGGGAAATCGTACGGCTCACGGTCCTGGCCGCGGGCGAGCATTTCGGGGATCGCCTCGGCGCCCGGCTGGGGACCGACGACCGTCCGTCCTTCCCAATCGCTGTTCGAGGCCTGTCATGACAGTTCGGTTCCTCCTCGCCGTCGCGCCGGTCGCCGTCGCTCTGTTCCTCTCCGCATCGTTGCAGCCGGTCCCGCTTCGGGCTCAGGCCCCTCCGGTGGACATCGCAACCCGCTACCACGATACGGCCGACCGGTTGATCGACGCCGCGCTGGCCGACAGCACGGCCTATCAGCGTCTCGGCCGTCTGGTGGACACCTTCGGGAGCCGTCTCAGTGGGTCCGCCGGCCTGGAGCGGGCCATCGACTGGGTGCTGCGCGAGATGGCGGCGGACGGGCTCGATGGTGTACGGGGCGAGCCGGTGTTGGTGCCGCACTGGGTGCGCGGCCGGGAATCGGCCGAGCTGGTTCGCCCCCGGCAGTACAGCCTGCACCTGATCGGGCTGGGAGGAAGCGTAGGAACGCCGCCCGGTGGGATCACGGCGCCGGTGCTCGTGGTCGGGAGTTTCGACGAGCTGACCCGGCGGAGCGCGGAAGCCAAGGGGAAAATCGTTCTGTTCGACGTCCCCTTCGACACGACGCTCGCGCCGTTCAGCGGCTACCGGCAGGCCGTGCAGTATCGAGTGAACGGACCGTCCGCCGCCGCGCGGGTCGGCGCCAGGGCCTGCCTGATCCGATCCGTGGCGTCGTTCTCGATCCAGAGCCCCCACACGGGGGTGACCCGATACGACTCGACCGCCGCCCGCATTCCCGCCGCCGCGCTCGGCGTCGAGGACGCGGAGCTGCTGCACCGCCTTCAGGATCGGGGAGACTCCGTGATCGTCCGGCTCACCATGGAGGCCCGCACGCTTCCCGACGCACCCTCCCGCAACGTCGTGGCGGAGCTTCGCGGCACCGAGCGCCCCGACGAAGTCGTCGTGGTCGGCGGGCACATCGATTCATGGGACGTTGGCCAGGGGGCGATGGATGACGGGGGCGGGGCGCTCGCAGCCTGGCACGCGGTCCGCCTCATGCAGCGGCTGGGGCTCCGACCCCGCCGCACCGTGCGGGTCGTTCTCTGGACCAACGAGGAGAACGGCGGTCGCGGAAACCAGGCCTACCGCGATCGCTACGCCGCCGACCTTGGCCGGCACGTCCTCGCCATCGAGTCGGACAACGGGGTGTTCGCGCCGACCGGTTTCGGACTCAGCGGCTCCGATTCGGCGCTCGCACTGGCGAAGCAGGTGGGTCCTCTGCTGACGCGGATCGGGGCCGGCGCCATCGAGCGGGAGGCGGAAGGTCCCGAGGCCGACGTGGAGCCCCTGGTGGATCGGGGTGTGCCCGGCATGGGGCTCAAGACCGACGCCTCCCGTTACTTCTGGTACCACCATTCTGCTGGAGACATGTTCGACAAGATCCAGCCGGAAGAGCTGGCCCGCTGCGTCGCGGCGCTCGCGGTGATGGCCTACATCGTCGCCGACCTACCGGAGCCGCTGCCTCGATGAGCCGAGCCGAGCGAGCCCCGGGCGCGGTAGGCGGCCGCTGGCTCCTGCTGATCCATCAGCTGCCGCCGAAGCCCGACTACTTCCGCGTGAAGATCTGGCGGCGCCTCCAACGGGTGGGGGCGGTCGCGATCAAGAACTCGGTGTACGTGCTGCCCTGCACCGACCAGGCGGGCGAGGACTTCCAGTGGGTCCGGCGGGAGATCGTGGCCGGCGGAGGCGAGGCCTCCGTGTGCCAGGCGTCGTTCGTAGACGGGCTGTCGGACCCGCAGATCGAGGCGCTGTTCCGGGCCGCGCGGGAGGCGGAGTATGCCGAGGTCGCGGAACAGGCCGACGCCCTTCTCAAGTCCGCCCCGGTCGGGGCGCGACTCGAAGGGCAGGGTCGTGCCGACCTGGACAGCGGCCTCACCCGGCTCCGGCGGCGCGCCACGGAAATCTCCGTCACCGACTTCTTCGGGGCCCCGGCCCGTCAGGTGGCCGAGAGGGCGCTCGGGCGAATCGAGACCCGGCTCCGGCCGCCGGCCGCGCGCCGAAAGAACGGCGCGCGGGAAGCCCGGCCGCGGGCGGGGCGTGTGTGGGTCACGCGCCGCGGCGTGCACGTGGACCGGATCGCGAGCGCGTGGCTCATCCGGCGGTTCATCGACCCCAAGGCCCGCTTCCGCTTCGTGACCGCGGACTACCGTCCTTCCGCGGGCGAGGTCCGCTTCGACATGTTCGAGGGCGAGTACACGCACGAGGGAGATCGCTGCACGTTCGAAAACCTGGCAGCGCAGTTCGCCCCGGCCGACCAGGGGCTCCGGGCGATCGGTGAGATGGTCCACGATATCGATTGCAAAGATGCCCGGTTCGGCCGTCCCGAGACACCGGGGTTCGAGCGGCTGATCGCGGGCATCGCGCGCTCGCATCACGCGGACGAGGAACGGCTCGCGCGCGGGGCCGCCGCCCTGGACGCGCTTTACGAGTCATTCGCCTGAGGCTCACCGCCCCCGGAACTTCGGCAACTCCTCCCGGTGCCGCGCCAGGAACCCCTGATACACGTGGGAATCGCTGTAGTCGCGCATCTCGGCGATGCGGCTCCCCTCGAACCGGATGACCACGCAGGTCCGCTGATCCATCACGTCATCCGGCTGCGTCTTGAGCCAGCTCCGCTCCCGGATCTCGACGATCACCCGCTCGTCCGCCTCGTACCACACCCGCCAGACGTCTTCGTAGCCCCAATCGGCGGCGCCGAGGCCGAACTCCCGATTGTCGAACGCCCGCAGGACAGCGGCGCGGCCCTTCCACTCACCGCCGATCGGCGGCGCACCTGCCGCCCAGTACGTGATGCTATCGGTGAAGAGCCGTCCGACCTCATCCATCTTGCCGGCGAAGAGTGCAGCTTCGTAGGCCTTGGCGACATCCATGCGGGCGCTCATCGGGCGGCTTCCGAGCCTACGGGCTCCGCCGGCTCTGCGCTGGCCGTCATGGGGTTGGCCTTCCGGCCGGCGCGCTCCATCGGCCGGGACAGCTCCGCCCGATGCCGGTCGATCACGCTCCAGAAATCGAGCGCCCGGTCGAGCAGCTCGCCCGAGGCCGTCCGCAGGGCATCGCTCGCCTTCACCTGCCGGACGTTGTTCTCCATGTCCTCGGCGTCCCAACCCCGCGAGTGCGCGATGAAGGGGAACGCCGGAAAGACGAAGCCGAGCTCGCTCCAGAACGTGAGCATGCTGCCCGCGACGGCCTGGATGTTGTCCTGACCCCCGGTGATGATGAACCCCGCGACCTTGTTGGCGATGAGCACGCGGTTGGCGATCGTGATCTGGTTCTGAATGCAGTTGAGCCGCTCCGCCATCTTGTGGTATAGCGACGAGGCCGTGCCCCAGCGGATCGAGGTCGAGATCAGTACCACGTCGGCCCAGTGCACCAGCCCCTCGTACACCGGCGTGAGCTGGTCGCCCGGATCCCGCTCGGTGATCGCGCAGGGCCAGGTGCACGCCTGCGCGGCCTTGGAGTAGTTGCCTTCGCACGGCCGGAAGACGAGATCCCGAAGCCGGATGAGCTGGGTGTCGGCCCGGCGGGTCTCGTCGGCGTGGCGGAGGGCGTGGTCGAGCAGCGCGTCCGACGTCGAGAAGCGCGGATTGATCTCATCCATGGCGGTCGTGGAGATACCCAGGACGCGCGGCGGGGCGCCTGCCGGCTTGAGGTGCGGGTCCAGCAGGTGTGAAGGCTTGTGCTTGAGAAGCCGGCGGGGCATCTCGGGCGGCAGCTTGACGTAGACGCCGTCGGCGCGCTCCTCGACGCCGTACACGGGCACCTGCTCCTCGTCGTAACCCTCCGGGCCCTTGCCCGTGATCACGCTGTACTCCCAGGCGTGCCACGGACACATGACGAACTCGCCTCGAAGACGGCCCTCGGACAGCGGACCTCCGCGATGGTTACAGATATCCGAGATTGCGCGGAAGCGACCCTCATGCAGGAACACGGCGATTCGGTGACGCTCGACCTTCACCGAGAAAGGAACGCGGCCGAGCAGCTCCTCCCTCCCGCCGAGGCGGTGCCAGGTCTCCATGAGGTTTCTCCGAGGACGGGATAGCCCTGACTACGACCGCAGCCAAGGTACTTCCACGGCGGCGGCGCCACCAATCCCGGCCGCTGCCACCTCCAGGTGTTCGGCCGGGAGGGTTCCCTGGGCGAGGCGCGGCGTGCCGCCGCCCCGCCCCCCGGCCGGCGCGAGCACGTGCTTGAGCATGGCAGCGGCATCCCTCCCCGAGTCCTCCGAGGCCGCCACCACGATCGCAGGCGGGCTCGACACCACCCCGATGAACACGGCTCTCGGCAGCGCGGCCACGGCCTCAGCCAGACCGCGTAGCCGCTCTACCGGGCCCTGCCCGACCCGTACCAACACCTGCCGCAGTCCCTCGCCGTCGACTGTGACGCCGGTGTACAGCTCCGCCGCTCGGTAGCGGTCCATCCCGGCTTCCGCATCGCGACGGGCGGCGGTGGCCTCCTTGAGCTCCGCGCGCTGCGCCTCCATCAGCGCGGGCAGCTCCTCGGGCGCTGCGGAGTAGTGGGCGGCGAGGCGTGCCAGCAGCTCCTGGTCGAAGCGCGATCGGCGCACCGCACGCAGACCGCAGAGAAACTCGAGCCGCACGGCCTTCCGCACCCGCTCCACCTTCCGGATCAGGATCGCCCCGATCTCGCCGGTCGCGCGCACATGGGTTCCGCCGCAGGCGCTTCGGTCCAGGTCCCGGATGCTGACGATGCGCAGCGAGCCCCCGCGCTCGGAAGCCTTGCGGAGCCCGCTCGCCGTCGCCGCGTCTTCGAAGCTCAGCGACACCGGCCGGTTCTCCGCCACGATCAGATTCGCGCGGGCCTCCGCGGCCGCCACCTGCTCCGAGCTGATCGAGGCCCCGTCAAGATCCAGGGTGGAGACCTCCGCCCCGAAGTGTACGCCCACAGTGGAGAAGCCGTGCAGCTCCGCCAGCACCGCAGAGAGCAGGTGCTGGCCCGTGTGCTGTTGCATATGGTCGAAGCGTCGTGCCCAGTCCACTTCGCCCGTGATCGTTCCTCCGCCGACCGACGCGCCCAGCACATGCGCGATCCGCCCGGCTTCGTCCACGACGTCGACCACCTCGGCACCGCCGAGCCGCCCGGTGTCGTGCGGTTGGCCGCCGGAGGTGGGGTAGAACGCCGTGCGGTCGAGGTAGACCCGCCGTCCGTCGCCAGTGCGGTCGAGCACCACGGCTTCGAACGATGTGAGGTAGGAGTCGCGGTAGTAGAGGCGCTCGGTCATCGCGAATGTCTACCAGCCCCGGCCCATCCGCGGAAGAGCGCTAGGCAGCCGCTTCGGCGCGTGAGCGCCGCCCGGGAAGCCGGAGCCTTTCGGGCCCGAGCACGAGGACCAGACCGAGCAGGATGACGGGCGTCGCGATGAGAGTGCGGACACCGAGCGGCTCGCCGGCGAGCCACCAGCCGAGGAACAGCGCGACGACCGGGTTGACGTACGCGTACGTCGCCACCTGCGTTGGCTCGACGACGCTCACCAGCCAGGTGAAGCAGGTGAACGCGAGCATCGAGCCGAAGACGACGAGATAGGCCCAGGCCGCGATGGAGGCCGCAGAGACCCGGGCCGGATCGAGCCCGGCGAGCTCATTCCCGGCCACGCCGATGCCGAGCGCCACGACGCCGCCCGTGAGCATGCTCATCGCCGAGGCGAGCTGACTGTCGGCGGGAAGGGGAACCCGCCGGCTCAAGACCGAGCCCAGGGCCCAGGAGACCGAGGCCAGGACCAGCGCGCCCATGCGCACGAGCGGCACGCCGCCGATTCCCTCGCCGCGTCCCGCCACCAGCAGCGCGATCCCCCCGAAGCCCACGACGAGGCCGATGAGCCGGCTGCCGGCGATCGGCTTCGCACCGGGCGCCACACGCTGGAAGAGCGCGACCCAGAGCGGCATCCCCGCGACGATCAGGGCCGCGAGCCCGGACGGTACCTGTTGCTCCGCCCAGCCGACGACGGCGTTTGCTCCGGAGACGAGGAGGATTCCGATGCCGAGCGCCGCGAGCCACTGGCGCCGTCCGGGCGCCGGGGCCCCGCGAATTCGCGCCCAGGCGTAGAGCAGCACGCCGGCCACGATGAAGCGCGTGCCCGCCAGGAGGAAGGGCGGGAGGGTCGCCACCGCCAGGCGTATGCCGAGGTAGGTGGACCCCCAGACCAGATAGACGACCGCGAAGGCCGCGAGAATGCGGCCCTTCACTGGAGCCGCAGTTCCATCCGGATGTTGGCGCGCCGGTACGCGACGGAGCCGAGAGGGATCTCGCGAAATCCGACGGAGTAGTAGAGGGCGATGGCGGGGGCGAGGCTCCGGTGCGAGACCAGCTCCACCCGGTGGGCGCCCATCGCCCGAGCCCGCTCGACGAGTGCGGCACACAGGCGGCGTCCGATCCCGCGTCCGCGGGCGCGCGGGGTGACGGCCATCTTCGCCAGCTCGAATTCGCGCTCACCATTGGGGATGAGGGCACCGGTACCGATGGGCTCCATCCCGTCGAGCACCATGAGGATGGCCCCGCCCGGCGCCAGGACGTAGGTCTCGGGGTCGCCGAGCACTCTGCGATCCTCCGGCTCCACCTCGAAGTAAGTGGCGATCCATTCGAGGTTGAGATCGCGGAACGCGGTCCGGTATTCGGGCGCGTACGGGACGATGCGGACGTCGGTCGCGGTCGTGGTCGGCTCGGACATGCCTGGCCCTCCTGTCGGGCCGGCGTCTTGCCGGACCGTTGCGCTCAAATTATGCTGATTTCTGTAACCATAACAGTTTCAGCACATGACTACTGTCGCCAGTACAGTCCGCCGCGGCCGCACCGTCCGCCGGGACCGGGTGCTCTACCAGCGCCTGGCCGACGAGCTCGTCGGCCTGATCGAGACCCGGGTCCTCCGGCCGGGCGACCGCCTACCCTCGGTGCGCACCTACAGCCGTCAGAAGCGCGTAAGCCTCGCCACCGTGCTCCGGGCCTACCAGCTGCTCGAGGATCGCGGCTACCTCGACGTCCGGCCTCAGTCGGGGCACTACGTCAGCACCACCGGCGGGCAGCTCGCGCCGTCCCCCTCGGTGCCCCGCCCCTCCTTTGCGAAGGAGGAGGTTCGGGTCGCGGACCTCGCCTGGGAGCTGCTCGCACGGGTCAACGACAAGGGACTGGCCCCGTTCGGGATCGCCACCGCCGCGCCCGAGCACTACCCCGCCCGGCGGCTCAGCCGGATCCTGGCCCGCGTGAGCCGCGAGTCGGGCGTCGCCAGCGTGATCTACGGTCCGCCGGTCGGGCACGAGGCGTTGCTCCACCAGCTTGTCCGCCGGTCGCTCGCGGCCGGCCTGACGCTCCGGCCGGAGGAGCTGCTGGTGACCAACGGCTGCACCGAGGCGATCCAGCTGGCTCTCAGGGCGCTCACCAGGGCCGGGGACGTTTTGCTGGTCGAGTCCCCCTCCTACTACGGGTTTCTGGAGACGGCGGAGTCACTAGCGCTCCGGGTCGTCGAGGTGCCCACCGATCCGGAGACCGGGGTTTCGCTCGAGCACCTGGAGGCGGCGGTTCGGCACACCCGGCCCCGCGCATTCCTCACCAATCCCACCTTCCACAACCCTTTGGGATTTTCGGTCCCGGACGACCGGAAGCGGGAGCAGCTCGCGCTGCTTGGCCGCCACGGGGTGGCGGTAGTGGAAGACGACCTCAACGGCGATCTCTACTTCGGCGACGCGCGGCCTGCCCCGCTCAAGGCGTTCGACCAGACGGGCGACGTGATCCTCTGCTCGTCCTTCTCCAAGACCGTGGCTCCCGGCTTCCGGGTGGGCTGGCTTGCGGCCGGGCGGCACGCCGAGCGGGTCCGGAAGCTCAAGCTGGCAAGCTCGATCCACACCAACACGCTGGCGCAGCTCACGCTGGCGGAGTATCTGAGCGGGGGCGGCGCGGAGCACCACCTGCGCCGGCTTCGGCAGGCCTTCCGGGCGCAGGTGGCGGACTACTCGGTTGCGGTGGCCCGCCTGTTCCCGGAGGGGACGCGCGTGTCGCGGCCGCAGGGGGGGCACCTGCTCTGGATCGAGCTGGCGCGCGGCAAGGACACGATGGAACTCTCCCGCCGGGCGCTCGCGCACCGGGTCGGCATCGTGCCGGGAAGGGTGTTTTCGACGGGGGACACCTACGGCCACTGCTTCCGGCTGAATTGCGGGTTCCCGCTCCGGGGCGGCTGGGAGGAGGCGCTCGAGACGCTGGCGGCGCTGGCCCGGGAGCTCTAGCCCGCTACCAGCGCGCGACCCTCAGCCGGTTGTGCACGTCCTGCACGCCCTGCACAGCGCGGGTCACCTCTTCCGCGAGCCATTTGGCCTCGCGGCTGTCGACCCTGCCGACGAGCGTCACCTCGGCTTCCTCGACGTTTATCTCGACTTCGGTCGCGTCGAGGTCCGGATGGCCCATTAGTCGGTCGTGGACCTCTTCCCAGATGCGTTCGTCGGCGCCAAGCTCGGAATCGTTTCGTGCGGTCATGAGACGCCCCCGTGGCAGCGGCTCTTGGGTCCGACGCCATATATGTGAAGGACTTGGCGTCTCGGTCAAGAACCCCGGCGCCTCGTGGTTCCGGGCGGACCGGCCGGGGGTGTATCTTCCTGCCGCCCGCGCCCGGTCTCCCGGGGCGGGCATCATTGACTTGAGGAGTACAGCATGAAGGCTTCCGACATCCGCCGCGGCCACGTTCTCATGATCGACGGAGCCCCCTGCCGCGTGATGGACTTCCAGCACCGGACCCCGGGCAATCTCCGGGCGTTCGTTCAGGTCCGTCTCCGGAATCTGAACTCGGGCAACACGTTCGACACCCGGCTCAGCGCCACCGAGTTCGTGGACGATGCCCGGCTGGACACCAAGGAGCTTCAGGTGCTGTACCGGGACGCGAACGGCCTGCACGTGATGGATAACGAGTCCTACGACCAGTACAGCCTGGACGACGAAGCCATCGGCGACGCCGGCCAATGGCTCGAGTCGGGGATGACGTTCATCGCGGAGTGCCTCGGCGGGCGGCCGATCGGCATCGAGCTGCCCTCGGTCGTCGAGCTGGACGTCGTGGAGACGGCGCCGATCATGAAGACGGCGACCAAGACCGCGAGCACCAAGCCGGCGAAGCTGAGCAACGGTATCACGATCCAGGTGCCGGAGTTCGTCGGGGAAGGGGACCGCGTGCGGGTGAATCCACGCGAGGGGGTGTACTTGGAAAGAGCTAAGTGAGCCATTAGGCGTTAGCTAACGGCCAATGGCCAATGGCCAATGGCTTCTTCCCCCGTTCCACCCTGCGTCTGTGCGCTGCCCCTGTGCTCTACCTCCCCGGGCACACGTCTCTCTGGTATCTTGGCTCATCCGGTTCCGGAGGTCGCATGCGCATCCCACCCGTTTCGCTCCTTCTGTCTGGTGCGCTCGTCGTCGCCGCCTGCAGTGGCGAGCGCTCAGTCACCAACCGCGACCTCACCCTTGCCCCATCCGCCGAGTCGGCGACGGCCGCAGTCGTTTCCGCCCGAGAGCTTGGGCTCCCCGAGGTGGAGCAGAGCCGGGCCCCCGCCAATCTCGCTTCCCGCGGAGCCGCCCGTGTCCGCATCCGGGCGCGCGCCCCTGCCGCAGCCGGCGGCAGCGCCCTGACGCCCGCGCCGACCGCGGAGCCCGAGGCGGAGTCAGAGGACGTGGCCGAGGCAGGCGCCGGCCACGCGCTCGCGCCGGGCCAGACGATCAGCGTCATCCCGGCCACTTCCGGCGCCGGCCCGCCCGCGGTCCCGTACTCCGACTACGCCACCGAGGCCGGGGTGCGGTCCCCGCCGCCCGTCTGGGTCGTTCACGGCGGCGACCGCTGCATCCCAGGCCGGGGTGAGATGATTCCGCGGGCCGGCCCGCCGGGCGGCCACGTCGGCCTCTGACCTCCTTTGGGGGGCTCGCGCGCCTGAAAAAAAATTGTATGGTTGATGGGTAGCCTCTGCTCGCCTACGGAGGGCCGAGAAATGCGCGTGTGGCTCGGCACGTCGGCGGGGCTGCTCATGGTCCTTGGCGCCGTGGCCCCAAGCCGCGCCCAATCCGCCGACTCGACTCCCCGCCCCCTGCCGACCGTGGCCGCCGGTGAGACCGGCCCCGATCGGTTCGATGCTCAGCAGGACCCCTTCGCGATCGAGACCGCCGATGGACTCGGCCTCGTTGGTGGTCAGCGCAAGGTTTTCTTCGACAACGTGCAGGCCGTCGTCCACGACGCGCTGATCATCAATCCGGCCGGGGGCCGTACGGTGATCGATTCGTCCGTCGCGGTCGTCGCTCGGGAGACGGACAAGAAGATCAAGTTCATCCGCCAGGCCCGGCTCTTGTTCGGAGAGATGTACGCCCGGCGCAAGGGCGACCCCAACCGGATACAGGCCACGGAGGATGAGCTCTGGCGCTCACCCCGCAACGTGTCGGGGTTGATCGAGTTGTATCGGAGGAATCCGAGCGCCCCGGACTTCGAGCTCGAGCGGGCCATGGCGCCTGCCTTCACCGTCCCCCATTGATCGGGGGACGAGCGGCTAGAGCGCGCCGCCCTCGGGGGGCTTGGTGGAGCCGATGGCGCGGAGTACCCGCGCCGCGGTGGTGGGGACGCCCGATGCAGTGTCGGCCCACTGGTGAGCGTGCCGGTCGAGCCAGGGCCTCAGCTCTGTGTAGGCGTGGGCTGCCTTGGCATCCTGGAAGGTGATGGTCCCGCCTGTGATCTCGTACGCGCCTTCCTGCGACGACAACACCCCGTACAGGCTGTCGATCTGCGCGAACAGGAACGAAGCAAGCTTCGCGATCTCCGGCTTCTCCTGCAGCACCTGGTGATTCTCCCAGGCCCGCCGCCCATCCCCCGACCACTCCAGCAGCTTGCTCATCGTCGCGAACGAGTCGGCGTAGGCCTGCTCGATCTCTCCTTCGCGGCGACGGTACTTTGCCACGTAGGCAGACGCGGTGCCCGCACTCAGGCGGGCGGTGCGCACGCCTTGGGGGGAGACGAGCCGCTCGGTGGCGAACACGTTTGCGAAGCCGGCGGTCTGCAGCCCGATCTCCAGCTCGGCCCGGGCCGCGGCGTACGCCGCCTGGTACCGCGTCACGAGCACCGCAGCAGTCACCCGGCCCCCGGCTGCGGGGGACTTGACGGCGACCGGAACCACGGGAGCCCCGATCGCGATCTCGCTTCGGGCCGGCGCCGCACCGACGATCGAGTCCTTGGCTTCCGTCTTGGCCGGCGGAGGCGGCGCGGGCGCCGCCGAGGTGAAGGCGCTGCTCGAGCCGAAGCTCGGGCTGGTCTGGGGTGCGGGCGCGGCCGCGAGCGCAGGTGCGGCGGGCGCCGCGGCCCGCGTCGGGACGACGGGCTTCGCCGCCACCGACTTGGCGGCGGGAGCGTTCACCGGTGCGCGCTCGGTCGCTGACCGCGGCGCGCTCGCCGGCGCGGGCGGGGCGCCAGGCTGGAAGAGGCCGAGCGAGCGGATGTCGAGGCCAAATCTCTCGGGGACCGTGAGCCCAAGCTGAGTGGTGCAGACGAGGACCATACCGCCCAGCGCGACGACGAAAGAGCGTCGGGGCTTGCCGGCGATCTCCATGCGAAGCCGGGGCCGAACGATCGGGCGCGGCTCCGATAGCGGAAACGCCGGCTGCGACCCTTCGGGGCTGGGTTCAGCGGGAACGGCGAGCGAGATGAGCTCGGCGAACGGCGCCGGCTCGGTTTCCGGCTCCGGCTCCCGCTCGTTCTCATGGTCGGGCGCGGGCGCGTACCCGGCGAACGACCCCGACACGCGGTCGGCGATCGGCTGGTAGTCGTCGGCCTCGG
>JBGPPG010000055.1:0-21126 GCA_041488455.1 Gemmatimonadota bacterium
CCGCGCTCGATCTCGTTCTTCTCGACGCCGCGGAGCAGGAGGCCGACGTTGTCGCCCGCCTGGCCGTCTTCCAGGACCTTGCGGAACGTCTCCACGCTGGTGACGACGGTCTTCTTCTCCGCGCCGAACCCGACCAGCTGGAGCTCGTCGCCGCTCTTGACCTTGCCCCGCTCCACGCGGCCGGTGGCCACCGTGCCACGACCGGTGATCGAGAACACGTCCTCGACCGGCATCAGGAAGGGCTTGTCGGTCTCGCGGACCGGCTCCGGAATGTAAGTGTCGAGCGCGTTGTACAGCTCGACGACCTTCTCGACCCACGCAGCATTGCCTTCGATGGCCTTCGAGGCCGAGCCGCGGATCACCGGCGTGTCGTCGCCGGGGAACTCGTACTGGCTCAGGAGCTCGCGCACCTCGAGCTCGACCAGATCGAGCAGCTCGGCGTCGTCCACGAGGTCGCACTTGTTCAGGAACACGACGATCGACGGCACGTTCACCTGGCGGGCCAGGAGGATGTGCTCGCGAGTCTGCGGCATGGGGCCGTCGGTCGCGCTCACGACCAAGATGGCCCCGTCCATCTGCGCCGCACCCGTGATCATGTTCTTCACGTAGTCGGCATGGCCCGGGCAGTCCACGTGGGCGTAGTGCCGCTTCGTCGTCTCGTACTCCACGTGACTGGTCGCGATGGTGAGGATCTTGGTCGCGTCGCGGCGACCCTGCGCCTCGGAGGCCTTCGCTACCTCGTCGTACGGCACGTACTTGGTGCCCCACCCCTTGTCCGCCGACACCTTCGTGAGGGCCGCCGTCAACGTCGTCTTCCCGTGGTCCACGTGTCCGATGGTGCCCACGTTCACGTGGGGCTTCTTGCGCTCGAATTTGGCCTTGGCCATGTCCGGATGCTCCTTGGGCTCAGCTCTTCTGCTTCGAAATGATCGCGTCCGCGATGTTCTTCGGGACTTCCTCGTAGTGATCGAACTGCATCGAGTACACCGCCCGGCCCTGCGTCATGCTGCGGAGCGTGGTGGAGTACCCGAACATCTCGGCGAGCGGCACGTCGGCGGCCACGACCTGCGCGTCCCCGCGCTGAGTCATTCCGCCCACCTTGCCCCGCCGGCTGGAGAGGTCGCCGATCACGTCGCCGAGGAAGTCCGCCGGCGTCACGACCTCCACTTCCATGATGGGCTCGAGCAGCACGGGATGCGCCTGCCGGGCCGCTTCCTTCACCGCCATCGAGCCCGCGATCTTGAACGCCATCTCCGAGCTGTCGACGTCGTGGTAGCTGCCGAAGACCAGCGACGCTTTGACGTCGACCAGCGGATGCCCGGCCAGCACGCCGCCTTCGAGCGCCTCGCGGATGCCCGCCTCCACCGGCTTGATGAACTCGCGGGGGATGACGCCGCCGACGATCTTGTCCTCGAACAGGAACCCGGAGCCCTGGGGCGCCGGCTCCAGATCGATCACGACATGGCCGTACTGGCCTTTCCCGCCCGACTGCCGGATGAACTTGCCCTCGACGTCCTTGACCTTCTTCCGGATCGTCTCGCGGTACGCCACCTGGGGCCGGCCGACGTTGGCCTCGACCTTGAACTCCCGCTTCATCCGCTCCACGATGATCTCGAGGTGCAGCTCGCCCATGCCGGCGATGATCGTCTGTCCCGTCTCCTGGTCGGAGCGGATCCGGAAGGTCGGATCCTCCTCCGCCAGCTTCTGCATCGCGATGGCCAGCTTGTCCTGGTCCGCCTTGGTCTTGGGCTCGATCGCGACGTCGATCACGGGGTTCGGGAACTTCATCGCCTCGAGAATGACCGGCTTCTCCTCGTCGGAGAGCGTGTCCCCCGTGCGAGTATCCTTCAGCCCGATCGCCGCGGCGATATCGCCCGCGAGCACTTCCTCGATCTCGTCGCGCCTGTTCGCGTGCATCTGGAGCAGCCGAGCGATCCGCTCCCGCTTGTCCTTGGTGCTGTTGTAAACGTAGCTCCCGGCCTTGAGCGAGCCCGAGTACACCCGAAAGTACGTGAGCCGGCCCACGTACGGGTCGGTCATGATCTTGAACGCCAGCGCCGAGAACGGCTCCGCGTCCGAGGCGCAGCGCTCGACGTGGGTGTCGTCGTGCAGCGGCAGGTGCCCCCGGACCGGCGGGATGTCCATCGGGCTCGGCAGGTAGTCGATCACGCCGTCGAGCAGCGCCTGCACGCCCTTGTTCTTGAACGACGCCCCGCAGAACACCGGCACGAACCCGTGCTTGATGGTGGCGTTCCGGATGGCCCGGGTGATCTCCTCCACCGTGAGCTCGGCCCCGCCCAGGTACTTCTCCAGCAGCTCGTCCTCGTGCTCCACCGCCGCCTCGACCAGCTCGTGCCGGACCTGCTCCACCTTTTCCCGCATCGATTCGGGAACCGGCATCTCGGTGAACGTCTTGCCGAGTGTCTCGTCGTCGAACACGATCTCCACCCGCCGGAGCAGGTCGATGTGGCCTGTGAACAGCTCACCGGAGCCGACGGGCAGCTGGAGCGGATGCGCCTTCTTCGTGAGCCGGTCGCGGATCATCGCGAGGCAGCGGTCGAAGTCGGCGCCGACCCGGTCCATCTTGTTGGCGAAGATCATCCGGGGCACGCCGTAGCGGTCGGCCTGGCGCCAGACGGTCTCGGTCTGCGGCTCCACGCCCGCGACCGAGTCCAGCAGCGTCACCGCGCCGTCGAGCACCCGGAGCGAGCGCTCCACCTCGACGGTGAAGTCCACGTGGCCGGGGGTGTCGATGATGTTGATCCGGTACTGGACGCCGTGCCGGGACCAGAAGCAGGTGGTCGCGGCCGAGGTGATCGTGATCCCCCGCTCCTGCTCCTGCTCCATCCAGTCCATGGTGGCGGCGCCCTCATGGACCTCGCCGATCTTGTAGTTCTTCCCCGTGTAGTAGAGGATGCGCTCGGTCGTAGTCGTCTTCCCGGCATCGATGTGGGCCATGATGCCGATGTTGCGATAGCGATCGAGCGTCGTTTCACGAGCCATGAAGTCGTCTCTAAAATCCAGCGAAAAAGCGGGGCGACCGACCCGGCCCGCGCCCGTCTGTCCGGCGCTTCCGGTGGTATCGCTCCGCGCGCATCCGGGCTTTGTGCCCTGAATGAGGGCCCCCTGAGGGCCCCACGCGTTGTCGTCAGAGGACCAGAGGTGGCGCAGACTTGAAGCTGGCGTCACGTGACCCGATGTGCGCCCCGAAAAAGCCGGAGCCCCGCAAATTTACCTGGCGGGGCTCCTATGTCAACCCTCGGCCGGTATTGGGCTTAAGCCTGGCCGCCCCCCGGCCGGTCTACCAGCGGTAGTGCGCGAACGCCCGGTTGGCCTCGGCCATCCGGTGCGTGTCTTCCTTTTTCTTGATGGTGTTCCCCTCGCCCTTAGAGGCGAGAATCAGCTCGGCGGCCAGCCGCTCGGCCATCGTCTTTTCCGTGCGGGCCCGGGAGAACTGGATCAGCCACCGCATCGCGAGCGCGGTGCGCCGGTCCGGCCGGACCTCGACGGGCACCTGTAGGGAGGCGCCGCCCACCCGGCGGCTCTTCACCTCGAGCGTCGGCTTCGCGTTGTTCACGGCCTGCTTGAACACCGCCACGCCCGGCTGGCCGGTGCGCTCCTCGATCAGGTCCATTGCCTTGTAGAAGATCCCCTCGGACTGACTCTTCTTGCCCTGATACATCAGGTTGTTCACGAACTTCGAGACCGTCTGGCTGTCGTAGCGCGGGTCGGGCGGGACCGGCCGCTTGACGGACTTGGAGCGCCGGCTCACTTGGCGCCTCCCTTGGCGCCCGCGGCCTTGGGCCGCTTGGCTCCGTACTTGGAGCGGCCCTGGCGCCGGTCGTTCACGCCGGCCGCGTCCAGAGTGCCACGCACGATGTGATAGCGAACGCCCGGGAGGTCCTTCACCCGGCCGCCGCGGATGAGCACGATCGAGTGTTCCTGGAGGTTGTGTCCCTCACCCGGGATGTAGGCCGTGACCTCGAACCCGTTGGTGAGCCGCACGCGCGCCACCTTGCGGAGCGCGGAGTTGGGCTTTTTCGGGGTGGTGGTGTATACCCGAGTGCAGACGCCGCGCTTCTGGGGATTCCCCTTGAGCGCGGGCGCCTTGTCCTTCGCTTCGACGTCGCTCCGGCCTTGCCGGATGAGCTGGCTGATGGTCGGCATAACCCTGCGGTAAATGGCTTCTGGACCTGCGCCCCGATTTGGGGGAGACCGGCAAGTTTAGCGGGCAACTGACCTTAGGTCAAGGCGGCCACCGCCACGACGCTCGCGGCCGCGTGCCCGGCAGTGTGGGTGATGCTGATCTCCCAGACGCCCACGCCCAGGCCGTCCGCGATCTCCTTGCACTTGCCCTTGAGGATGACCTCGGGCTTCCCGGATGGCAGCCGGCGGACCTCGATGTCGGTCCAGGACACGCCTCGAGCCCAGCCGGTCCCCAGCGCCTTCATGACCGCCTCCTTGGCGGCAAACCGGCCTGCGAAGAACTGGACCCTGAGGGGGCCGTCGCCGGCTTGAGTCTGCTCTCCTTCGGTGTAGATCCGCTTGGCGAACCGGTCTCCGTGCCGCTCCAGCACGGCGCGGATCCGCTCGATCTCGACGAGGTCGATCCCGTGGCCGATGACATGCATGCGGCGAAATGTATCCCTCGCGGACCCCGTTACCATTCTGGGCATGTCATCGGCTCCCCTCCTGGTCCGCGGACTTCGAAAGACCTTCGGCGACGTGGTCGCGGTGGACGGCCTCGACCTCGACGTGCGCGGCGGCGAGTGCTTCGGCCTCCTCGGCCCGAACGGCGCCGGCAAGACGAGCACGATCGAGATCTGCGAAGGGCTCTCGACGCCCGACGCCGGCGACGTGGTGGTCCTCGGCCGCCGCTGGGGCGAGGATGACCGCGGGCTGCGTGAGCGACTCGGCATCTCCCTCCAGGAGACCCAGTTCTCCGACAAGCTCACCGTGGCCGAGACGGTGCGACTGTTCCGGAGCTTCTATCGCCGGGGCGCCGCGCCCGAAACCGTCATCGAGATGGTCCAGCTCCAGGAGAAGGTCGACGCCCGGGTGGGGAAGCTCTCGGGCGGGCAGAAGCAGCGGCTCGCGCTTGCCTGCGCGCTCGTCGGCGACCCGGAGCTGCTCTTTCTCGACGAGCCTACCACGGGTCTCGACCCGCAAGCACGCCGCCAGCTCTGGGAGCTGATCGAGCGCCTCCGTTCGGAGGGCCGCTCGATCCTGCTCACGACCCACTATATGGACGAGGCCGAGCGACTCTGCGATCGGGTCGCGATCGTGGACCACGGCCGAGTGATCTCCGAGGGGACGCCGCGGGCCCTGATCGAGTCGCTCGGCGCGGAGCACATGCTCGAGTTCGCCGTGGGCGACGGGACCGTCGACCCGAGCCTGCTCCAGACACTCGACGGCGTATGCGCCGCCGACCGGCGGGACGGCGTCTACCGGCTCCAGGTGACGGAGCTGCACCGGGCGATGCCGGCGCTCCTCCAGCTTCTCCGGAGCCAGGGCGCCCCTCTCACGGAGCTGCGGACCCACTCGCCGACCCTCGAGGACGTGTTCGTCTCGCTCACTGGGAGATACCTCCGAGATGACTGACGGGCCGCGGTGGACCGACCGCTCGCTGCTCCAGCTCACCCTGGTCCGCTATCGCGAGTTCCTGCGCGAGCCGGAGGCGGTCTTCTGGGTGTTCGCCTTCCCCATCCTGCTCGCTGCGGGCCTGGGCCTGGCCTTCAGGAGCCGCCCCGCCGACCGAACTGTCGTGGCCGTGGCGGATGCCGGCTCCAGTGGCGGGGCTGTGGCCGATGCGCTGCGCCGAAGCCCCGACCTCAGCGTGAAGCTGCTGCCGGCAGACGCCGCGGGCGACTCGCTCCGGACGGGCAGCGTGACCCTGGTGGTGGTGCCCGACCACTGGCCGGAGCGCACGGTCGAGTATCGCTACGACGACACCCGCCCGGAGAGCCGTGCCGCGCGCCTCCTGGTGGACGACGCGCTCCAGCGTGCCGCGGGCCGGCTGGACCCGGTGTCGGCCCGCGACGACCGGGTGACCGAGCCCGGCGCCCGTTACATCGACTTCGTGGTGCCGGGCCTGCTGGGAATGAACTTGATGGGGAGCGGGATCTGGAGCGTGGGATTCGCGATCGTGGACGCGCGGCGGAAGCGGCTCCTCAAGCGGCTGATCGCGACGCCCATGTCACGCGCCGAATACCTCGCGTCGTTCGTCCTGTCCCGGCTGAGCCTGCTGGTGATCGAGGTCGGCACGCTCCTGGGCTTCGCCGTGCTCGTCTTCGGGGTGCCGTTCCGCGCGTCGGTCGGAGCGCTGGCGCTCATCTCGGTGCTGTCGGCGCTGGCCTTCACCTCCCTCGGGCTGCTGATCTCCTCACGGGTGCAGACGGTGGAGGGTGTTTCGGGCATCACCAATCTCGTCATGCTTCCGATGTGGATCTTCTCGGGCGTCTTCTTTTCGGCGTCCCGGTTTCCCGACGCGATGCAACCCCTGATCCGGCTCCTCCCGCTCACAGCCGTGATCGACGCTCTTCGCGCCACCATCCTCCGGGGCACCGGGCTCGGCGGGATCGGGCCCGAGCTGCTCGTGATCACGGCGTGGCTGCTCCTGAGCTTCCCGCTCGCGCTCTGGCTCTTCCGCTGGAAGTAGGCGCCGCTCAGCGGGCCTTGGGGTCGTTCTGCATGATCCCGAACGTGTTCCCCTCGGGGTCGGTGCAGTAGGCCAGCCACCCGATCCCCGGGATCGCCATCTTCGGGACCGCCACCTTCCCTCCCGCCGTTTCCACCTTGCGGGCGAACTCGTCGCATGAGGCTACGTCGATCGTGTTCACGGGTCCCTGGCCGGGATGCGCACGGGGATGGAGACCGCCATCGATGCCCGGACCACCATCACCCGTCTTGACGAGCCAGTAGGGCATCGGGCCTTCCCACTTCTGGAACTGCCACCCGAAGACACGCTGGTAGAAGGTGATCGCCCGCTCCGGCGTGTCGGCGGGGATCTCGAAATGGATGGGACGCGGCATAGCGTGCGGTGCCTCGACGAAGGAGTTGAAGGGGGAGCGGCGCTCAGGACCGCTGCGGCACGGGCTGACCGAACTTCTGCGTGGCGTATCCGACGATCAGGCCGACGATCGACCCGGGAATCATGATCTCCCAGAAGTACCGATGCCCGGTCGTCGGATCGGTGTTCAGGGCGAACGGTAGGGCCAGGAGCGCGGCGATGACGATGCCGGCGATGATCCCGATCGCCAGGTTGTTCACTTTGCGGGCAACGACACCGGTCAGAACGCCCGCCACGAGGCCCTTGCCCATCGAGCCGATGACGATACCCATGATCTCGGGCTTCACTTCGGGGGCGGAGACGAGCGCCGAGAGCCCGTCCAGCGCGCCGAGCGCGCCGCCGAGCAGCAGGCCGAGAACGGGCTTGTTCACCGAGGACCTCCGGTTGAGGAGTGAGGGCGGGTCTTCTGAAATACCATTACCCGTCCCTGGCGGATCCTTTAAAGCCCCCGCATCGCCAGGAAGAGGAGCCGTACCGCCAGGTAGGTGAGCACGAGGATGATGGCCGTCTGATACTTCCGGAAGACCCGGCCGGCCCGCTCGCCCAACGTCTCGCGATAGGCGCTCACGGGCTGGGCATCCAGAAACCGGGTGATGTCGGCGGCCAGGTCGGCGGCCGACGCATAGCGGGCGGCCGGGTCCGGCGTCAGGGCCCGGGCCCAGATCGCCGCCAGCGGGCGGGGGACGTCCCGGCCGTCGCCATCGCCCAGGACGACTGCCCGCAGGATGGCCCCCAGCCCATAGACGTCGGTCCGGGCGTCGGCGAGTCCCGGGTGCCCCTGGGCCTGCTCCGGAGCCATGAAGCCGGGGGTCCCGAGCACGGTCCCGGGCGCAGTCACCGGATCGGGTAAGCTCTCGGACGGCGCGGCCGCGGCGGCTGGCACCGCAGGCTCGGGCGAGATCCCGGGTTCGCCGCCCGGTTCCGGCGCGCCCGCCTGAGCGGTTCGCCCAGTGCCCACGACGCGCGCGATCCCCCAGTCCAGCACGAGCACCTCCCCGTACGCGCCCACCATGATGTTCGAGGGCTTGAGGTCTCGGTGGACGACTCCGTGCGCATGGGCGAACCCCACCGTCTCGCACACCCGAAGCACCACCCGCAGCACGTCGCTCCGGGGCGCCGCCCGCGCGAACTCCGCCAGCCGCTCGCCCCGGATCAGCTTCATGACGTAGAAGACCCGGCCGTCGCCGAGCGTGCCGACGTCGTGCACCGGGACGATGCCAGGGTGCTCCAGCCGTGCCAGGATCCTCGCCTCCCGCTCGAGCCGCAGCGCCGCTTCGGCGTCGGCCACGTCCCCCCGCAACACCTTGATCGCCACGTCGCGGGCGAGGACACGGTCGGCGGCCCGATAGACCGTGCCCATCCCCCCCTGCCCCACGGGCTCGTGCAGCGCGTACCGGCCGCCCGGGAGATCGGGCGCCCGGAGGATCTGCTGCAGGTGCGCCAGGGCGTGCTCCGGCAGCGTCACGGGATCCGCACTCCGAAGAGATCCTCCGCCTCGGCGCGGAACTCGGCGTCGCTTCCGGAGAGCAGCTCGAGTCGCTCGAGCACCAAGCGCCTCAGCTCTTTGCGGGCCCAGGCCAGATGATTCGTCACCTGGGCCACCGACAGCCCCAGCTCCTCCGCCAGAGCCTTGTAGCTCGGCCGCGCCTCTCCGTCCGCCGGAGCGAGGTCGTGGCGCTCGAAGGCCCGGAAGCGAATGTCGCGCGGCGTCCCCACGCAGCCGGCCTGGAGGGCGTCGACCGCCGCCGCGAACAGACTTCGGACCCACTCGCGATCGAACCAGACGTCGCCGTCGGCCTCGGGGGCCGCGGTCGCGCGGAGAGCGGCGAGGTCACGCTCCGCGGCGGCGAAGTCGAGGGGCAGAGGCTTGACCCCGCCGCCGCGCTTGAGCCGGCGCTGGTTCCGGCGGGCGTTGGCCGCGAACCGGTCGACGCAGGTGCGGAGGAAGGTCCGGAAGCGTGCCCGCGCCGGGTCGTAGTCGTCGAAGAACCCCCGGATCATGGCGCGGGCGAAGAATTCCTGAGCGAGGTCCTCCGCATCCGCCGGCTGGGCCCGCCACTTGATGCGGAGGTGGGTGTAGACGGGGCGCCAGTAGACCGCAATGAGCGCGTCGAAGGCGGCCCTGCGAACCTCCCCGTCGTCGTCACGGGTGGCCTCCACCACGGAGCGGCGGGTCGTCGGGAAGGCTCTGCCGCCGGTGCGGCCGGGGGGTGGCAACATGCGCAAAAGGTGCAGATGGGCCGCGCCGAATGCAAAAAGCGCCCGGGAGTGATCCCGGGCGCTTCCTGCATGCGTGCTGGTGCTGGGCTACTCGTCGTCCGCTGCGATCCCCACTGGAATCGGGGGCGAAGCACCGACCGGCGCCTCGACGCCTTCCGGCGCCGGCGGCGGGGGCGGCTCGTACCCCTCGGGCGGCTCGATGTCGATTTCGGCATACCGGTAGATGCCGGAGCCCGCCGGAATCAGGTGCCCGATGATGATGTTCTCCTTGAGGCCCAGGAGGTCGTCCTTGGCCCCGCGGATCGCCGCGTCGGTGAGCACCCGCGTGGTCTCCTGGAACGACGCCGCCGAGATGAACGACTGCGTCGTGAGACTCGCCTTGGTGATGCCGAGCAGCACGGGCTCGGCCTGCGCCGGTGTGCCTTTCCGCTTCAGCGTCCGCTCGTTCTCGTCGCGGAAGGTGAGACGATCCACCGTCTCGCCCTCCAGGAAGTCGGTGTCGCCCGGATCGGTGACCCGCACCTTCTGGAGCATCTGGCGCACGATCACGCCGATGTGCTTGTCCGCGATCCGCACGCCCTGGAGGCGGTAGACCTCCTGGACCTCGTTGAGCAGATACTCCTGCACCGCCCGCGGGCCCTTGATGAGCAGGATGTCGTGCGGGTTCACCGGGCCTTCGGTGAGCCGGTCGCCCGCCCGCACCCGGTCGCCTTCGTGCACCCGGAGGTGTTTGCCCGCCGGCACCTCGTAGAGCTGCGGCGGCGTCTCGCCGTCCGTGCCGTCGGGATAGACGTAGATCTCGCGCTTGCCGCGCTTGATCTCGCCGAACTTGACCACGCCGTCCACCTCGGAGATCGTGGCCGGATCCTTGGGCCGGCGCGCCTCGAACAGCTCCGCCACCCGCGGGAGACCGCCGGTGATGTCGCGCGTCTTGTACGCCTGCCGCGGGATCTTGGTGACCGTCACCCCCTTGGCCACCTTCACCGGCGTGGAGAGGAAGACCGTCTTGTCCTTGCTCTCCTTCTTGCTCTTGGACGGCCACGCCTCGTTGATCGGCCGCTCCTCCACGTGGAACTTGGTGCTCCACGGGTTGGCCTCGTCCGGGATTTCCATGGCCCGGCTCACCTGGTCGGTCGGCGAGCCCATGATGATGCGGCTCCCCTCGGCCAGCGTGTACTCCTGCGGGTCCTTCCGGTGGCTGATGTACACCAGCACGCTCGGATGGAGCTCGCGATCCGGGTCGGCCATGACGACGATGGACCGAAGACCGGTGCCCTCGTCCAGCTCCTCGCGGAGCGTGACGCCCGGCACCAGGTCCTTCCAGCGGAGCTCGCCGTCGGACTTGATGATGCTCGGATCGTTGTACGGGTCCCAGGTGTAGAGGATCGTCGCCCGCCGGTCGTTGTCGCCCTTGGTGACGATGTCCCCTTCCTTCACCTGCAGCAGCGCGCCCTCCGGCACCGGGTAGCGGTTGAGCACCCGCTTCGGGTCCTTCGGGTCGACCACGAGAATGCCTTCCTTCTGCTCCTCCGCCGCCGACTCGTCCTCACGGGTGAGCACGATGCGGATGGTGGACGTGGTGCCGTCCTCGTACTCGACGGCGAGGTCGGTCCACTCCAGGCCCGACGTGTACCTGACCTGGCCGTCGGAGCGCGCCCGCCGCTCCGCCTCTTCCGCGATGCGGGACGACGTGCCGCCGATGTGGAACGTCCGCAGGGTGAGCTGCGTGCCCGGCTCGCCGATGGACTGCGCGGCGAGAATGCCCACGGCCTCACCCATATCCACCATGTCCATGGTGGCCAGGTTACGCCCATAGCACATCCGGCAGATGCCCCGGCGTGCCTCGCAAGTGAGCACCGAGCGGATCTTCACCTTCTCGATGCCGGCGTCCTCGATGTCGTCGGCGATCTCCTCGTCGATCAGCTGGCCCGACTGCACCAGCAGCTGCGGATCGCCGTGCTCGTCCAGCTCGTGCGGATCGAAGACGTCCTCCGAGGCGACGCTGCCGACGATGCGCTCCCGGAGCGGCTCGATGATGTCCTCGCCCTCTTTGAGCGATGCCATCTCGAGACCCAGAATGGTCCCGCAGTCTTCCTCGGTGACCGTGACGTCCTGCGCCACGTCCACCAGACGGCGGGTAAGGTAGCCGGCATCCGCGGTCTTGAGCGCCGTGTCCGCGAGACCCTTGCGCGCGCCGTGGGTCGAGATGAAGTACTCGAGCACGGTGAGCCCCTCACGGAAGTTCGACTTGATGGGGCTCTCGATGATCTCGCCGATTCCGCCGGTCAGCTTCTTCTGCGGCTTGGCCATCAGGCCGCGCATGCCCGCCAACTGGCGGATCTGGTCGCGTGAGCCGCGCGAGCCGGAATCGAACATCATGTACACCGGGTTGAACCCGCCACGGCTCTGCCGCATGTGGTTCACCATCGCCTCGGCCACGTCGTTGTTGGCGTGGGTCCAGGCGTCGATCACCTTGTTGTACCGCTCGCCGAAGGTGATCTGGCCGGTGTTGTACGCCCGCTGGAACCGCTTGACCCGGGCGTCCGCCTCGCTCAGGAGCTCGGCCTTCTCCGCCGGGATCTCGAGGTCTTCGATTCCGATGGAGACACCGCCCCGGGTGGCGAAGCCGAAGCCGAACTCCTTCAGGCGGTCGAGGAAGAGCACCGTGTCGGCCAGGCCGGCCCGACGGTACGCCTCCAGCACCAGCTCGGAGAGCTGCTTCTTCTTCATCACGTAGTTGCGGTAGCCCTTCTCCACGATCACCGCCTTGGGCACGATGCTGTTGAACAGCACCCGGCCCACGGTGGTCCGCACCCAGCGCGGCCGCCGCGCGTCGTCGTCCACGGTTTCCCGCGGCGGGACGTACCAGAAGTAGATGGGCGTGTGGTACTTCACCGCGCCCGCGAGCAGCCCCATCTCGATCTCCGCGAGCGAGCCGAAGTGCTTCGCGTCCTTCCAGAGGCGCTTCTCGGTCTCCTCCTTCTTCGCCGCACCGGCCCGCCGGATCTCCTCGTCGAAGCCCGCCGGGTCCTTGGTGAGGAAGTAGCTGCCCAGCACCATGTCCTGCGACGGCTCCGCCACCGGCCGCCCGTCGGACGGCTTGAGGATGTTGTTCGAGGAGACCATCAGCAACCGGGCCTCCAGCTGCGCCTCGAACGAGAGCGGCACGTGCACCGCCATCTGGTCGCCGTCGAAGTCCGCGTTGAACGCGGCGCAGACGAGCGGATGGATCCGGATCGCCTTGCCCTCCACCAGCACCGGCTCGAATGCCTGGATGCCCAGCCGGTGCAGCGTCGGGGCCCGGTTCAGGAGCACCGGATGGTCCTGGATGATCTCTTCCAGGATCTCGTACACTTCCGGGCTTTCCCGCTCGACGATCTTCTTGGCCCGCTTGACCGTCTCGGCGATCCCCTTCTCCACCAGCTTGTGGATGATGAAGGGCTTGAACAGCTCGACCGCCATCGCCTTGGGCAGGCCGCACTGATGCAGCCGGAGCTCCGGACCCACCACGATTACCGAGCGGCCGGAGTAGTCCACGCGCTTGCCCAGCAGGTTCTGGCGGAACCGGCCTTGCTTGCCCTTGAGCATGTCCGAGAGCGACTTGAGCGGCCGCTTGCCCCGCCCGCGAATCGCCTTCGAGCGGCGTCCGTTGTCGAACAGCGCGTCCACCGCCTCCTGCAGCATCCGCTTCTCGTTCCGGAGGATGACTTCCGGCGCCTTGTGCTGGATCAGCTTCTGGAGCCGGTTGTTGCGGTTGATCACCCGGCGGTACAGATCGTTCAGGTCACTGGTGGCGAACCGGCCGCCGTCGAGCGGCACCAGCGGGCGCAGATCGGGCGGGATCACCGGGATCACGTCCAGGATCATCCAGGCCGGCTGGTTGGGGAGATCCCCCGAGTCGCCGGACGACAGGAACGCGTCCACGATCTTGAGCCGCTTGAGCATCTGCTTCTTGCGGTGCTGGCTCGTCTCCGTCGCCACCCCCGCGCGCAGCTCCTCCGCCAGCTTCTTCACGTCGAGCCGCTCGAGCAGCGCCCGGACCGCCGGCGCGCCGATGTCGGCCCGGAAGGTGGTGTCTCCCTCCTCCTTGGCCTTGATCCGGAGGGCGAGGTACTCCTCCTCGTCGAGGAGCTGGTTCGCCTCGACCTCCTGCTCCCCGGCGTCGATCACGATGTAGCTCGAGTAGTAGATGACCCGCTCGAGGTCCCGGAGCGTGATGTTGATCAGGTTCCCCATCGGCGACGGGAGCGTCTTGAAGAACCAGATGTGCGCCACCGGCACGCTGAGCTCGATATGGCCCATGCGCTCGCGCCGGACCTTCGAGAGCGTGACCTCCACCCCGCAGCGATCACAGATCACCCCGCGGTAGCGGATGCGCTTGTACTTGCCGCAATGGCACTCCCAGTCCTTGACCGGGCCGAAGATTCTCTCGCAGAACAACCCGTCCTTCTCGGGCTTGAACGAGCGATAGTTGATCGTCTCCGGCTTGGTGACCTCGCCCCAGGACCACCAGGTGCGCTGGCCCTGAAGCTCCAGGCGCTCGCGTTCCTTGGGGTCGCGGGGGCCACGGATCTCCTCCGGGGAGGCGATGCGAATGCTGATATAGTCGAAGCTCGAGCTCTTGGGCTCGCGGCCGCTGCGAAAATCAATCATGAGTCCCTCTTACTCGTCGCCGGCTTCAGTGGTGCCAAGCGTGACCTTCAGTCCGAGCGCCTGCAGCTCCTTCACGAGCACGTTGAACGACTCCGGAATGCCGGGCTCAGGCAGGTTCTGGCCCTTGACGATCGCCTCGTAGACCTTGCTGCGACCGTTCACGTCGTCCGACTTCACCGTGAGCATCTCCTGGAGCACATGGGCCGCCCCGTACGCCTCGAGCGCCCACACTTCCATTTCGCCGAACCGCTGGCCGCCGAACTGTGCCTTGCCCGCGAGCGGCTGCTGGGTCACCAGGGAGTACGGCCCGATCGACCGGGCGTGGATCTTGTCGTCCACCAGATGGCTCAGCTTGAGCATATAGATCGACCCGACCGTGACGTCGCCCTCGAACTGCTGGCCGGTGCGGCCGTCGCGGAGCCGGGCCTTGCCGGCGGGCGTGAGACCCGCCGCCCGCAGCACTTCGTCGGCCGCCGCGTCGAGATCGGCGTCGGCCTTGTGGCCGAGCAGCGCCGCCAGGGCGGGCTTGCCCACCGCTTCCAGCGCTTCCGCCGGCGACAGCTGGGCCGCCTTCTCGACCTCCTTGACCGCCTTCATCCACTGCTTCTGGTGCGCCCCGTCGGCCTCCGCCTGCGCCTCATGGAACGCGACCTCGTGTTTCCGCTGCTCCAGCTCCCGCTCGGCCAGGTCTCGCGCCGCGTCCACCAGGAACTTCCGGAGCGCGTGGTGCAGCTCCTTCGTTTCCGGCGAAACGCCCTTGGCGCCGAGCGCATCGACCCCGGCCTCCGACAGCGTCGCCGGCGCGGCCTTCTTCAGGTCCTGAACCATGCGGACGATCGTCGCCGAATCGAGCTCCGGCGGCCGGGTCCTGAGCCGGAGGCTCTCAGCCGCCCGCTTGAAGCCCGCGAGGCGGAGCAGAGTCCCGATCTCCCCTTCATCGGCGCCGCGGAAGACGGGCGTCTTGGCGTCGAACCCGAGGATCCGGGCGCACCACCCGAGGTGGGTCTCCAGGATCTGGCCGACGTTCATCCGGCTCGGCACGCCGAGCGGATTGAGCACGATGTCCACGGGCGTGCCGTCCGGCAGGAACGGCATGTCCTCCTCCGGCACGATCCGGGCGACGATGCCCTTGTTGCCGTGCCGGCCCGCCATCTTGTCGCCCACCGAGATCTTGCGCTTCTCGGCGATGTACACCTTCACCAGCTGGATCACTCCCGGCGGGAGCTCGTCCGGCTGGAGGATCTTGTCGATCTGGTCCTCGGCCTTCTCCTCGACCTTGGCGCGCTCGCGCGCGGCCGCATCGATGGCCGCCCGGATCCGCTCGTTCGCGGCCCGGTTGGCGACCCGCAGGGTCTTGAGGTCGACATCGCCGAGGTCCACCTCCTGGAGCAGGCTCTTGCTGAGCTTGGTGCCCGCCGACCGGTACTCCTCCACCGTGCCCGCGCGGAGCATGAGCGCCACCTCCTGCCCTTCCAGGAGATACGCCAGCTCATCCATCATGACGGAGCCGATGCGAGCCTTCTCGTCGCTCTCGATGCGGCGCACCTCGCCGATCCGCTCGCCCCGATCCTTCTCGACGACCTGGTCTTCGATCCGGCTGAAGATCTTGACGTCGATCACGACCCCGGCCATGCCGGGCGGGACCTTGAGCGAGCTGTCCTTCACGTCCTTGGCCTTCTCGCCGAAGATCGCCGTGAGCAGCTTCTCCTCGGGGGACAGCTCGGTCTCGCCCTTGGGCGTGATCTTGCCGACGAGGATGTCGCCGGGCTTCACGTGGGCGCCGATCCGCACGATGCCCCGCTCGTCGAGATCGACGACGCTCTCGTCGGAGACGTTCGGGATCTCGCGAGTGATCTCCTCCTGCCCCCGCTTGGTGTCGCGGACGTGGAGCTCCAGCTCCTGGATATGGATGGACGAGTAGACGTCGTCCTTCACCAGACGCTCCGAGAGCACGATGGCGTCCTCGAAGTTGTGGCCGTACCACGGCATGAACGCCACCAGCACGTTGCTGCCGAGCGCCAGCTCGCCGCGCTCGGTGGCGGCGCCGTCGGCGATCACCTCGCCTGCGCCCACCCGCTGGCCGACGTGCACCAGGGGCCGCTGGTTGATCGCCGTGTCCTGGTTGGTGCGCCAGAACTTGCGCACCCGGTACCGGTCGTACTGGTGCAGCCGCGCGAGCGGCTGGTCGCCGTTCGCGGGACCGTCCACCCCGGCGTCGACGATGATCTCGTCGGCAGTGACCCGGGTGACCGCGCCCGCGCGCCGGGCGACGATCACCGCCCCCGAGTCACGCGCGACCTTGTCCTCGAGCCCCGTGCCCACGACCGGCGCCTGAGGGAAGAGGAGCGGCACTGCCTGCCGCTGCATGTTCGAGCCCATGAGAGCGCGGTTCGCGTCGTCATGCTCCAGGAACGGAATCAGGGCCGCCGCGATGGAGACCAGCTGCTCCGGCGCCACGTCCATGAAGTCGATCCGGTCCGGCGGCAGCAGCGGGTAGTCGTCGCCCTTGCGGCAAAGCACCAGCTGCTCGGTGAACTTCCCTTCCGCGTCGATCGGCGCGTTGGCCTGCGCCACCGCGTAGCCCTCCTCCTCGGAGGCGGACAGCCAGCGGACGTCGTTGGTCGCCTTGCCGTTCTTCACCAGCCGGTACGGCGTCTCGATGAAGCCCAGCTCGTTGATCCGGGCGTAGGTCGAGAGGCTGGTGATCAGGCCGATGTTCGGGCCTTCCGGCGTCTCGATGGGACACATCCGGCCGTACTGCGAGTAGTGCACGTCGCGGACCTCGAACCCGGCCCGCTCCCGCGTGAGGCCGCCCGGCCCGAGGGCCGACAGCCGCCGCTTGTTGGTCAGCTCGGCCAGCGGGTTGGTCTGGTCCATGAACTGCGACAGCTGCGACGACCCGAAGAACGCCTGGATCACGGCACTCACGGTCCGCGCGTTGACCAGATCGTCGAGCGAGATCTTCTCCGGGTCCGAGTTGATGCTCATCCGCTCCTTGACCAGCCGAGCCATGCGCGACAGGCCCACGGAGAACTGGTTAGCGATCAGCTCGCCCACGCTCCGGATGCGGCGGTTGCCCAGGTGGTCGATGTCGTCGGTGAACCCGCGCCCGTCGTGCAGGTCGATCAGGTAGCGGATGATCGCCACGAAATCGTCCTCGGTGAGCACCGTGTGGTTAGCCGGCGTCTTGAGGCCGAGCCGCTGGTTGATCTTGTAGCGGCCCACCCGCCCGAGGTCGTAGCGCTTGGGGTTGAAGAACAGCTTCTGCAGCTGCTGCCGCGCGGTCTCCAGGTTCGGCGCGTCGCCGGGCCGGAGCAGGGCATAGATCTGCTCCAGGGCCTCGGCCTCGCTGTGGGTCGGGTCCTTCGCCAGCGTGTTCTTGATGAGCGGCGACTCGGAGCGGCCGGGCGGCAGCAGCACCTCGACCTTATGCACGCCCTCCTTGAGCAGCTTCTTCTTGAGCGTCTCGGTCAGCTCGGCGCCGCCTTCGGCCAGCACTTCACCCGTCTCCGGGTTGGCGACGGCAAAGGCGAGCACGTGGTTGTGCCGGTCCCGCGTGGTGGTGGGCTGCTCCTCGTCACGGAGGTCGATCGCGGTGTAGCCGGCGAATACGGTCACCGACCGCACGCCCTTGTGCCGCATCTCGTTCAGCCGTTCCTGCGTCAGCTCGTCGCCCACGGCGCCGAGGGGCGCGCCGGCCGGGTCTTCCGGATTCGGTACGTCCTGCGCCAGGAGTGCGCCCACGACCTCGCGGCGCTCATGCCGGCCCGACATCTGGCCGGTGATGTTGAGTTCCTTGGTCGCGAAGAAGAGCTTGAGGATCTCCGCGTTGGTCCCGTAACCGAAGGCCCGGAGCAGGGCACTGGCCGGGAACTTCTTCTTCTTGTCGATGTGGACGTAGATCACGTCGTGGATGTCGATCGTGAACTCCACCCACGACCCGCGGAACGGAATGATCCGGGCCGAGAACAGCCGCTGCCCGTTGGGATGGGTGTCTTCCTCGAACACCACGCCCGGCGAGCGGTGCAGCTGGCTCACGACGACCCGCTCCGCGCCGTTGATGACGAAGGTCCCGAGCGGGGTCATGATGGGCAGCTCGCCCAGGTAGACCTCCTTCTCGATGATGTTCTTCGGCCGGCGCTCGCCGTCCACGTCCTCGAAGACCACGAGCTGGAGCGTCGCCTTGAGGGGCGCCGCGTAGGTCATGTCACGCTCGATGCACTCCTCCACGCTGTACTTGGGCTCGCCCAAGGAGTAGCGGAGGAAGTCGAGGCTGTATTTGCCGTTGACGTCCGAGATCGGGAAGAGATCCCGGAACACGCGCTCCAGCGAGACGTCCTGGCGGTCGCCCTCGACGTCGTCGGGGACGAGCAGCGTCTGGAACGCGGCGGTCTGGATATCGAGCAGGTGCGGCATCGGCATGCCGCCCTCGCGCTTACTGAACGTGATGACGGATCTGGTCTCAGGCATCAGGCACTCTCACGCAGCACAATAGGCCCCGACGCGAATCCCCCGCCGAAAGCGGGGTGACCTCGCGGGGCTCGCGAAAACAGCGGAAAACCGGAAGCGTCGAGCTCGCATGCGTCTCACTGAAGTAGGTGGCCAGGAATCCCTTCGTGCGGCCCGCGAAGCGGACCGCCCGCCGGACCGGCTCCAGCCTACTTCAGCTCGACGACCGCGCCCTGCTCCTCCAGCTTCTTCTTGATCTCTTCGGCCTCGGCCTTCGAAATCCCTTCCTTGATGGTGCTCGGCGCCTGGTCCACCGTGTCCTTCGCCTCCTTGAGGCCCAGGCTGGTGACCTCACGGACGACCTTGATGACCTGGATCTTCTTGGCGCCGCCCTCCTTCAGGACGACGGCCCACTCGGTCTTCTCTTCCGCCGCGGGGGCCGCGGCCCCGCCGGCGCCTGCCCCACCCGCCGCCGGCCCGGCGGCGACCGGGGCGGCGATGGTGACGTTGAACTTGGTCTTGAACGCCTCGATCAGCTCCGCGAGCTCGATCACCGTCTTGTGACCGATGGCCTCGAGGATCTCTTCGTTGTTCAGCGTGGTGGTGGGCATGGTGTGTTGTCTCTCCGTCCGGTTATGAAGCAGCGCTACGCTGCGAACGAAGCGCCTCGAGGGCGCCTACAACTTGATAGAGCAGTCCGTTCATCGCCCCGGCGAGCTGGGCGAGCGGGGCCTGGAGCGCGCCGCCCAGCTGGGCGAGCAGCTGCTCCCGCGACGGCAGGGTGGCGAGCCGCTTGACCTGCTCGGGCGTGACCGGCTTGCCGTCGACGATCCCGGCCTTGATCGCCGGCTTCTCGAACTCCCTGGCGAAGTCGGTCAGGACCTTTGCGGCCGCGACCGGATCCTTGCCGGCCAGCACCAGCCCGGTGGGCCCCTTGAGATGCCCCTCCAGCTCGGTCACCGCGTTGGCGGCGAGCGCCCGCTGGGCGAGCGTGTTCTTCACCACGACATACGCGACACCGGCCGCGCGCAGCCGGCGGCGGAACTCGGTCATCCGCAGCACGTTCAGCCCGCTGAAGTCGGTGACGTACAGGTTCGGGGAGGCTCGCAGCTGCTCCGCGAGCGCGTCGACCGTCGCCTGGCGTTCGGGCTTGCTCATCGATAGACCGCCATGTCGAGCTTGACCCCGGGCCCCATCGTGCTCGAGACCGTGGCCGACTTGAGGTAGACCCCTTTCGCCGCGGCCGGCTTGGCGCGGGCGATCGTCTCCATGAACGCGTGCACGTTGTCCGCCAGCTGCTCCGCCTTGAAGGACACCTTCCCTACCGGCGCATGCACGTTCCCGGTCTTGTCCACCCGGAACTCGATCTTGCCGGCCTTGATCTCGCGGACTGCCTTGGTGACGTCCAGCGTGACCGTGCCCGCCTTCGGGTTGGGCATCAGACCGCGGGGACCGAGGACCCGGCCGAGCTGACCCAACTGGCCCATCACGTCGGGCGTGGCGACGATCACGTCGGTGTCGAGCCAGCCATCCTTGATCTTCTGGATGTACTCGACGCCCACAAAGTCCGCGCCCGCGGCCTCGGCGTCTTTGGCCTTGTCGCCCTGGGCGATGACGAGCACCCGCACGGACTTGCCGGTGCCGTGAGGCAAGACGACCGTGCCGCGGACCACCTGGTCGGCGTGCCGCGGATCGACCCCCAGATTGACGGCGACGTCCACCGTCTCGTCGAACTTGGCGAACGCGGCCTGCTTCACCAGCCCGACCGCCTCGGCGATCGAGTAGTGGCGGGTGCGGTCCACCTTGGCCGACGCGTCCCGGAACTTCTTCCCGACGGCCGGCATCAGTCGCCCACCTCGAGTCCCATCGAGCGCGCGGTGCCGGCGATCATCCGCATCGCGCTGGCCAGATCGGACGCGTTGAGATCCTGCATCTTGATCTCGGCGATCTTCTTCACCTGGGCCCGCGTCACCTTGCCCACCTTGGTCCGGTTGGGCTGCGCGCTGCCCTTCTCGATGCCCGCCTCCTTGAGCAGGAGATTCGGGGCCGGCGGCGTCTTCGTGATGAAGCTGAACGTGCGGTCGGAGAAGATCGTCACGACCACCGGGATCACCATGCCCGCCTGGGCCTGCGTACGGGCGTTGAACTGCTTCACGAACTCCATGATGTTCACGCCGTGGGGACCCAAAGCGGTGCCCACCGGCGGGGCCGGAGTGGCCGCCCCCGCCGGCACCTGGAGTTTCACGACTGCCTGGATTTTCTTCGCCATACTTCTCCTCTGACGCCGCTCCGGGACGGACCCCGGTGGCCGGCTGCCGCGATGACCCGCGCGGTCGCGGGGGCGGGCCTAGTGCCCGCGCAGCTGGGTGTAGTCGAGCTCGACCGCGGTCGGCCGGCCGAAGAGGCTCACGCTGACCTTGACCTTGCCCTTGTCACCCAGCACTTCCTCGACGGTGCCGCTGAAGTCGGAGAACGGCCCCTCGGTGATCTCCACCACCTGCCCCACCATGAAGGGGATCTCTTCCTTCGGCTCCGACTCCGCTACGGCCTCGGCGATGCCGAGGAGACGATTCACCTCGTCCTGCCGGAGCGGCTGCGGCAGCTTGCCCGAGCCCACGAACTTGATGACCCCCTGGATGCTGTTGACGACGTGCAGGGCCTCCTGGCTCATCTGCATCTCGACCAGCACGTACCCGGGGTACAGCTTCCGCTCGACGTTGACCTTCTTGCCGTTC
>JBGPPG010000056.1:0-21067 GCA_041488455.1 Gemmatimonadota bacterium
AAGGTCAACCAGCAGCGCCATGTCGTGCAGGAGATCGTCGAGTTCGGCACGCCCCACGGCGCCGGCCTTGAGTGCGGCAGCAAGCCGGAGCTCATGGCGGTGCTCGCGCTCAACGAGAGCACCCACCACCTGATCGTCTGCAACGGATACAAGGACGAAGAATTCATGCGGTTGGCCCTGATGGGCCAGAAGCTCGGCCACACCGTGATGGTCGTCCTGGAGCAGCTGAACGAGCTCGAGGTCCTCCTCCGCGTCTCCGAGGACATGGGGGTCCAGCCAACCGTGGGGGTGCGGATCAAGCTGGCGAGCGAGGGGTCCGGGCGCTGGGCCAAGAGCGCCGGGGAGAAATCGAAATTCGGGCTTGGGGCGGTGGAGCTCGTGAGGCTGCTCGACCGGCTCGAGGCGGTCGGCCGCAAGGACATCCTTCGCCTCGTCCACTTCCATCTCGGCAGCCAGATCCCCGATATCCGGGTGATCAAGGCCGGGCTCGAGGAGATCAGCCGCTACTACGCCGAGCTGCGCGGCATGGGCTTCAGCCGGCTCGACTACGTGGACGTGGGGGGCGGGCTCGGCGTGGACTACGACGGGTCGCGCTCGACCCGCCCGGCCAGCGTGAACTACTCGATGCGGGAGTACGCCAACGACGTCATTTACACGCTGGGGACTGTGTGCCGCTCGGAAGAGCTCCCGATGCCGAACATCATCTCCGAGTCCGGGCGGGCGCTCACGGCGCACCACTCGCTGCTGTTGATGAACGTGATCGACGTGGAGTCGCTCAACGAGTCCGTCGCGCCCGCGCTGCGCGCCGAGCCCCACCCGCTGCTGCTCGAGATGGCCGAAGACCTCGAGTCGTTCACGCCCGACCGGGTCCAAGAGGTATTTCACGACGTCGTCTTCGCCAAGGAGCGGGCGCAGGAGTACTTCGCCAGCGGGGTCTTCTCGCTGCGGGACAAGGCGGACGCCGAGCAGTTCTACCGGTGCACGCTCAACGCCATCGCCGGCACCATCGCGGAGGACAAGGCCGCCTACCCCGAGATCGCGGCCCATATCGACGCGGTATTGGTGGACCGGTACTTCTGCAACTTCTCCGTGTTCCAGTCGTTGCCGGACAACTGGGCGATCGACCAGATCTTCCCGATCATCCCGATCCACCGCCTGAATCAGCAGCCCACCCGGCGGGGCACGCTCCAGGACATCACCTGCGATTCCGACGGCGTGATCGACCGGTTCGCCGGCGGCCGGAAAGGCAAGCCTTCGCTCGAGCTGCATCCGGTGGTCGAGGACGAGCCCTATATCCTCGGGATCTTCCTCACCGGCGCCTACCAGGAGATCCTCGGCGATCTCCACAATCTCTTCGGCGACACCAACGCGGTCCACGTCCGGCTCACCGAGCACGGCTACGAGGTGACCGATCTCGTCCACGGCGACACCGTGACCGAGGTGCTCAACTACGTGCAGTTTCACGCCTCGGACCTGCTCGCAACTTTCCGGCGCAAGGTGGGCAAGGCGCGGGACCTGTCCCGGCAGGAGGCGAACAGCTTTATAGCGGACTATGTGGCGGGACTCGAGGGGTATACCTATTTGGAAGGAGATGGTTCGTGAACAGAGCCGTTAGCCGTTAGCCCCAGCTAATGGCTAATGGCTAACGGCTTCCTCTCTCATTTCTCACCTCTCACCTTCGCTAGTCTCCCCCGCGCCTCCCGCACCAGCGGCTGGAGCGGGGCGTCGGCATTGCGCCACAGCTCGATCACCCGCGAATAATGCTCCGCCGCCTCGTCGGTGCGCCCCTGGCGCTCCGCGATCTCGCCCAGCCGCAGCTGCGACGGGGCGAGGTAGGGCAGCTCGAACATCGTGGCCTGCCCGCTGAGTGATCGGTAGAGCGGCTGGGCCTCCGAATCCCGGCCCTGGGCGACCAGCGCTTCCGCCTGGATGAACCGCTCCCGCGCCTGGGCAAAGAACGGCGAGGTGGTAGCCAGCTCGTACCACGTTTCTCGCCGGACCCCTTCGAACGCGGCCGTCACCTCCGCGGGCCGGCCGCGCCGGCTCGCGCTCTCCGCCCGGATCCCCTTGGCCAGATCCCGCGTGAACGAGCCGACGTCGCTCGATACCGGGAGCGCCTCGAGCTCGCGCGCGTACTGCGCCGCCGAGGCCGCCCGCCCGAGCCGGGCGTCGAGCAGCCCGAGCAGGTAGGTCCGGAGGTGGCCGTGCAGGCCGTGGTGGGCGCTCAGCACGACGCTCGTCTCGAGCGGCGGCTCCGGGGTCTCCGGCGCGTGGACGACCGCGTCGCGTGCCGACGCGAGCTCAGCGGGATCCGCCCGCCGGTACGGAGCCGCGGCGAGCAACGCCCTCGCCTCCGCAGCCGGCCGTGGATCGATTTCCGCCGCGGCGTCGAGTTGGCGCCGCGCCGCGTCGATCCGCCCCTCGGCCTGAGCCAGATTGGCGAGGAATACGTGACTCGCCGCCCGCGACCACGGCGGGCGCGACGGGTCGGCGAGCAGCTGCGCCACCCGGGCCGCGGCGTCGCGGTCGCCCACGAACGAGGCCACGCCCCACAACGACAGGTCCACCGTGACATCGGTCGCGGAGTCGAGCCGGGCGATGACGCGGGTCTGCGCGGCCGTGTCCCCGAGGGAAAAGGCGCGCAGAGTCTCGAGCTCCAGGGCTTCGGACCGGGTTGCGCCGGCATCCCGGGGGCTGCTGGCCCGAAGAGCCAGCGCACGCCGCACCAGGGAGTCCACCTGAACTCTGTCCTTTTCGCTGGCGGCGATACGCGCCAGGTGGACCAGCGGCGCGAAGAAGTTGGGCTCCAGCGCGAGGACCCGCTGCCAGGTCGCCTTCGAGTCCGCGATCGGCCGGCCCAGCAGCGGCCCGTAATGGAACTGGACCTCCCCCAGCTGCACCCAGGCTTCGACGTCGTTCGGATAGATCGCGACAATATTCTGGAACAGGCGCTCGCCCTCGGCCCCGTCGCCGCGCCGAGTCGTCACCAGGGCCTCGAGCAGCAACCGGTCGTGCTCGGACAGCCGGTCCGCCAGGCGGACGGCGTGCTCCGCGGCATCGTGCGCGATGTCCGAGCGGGTGAGCCACTCGGCCGCCACACTCATGCGATACCAGGCGAGGGCGAACAGCGAGTCCTGGGCCACGGCTCGCTGGAACCCTTCTACCGCCGCGTCGAAATTCCCGGCCCGGAATGCGCTCTCCCCGTCCAGATATGACTTGAGGGCCCCCAGAGAGCGGGTCGTCACGGCGGCGATGGCCGTGAGCCGGGACTCCCTCCCGCTCCAGCCGGCGACGAGCTGACCCGCGAGCGAGTCCACCAGCTCGAAGACCCGGTCGGTCGGGCCTTCGGCGGACGCGGTCGCCGCGGCCCGCCCGGGTCGGCGGGTGTCGTAGAGCGACGCTGTGAGCCGGAGCCGGTCGCCGACGGTGAGCACATCGCCCAGGACGAAGAGACCGGCGCCAAAATGATCCGCAATGCCACGGCCCTGTTCCGGCCCGAGCGGTCCTCGGCGCTGCCGGCCGACGTAGCTCAGAAGCGCTCGGGAGTCCACGCTGCGCAGGTCCCCGGCGCCGTCGAGCTTGGTGCCGAGGAGTCCGACCAGTCCTTCGCCCAGACCTAGCGTGTCCCCGCCCCGCACGGTGAAGGGCAGCACCGCGACGGCGCTCGCCGACGGTGCCTGCGGTGCCACGTCATCGCCCGATCGCGCCCGCCAGACGAGTGCCGCCGCCAGCGTGGCGCCGGCCAGCACCGCCGGGATGACCCACGGACGTCCGCGACGCGCGACCAGGGGCGGCACGGGCGTGGTATACGCCTGAACCTCCCCTGTGCCCCGAAGCTCGCGCAGAAGCCCGGCGCTGGTCGTCGCTCGCTCCTCCGGCGCCTTGGCGAGCCCGCGCTCCAGCGCGGACTCCACACACGGCGCGAGGTCCGGCCTCTCCCTGCGGATCTGGGGGACCGGGTGCAGCGAGTGCTTCGCCATGATCTCCCGGGGGGTCGCGCCTCCGAACGGCGCGGAGCCCGCCAGCATTTCGTACAGCACGCAGGCGAGGCTGTAGACGTCGCTGCGCCCGTCGAGGTCGGGCTGGCCGGCCGCCTGCTCCGGGCTCATGTATGCCGGCGTGCCCATCGCGAGGCCGGTGGCCGTGGCGCCGTGCGCCCCGGCCAGATCCACCGCGCGCGCCACGCCGAAGTCGGCGACGAACGCGTGTCCGTCGGAGAGGAGCACGTTTTCCGGCTTGACGTCGCGGTGGACGACGCCGCGTGCATGGGCATAGTCCAGCGCGCCGGCGAGGTCGTCGCCGATGCGCAGGGCCTCCGCCAGGGACAGCCGTCCCTCGCGCTCGATCCTGCCGCGAAGCGACTCGCCCTGCACGTACGGCATGACGTACCAGAGAAGCTCGGTCCCGGCGCCCGCAGCGCCGGCGGCACCGCTGTCGAACAGAGGCAGGATGTTGGGATGCTGGAGGCCGGCAACGATCCGGATCTCCCGCAGGAAGCGGTCGGCGCCGAGGCTGGCACCGATCTCCGGACGGAGGACCTTGAGGGCGACCTGGCGCTCGTGGCGGAGATCCCGCGCGAGATAGACCCGCGCCATCCCGCCCTCGCCGATCAGGCGGAGGATCTCGTAGCGGTCGCCGAGAGCAGTCCGAAGCCTTGCGAGGAGGTCGTTCACGGGATTCCGCCCAGCCGCCTCCCGCGGCTCAGCGCTTCTCGATCGGGACAAACTCCCGGACGGGAGCGCCGGCGTAGATCTGCCGCGGGCGGGCGATCTTCTGCTCCTTGTCCGTCATCATCTCCTCCCATTGGGCGAGCCAGCCGGGGGTCCGGCCCAGCGCGAAGAGCACCGTGAAGTAATCGGTCGGATACCCCATGGCCTGGTAAATGAGACCGGAGTAGAAGTCCACGTTGGGATAGAGCTTCCGCTTGATGAAGTACTCGTCTTCGAGGGCGATGCGCTCCAGCTCGAGCGCGATCTCGAGCTTCGGGTTGAGCCCCGTCTGCTCGAAGACGTCGTACGCGACCTTCTTGATCAGCTTGGCGCGCGGGTCGTAGGACTTGTATACCCGGTGCCCGAACCCCATCAGCCGGTCCGACCCGGCCTTCACCTTCGCGATGAAATCGGGGATGTGCGCCTTGTCTCCGATTTCGTCCAGCATGCGCAGCACCGCCTCGTTCGCGCCGCCGTGGAGCGGACCGTAGAGGGCCGCGATCCCCGCCGAGACGGCCGAAAACGGATCGACATGCGACGAGCCGACGGCACGGACGGCGCTGGTCGAGCAGTTCTGCTCGTGATCGGCGTGCAGGATGAGCAGGATCTCGAGCGCGTGCTGCAACACCCGGTTGGGCTTGTGCCGCCCTCCGATGCTGAACGTCATGTTGACGAAGTTGCCGATATAGTCGAGGTCGTTGTCCGGGTAAACGAACGGAAGACCCCGCGAGTGCCGGAAGACGAACGAGGCGATCGTCGGCAGCTTGGCCAGCAGGCGCACGCGCTGGAGCCGGCGGTTCTCCGGGTCCTGCACGTGCTTGGCGTCCGGGTAGAACGTGGACAGCGCCCCCACAGTTCCGAGGAGCATGCCCATCGGATGGGCGTCGTAGCGGAAACCCTCGAGGAACTTCGTCAGGTTGGTATGGACGTAGGTGTGGTAGCGGATCTCGTCCATCCAGTCCTGGAGCTGCGCCCGGGTGGGCAGGTCGCCTTCCATCAGCAGCCAGGCGACCTCGAGGAACGATGCCTGCTCGGCGAGCTGCTCGATCGGATAGCCACGGTAACGCAGGATGCCCCGGTCGCCGTCGATGTAGGTCACGGCGCTGCGGCACGCCGCCGTGTTCATAAAGGCCGGATCGTACGTCATGAGGCCAAAGTCCTCCTCCGACGTGCGGATCTGCCTGAGGTCCACGGCCCGGACCGTCCCATCGGCGATGGGGAGCTCGTACGACTTGCCGGTCCGGTTATCGGTAATGGTGAGCGTTTCCTTGGCCACAACAGACTCCAGGCGGAAAAAGACGCGCCCTGGGGACTCGCGGGGCGACGCGAAAAGATACGCCCGCGAGAAAGCCGGGCCAACCCTCGGCGCCGGTCTCCGGGGCGTCGCTGCTATGAGGCGGAGGGAGTGGCTGCGCGGCTCACGCGCCGCGCGGCGGTGACGTGCGCCAGCAGGTGGCGACCGTCCGAGGAGAAGAGCGGGAAGAGGTTGAGGTAGCCGGAAAGATTCGCGACGAACGTGTAGACGAAGAGATCACCGACGACCGTGCCGAGGTGCGGCGAGCCGGCGAGCCACCAGTACAGGACCGCGAGGAGCATGACCAGGAGGTTGGCGATGCCGCCCGAGGCCGAGATGATCGGAGCCCGCCAGGCCTGGCGGCCCCACTCGAACCGCCAGGGCCCCGGTTGGATGTCGCGGTATCCGATCGCGGACGCATCGTCGTCCAGCAGGATCACGGAGCCGACCAGCGGGAACAGGCCGATCCGGAGCTGGCAGCCGGCCACGACGCCATTGAAGAGCACGGGACCCATCCCCAGACGGATTCCCCAGATGCGGACCCCGAGCATACGCGCGGCGGCGGCATGGCCGATCTCGTGGCCGTACAACGCGATCCATGAGGCCACGTAGGCCAGGAGCAGCGGCTCGGCAAAGGCGACGACCGCATCTCGCATGACGACGGGAAGGTCAGGGAGCAACAGTGCAGGGATCAACAGCATCAGATCTCGGTTCGTCCGGCAGCGTCGTTAGGCGGCGGGCAGCGTGACCGCGCAGGTCGTCTCGAAGCCCCCGCGAACATTATAGAGCGTTGTGACCGTGAGGCGCCGGGGCCGAAGCAGGCGGAACAGGTCGTCGGCGATGCGGGCGGTTGCGTGCTCCTGGAAGATCCCGACGTTCCGGAAGCTCACCACGTAGTACTTGAGACTCTTCAGCTCGACGCAGCGGTCCGAGGGCACATATCGGATCGTGAGCGTCGCGAAGTCCGGAAGGCCGCTGTAGGGGCAGACGGCGCTGAATTCCCGGGTCTCGGTGAGGATCTCCTGCTCAGGACCGGCGTACGGGAAGGTCTCGAGCACCGCGGCGTCGATGGCTTCCGGGCCGGTGAACTGAAGGGTGCGGCCTTCGGCGATGGCCATGCGCTGGGCTCCGGTGGGGTACCCGAACAATGTAAATGGGCGCGGGCTACCGTCCCAGATTCCCTACCGTGCCTTGCTCCAGCCACTCGTGCTCGCCCCGGAGGACATGCTGGGCCGCTGTGTACGTGGCGGCGTCGTCGTTCCGGAACACGGCCCTGAATTTCTCGCGGACCCGCCGGCGCGCTTGCCGGCTGAACACGTCGGCCAGCTCGACGGCCCCATCCCCGGTCTGCCGGCCCGCGGGGCTGTCCGGCCGGGCCAGCGCCTGGGCCCGGGAGCACGCCGCCGTGATCGCGAGCAGCTCGGCCCCGATCTCGACCAGCCGGCCCAGGACCGCTTGCCGCTTCTCCAGGCGGGGGCCGAACCGGACCATGCAGTGGAACAGGGTCCGCGCCAGCTTCCGGGACATGCGACTGACGAACCGGAGGTGGGTGGCGAGCCGGCCGAATTCGGAGTAGCGCGGCCACCGCCCCCACCCCACATAGAGGCGCGGATACCACGTGCCGTAGAAGAGCGCCGCCCGGCCCAGTGCAGCCGCCTTGCGGCCCAGCGGTGTCTTGGGATCGATCAGGTCGCCCGCGACGTGGAGGTGAGTGTCCACCGCCTCCCGGGCGATGAAGAGCCGCATAATCTCGCTGGACCCCTCGAAGATGAGGTTGATGCGCATGTCCCGCATCATCCGCTCGATCGGATCCGGCCGCTCGCCCCGGCTGCGGAGGCTGTCGGCGGTTTCGTAGCCCCTGCCGCCCTTGATCTGGAGAGCGTCGTCCACGATCCGCCAGGCCGTCTCCGTATTCCACAGCTTGGCCATGGCGGCCTCGAGCCGGATGTCCGCGTTGCCGCGGTCGGCCATGAGCGAGGCCAGATCCGACACGGCCTCCATGGCGAACGTCTCGGCGGCCATGCGGCCGATTTTCTGCGCGATGGCGTCATGCCTCCCGATTGGCTGGCCCCACTGGACCCGCTCGGCCGCCCAAAGCCGGACGATCTCCAGGCACTTCTTGGACGCGGCGACGCAGGAGGCGGGGAGCGTGAGGCGGCCGGTGTTGAGCGTGACCAGGGCGAGCTTGAGTCCCTTGCCCTCGCCCCAGAGCACGTTCTCGCGCGGGACCCGCACGTTCGTGAACCGGATGATCCCGTTCTCCAACGCCTTGAGACCCATGAAGTGCAGCCGCTGCACCACCTCGACACCCGGCCACTCCATCTCTACGATGAAGGCGCTGATCCGCTTGGACCCGGTCCGGGCCATGACCACCATCAGCTCGGCGATGGTGCCGTTGGTGCACCAGAGCTTCTCGCCGTTGAGCACGTAGTGGGTGCCATCGGGGGAGAGCTCCGCCGTCGTCGTCATGGCCGCGGGGTCAGATCCTACGTTCGGCTCCGTCAGGGCGAAAGCGGAGATGGCGCCCTTGGCCAGGCGGGGCAGGTACTTCCTCTTCTGCTCCGGGGTGCCGAACAGCTTGAGCGGCTGAGGCACTCCGATGGACTGCGCCGCCGACAAGAGCGCGGTCAGGTTGCCGTCCTGGCTGGTGACAAGCCCGATCGCGTGGGTGTAGCTGGTCTGGCTGAGACCAAGACCGCCGTATTCCTCCGGGATCTTGATCCCGAACGCCCCCAGCTCGCGAAGACCGTCAATCACGTCGGCCGGGATCTTGCCTTCCCGGTCGATCTTGTCGCTGTCCACTCGCTCTCGCAGGAACTTGTCCAGCCGCTCCAGGAACGGGCGCGCCTTTGCGGCCTCCCGGGGGTCGGGCTCGGGGAAAGGGTGTACCAGGTCCAGCCGGAACGATCCGTCGAACAGCTCTCGGACGAAGCTCGGCGCCTGCCACTCTTTCTCGCGGGCCGCCTCGGCCACCTCGCGGGCTTCCTGCTCGGTCGCGAGCGGCTGAGTCGCGCGCGTGTCGGGGGCGGAGATCACGTTCGTCATCGGGAGCTGCCGGCTGAGGGTTGAGCCATCGGTGCCAGGGCGGACCGGCCGTTGACGCCGTACAGGACGAGATTGATCACGTGCCGCTTGCGTCGAGCCAGCGCCGCCGCCCCGTCCACCTTGATGCCGACGGCCTGGGCGACCGTGCTCGCATGCACCAAGGGGAACCAGCAGAGAGCGATGATGCTGAGCAGGAGGTGGGCCGCCTCTCCCGAGGGCGAGGGGTCCAGCCCGAGCTCGACCGCGAGCGCGGCCAGTGCCTCGCGGCCGGCTTGCACCTCCACGGCTGCCTCGGGAAGGGTGCCCCGCGCCGCCAGCGCCTCCCGCTCCAGCAGGCGGATGAAGTTCGGACGGGAGACGAGGAAGTCGAAGTAGTCGGAGACCGCCCCCTCGAGCACGACCTCGGCGGACTCGCCGCTCGCGAGTGCCCGATCGCGTCCGGCCTGCACCGCCCGGCGGACTTCGCCGAAGCACCGCTCAAGCACCGCCCGGTAGAGGTCGGGCTTGGAGCCGTAGAAATACCCGGGTGTCGCTCGGGAGACGCCGGCCATCTTGCCCACGTGGCTCAGGCTGGTCGCTCCATAGCCCTGCTGCGCGAACAGCCACTCGGCGGCGTCGAGGATAGCTTCGCGGGTGCGGGCTGCGTTTCGCTCGCGCTCGGGTGCGCTCATAGGTGCCTGGCTCGCGGAGGCGGTTTTGTACTTGCTTGCTGTACAGCAAGTATCGGAAGGATGCCAGTTCGACGCAAGGGGCGCATCATCGCTCGAAGGCCGAGTGAGGGCCGGGGCGGCCGCCGACCAGCCAGCGCAGCACCGAAATAGCATCGATTCAATGGCAACTATTGAATATTGCCAACGAAACATTAGAATTCGTTCATGGACACAGTTGATACGAAGATCATCGCTATGCTCCTGCAGGATGGCCGCGAAGCCTGGGCCCGCATCGGCGAACGTGTCGGGCTCACGGGACCCGCGGTCGCCGAACGTGTACGGCGGCTCGAAGAGCGCGGAATCATCCGCGGCTACGCCGCGCTCGTCGCCCCCGAGCCCGCCGGATTTCCTCTCACGGCATTCGTGTCGGTGACGCTGGAAACGCCCCATCATCGCCGCGCCTTTCTGGCCCGCATCGCCGGGATGCACGAGGTGCAGGAGTGCCATCACGTCACCGGCGACGATGACTACCTCCTCAAGATTCGCTCGCGCGGCCCGGCGGACCTCGACCGCGTTCTTACCGAGCAGTTAAAGGGCGGGCCTGGAGTCCTCCGAACCCGCACGCTCGTGGTACTGCGGTCCGAGAAGGAGTCAGTCCGGCTTCCCGCCCTCGAAGTGCGGGAGTAGCCGGGATGGACCTGGGTCTGATCGGACGCGGGTTCGTCCTGGGCTTTGCCGTCGCCGCGCCGGTCGGGCCGATCGGCGTGCTCGTCATTCGTCGCACGCTCGCGGTCGGTCCTCGGACCGGATTCATTTCCGGGCTGGGCGCGGCGACTGCCGACGCAGCCTACGGCTCCGTCGCCGCCCTCGGCCTCACGGGCGCCACCCGCTCGCTCGTGGCGCACGCCGACATCGTGCGCCTCGGGGGCGGTCTGTTTCTCTGCTGGTTCGGCGTCCGGACACTCTTCGCCCGCCCCGCCGACCCGGACGGGGCTGGCGGCGCGACGCCGCGCCTCTGGGCCGCCTACGGGTCCACTCTGCTTCTCACCATCACGAATCCGATGACGATCCTGTCCTTTGCGGCGGCCTTTGCAGGCCTGGGCCTCGCGAACGGGATGACCGGTCCGGCGGCCGGGCTTTCGCTCGTTGCCGCGGTGTTCCTCGGATCCATGCTCTGGTGGGCGCTTCTGAGCGGCGGGGTGGGAGTGCTCCGGGGGACCCTTGGGGCGGCGGCCCTGCGGGTCGTGAACTGGGTGGCGGGGCTTCTGTTGGTCGGCTTCGGGGTGGCGGCCGTGGCCGGATTCAGAACGTGATTCCCAGCAGCACCGCCCAGACCCGGTTCTTCAGCTCTTGCCCCGCCGCGATGTTGCGCAGGCCCAAGACCCGTCGCACCTCCAGCCGCAGCGTGGCGCTGCGCAGCGGATACTCGAGCCCGCCGCCGAAGATAGCACTGAAGTCGCTGCCTGCGAGCGAAGCGGTGGAATCGCCGTCGCACCGCTCCTGCTCGATGTTGTCCGCCCCCTCCATCTGCAGCTCACAGCCGACGGAAACCGCCAGCGAGCCGCCGCCGAGCAGCACCGGCCGTAGGCGGCCGATCGGCAGGACGACCCGGGCCAGCACGGGTATCTCCACGTAGACCAGCTGGACGGTGCCGGCGACCGTCCCGCCGGCCTCTGCGGCCGACAGACCGCCTCCCTTTCGCGACATCATGAGCTCGATCTGCCCGCTCAGCGGACCCGCGATCCGCCGGGATACGAAGCCGGCAACGAGGCTGCCTTCCCGGGATTCGTTCAGCGTCCCGAGCGGGTAGAACTGGGCACGCGAGTACCCCAGCTCGAAGCCGATCTGGGTCCCACGCTCTTGAGCGCGAAGCCCCGGGGGGAGCACCCCGATGAGACCCGCGAGCACGAGGCAGAAATGGGAGCGCCGGAGCATGGCGCCCGGAAGCTAACCGCTACGCGCTCCGGCGGGCGAGCGCGGGCTCCGGCTCGGCGGACGAGCCTTGGAGGTACGCGCTCCGGACCGCCGCTACGAAGGCTTCGGCACCCTTCGGTGCCACCTTGCGGAACAACGGTCGAAAGCGGGCCCATTCCACTAGCAGGGTGCGGGCACGCGGGCTGGTGGTCTTCTCCTCGTGCTCGCGCACGAGGCGTCGCAGAACCTCCTCGTCCTCCTCGTCGAGCTCCACGAGGTCCACCATGTCGAAGTTGACCCGCTCGTGCAGCGTGCGGCTCTCGTCCAGCACGTAAGCCACGCCGTTCGACATGCCCGCGCCGAGATTTCGGCCCGCGCGGCCGAGCACGACGACGATGCCGCCGGTCATGTACTCGCAGCAGTGGTTGCCGGCCCCCTCGATCACCGCGATGGCGCCCGAATTCCGGACTGCGAAGCGGTCTCCGGCCTGCCCGGCGGCGAACAGTTTGCCGGCGGTGGCCCCGTACAGCACCGTGTTCCCGAGGATCAGGTGCTGGTGTGTGGCGTCGGCGTAGGCCGCCCGGCGATAGGGCCGGATCGTGATCTCCCCCCCGCTCAATCCCTTGCCAACGTAGTCGTTGGCTTCGCCTTCCAGGTCGAGATGCATGCCCGGAGTGAGGAACGCCCCGAAGCTCTGGCCGGCCGGGCCTCGGAAGCGGAGACGGATCCGCCCCTCGGGGAGCCCGGCGTCGCCGAAGCGGGTGGCGATCACGCCCGCCACGCGTCCGCCGACGGCGAGGTGGTGGTTACGGATCTCGTAGTTGCCCGCGAAAGGCAGCCCGCTCTCCAGATAGGGCCGAAGCTCCTCCAGGATCTCGTCGTCGAGGCAGGTCATGCCGGGTCGGTCGTTGCGCGCCTCGGTCCGCCGAAGGGGGACCGCCGATCCCGTGTGGTGCGCGCCGGCCAGAAGCATGGACAGGTCGAGCATCTGGGCCCGGGGTACGTCCGGGCGCTCGATCCGCTCCAGGAGGTCGTTCCGGCCGATGATGTCGTCCATGGACCGGAAGCCCATAGACGCCAGGATCTCCCGTACCTCCTCGGCGAGCAGGGTGAAGTAGGTGATCACCTGGTCGGGCGTGCCCTTGAACTTGGCCCGGAGATCTGGCCGCTGGGTGGCGATGCCGGTCGGGCAGGTGTTGAGGTGGCATTGACGCGCCATCGCGCACCCGATTGCGACGAGGGCCGCGGTGCCGAACCCGAACGCCTCGGCACCGAGCAGGGCGGCGATGACGACGTCTCGCCCGGTCTTGAGCCCGCCGTCGGTCCGGACCTCGATGCGGTGGCGCAGCCCGTTGCGTACGAGGGTCGCCTGCGCCTCGGCGAGGCCGAGCTCCCAGGGGGACCCGGCGTGCTTGATGGATGAGAGCGGTGACGCGCCCGTGCCGCCGTTGTGCCCGGCGATGAGGACGTAGTCGGCGTAAGCCTTCGCCACCCCCGCCGCCACAGTGCCGACGCCGGCCTCGGCCACGAGCTTCACGCCCACGCGGGCGGCCGGGTTCACGGTCTTGAGGTCGTGGATCAGCTGGGCGAGATCCTCGATCGAGTAGATGTCGTGGTGCGGCGGCGGCGAAATGAGCTGGATGCCGGGCACCGCATGGCGAAGCCGGGCGATGAGCTCGGTCACCTTGTGGCCCGGGAGCTGGCCCCCTTCGCCCGGCTTGGCGCCCTGCACGATCTTGATCTCCAGCTCCTCTGCCCGAACCAGGTACTCGGCCGTGACGCCGAAGCGGGCCGAGGCGACCTGCTTGATGCGGTTGTCCAGTCGGTCACCGTTCGACGGCGTGCGGTAGGTCGCCGGGTCCTCGCCGCCCTCGCCCGAGTTGGACTTGGCGCCCATCCGGTTCATGCCGATCGAGAGCACGGCGTGCGCCTCCGGCGAGAGCGCGCCGAGGGACATGGCCGAAGAGATGAAACGGCGGCGGATGTCCTCGGCCGGCTCCACCTCCTCGATCGGGACGGGCGTCCCCGCCCGGATGGCCAGCAGGTCGCGCGGGCCCGCCGGCCGGCGGTACCCGTTCTTGGTGAGATAGGCGGCGTAGGCCTCCTGCGTGCCGGCCTTTACGGCTTGCTGGAGCGCCACGACGATGGGCGGCGCCCAGCCGTGATCCTCGCCTTCCTTGCGGAAGCGCACCCGCCCGAAATCCGGCAGGGCACTCGCTGCCTCCGGCCCTGGGCCATACGCCGCTCGGTGCCGAAGCAGGACGTCGTCACCCACCTCCTCGAACCCGATGCCGCCGATCGGAGAAACCGTACCCGCGAAGCAGGCGTCGATGATCTCCGCGCCCAGTCCGATAGCCTCGAACGTCTGCGCGCCGCAGTACGACGACAGGGTGGAGATCCCCATCTTCGACAGGATCTTCAGCAAGCCCTTCTCCGCCGCGGTCCTGAACTGCAGCCGCGCGTCGGCCGGCGTCGGGCGGGCCTGGTCGGCGGCTTCCCGGCGGTTCGCCTGCCCGTCCGCGGCGAAGAGGGCGTCGATGCTCGCGAGCGCCAGCCAGGGATGCACCGCCTCCGCCCCATAGCCGAAGAGGGCGGCGAAATGGTGGATGTCGAGCGCGTCACCGGGTTCGGCGACCAGCCCGACCCGGGCGCGAAGCCCGCGCTCCACCAAGTGCTGCCGCACGGCCCCGACTGCCAGGAGCATCGGGATGGGTGCCCGGCGCTCCACCGCGGCCCGATCGCTGATCACGAGAATCCGGGCGCCCCGGCGGACCGCACGCTCGGCCGCTCGCCGGAGGCCCACCAGGGCGGGGAAGAGCCCTTCCGGTCCCGTCGCCGGATCCCACAGGGCATCGATCGTCACAGCCGAGAAACCGGCCACGTTGTGCAGCGCCGCCATCTCCTCGGGGAGCATGATCGGATGCTCGATCCGAAGCATCCGGGCATAGCTGGGCCGCTCGAGCAGGGGCGAGCCCCGCCGGCCCAGGTGGACGCGCAGCGACATCACCATCGATTCGCGGAGCGAGTCGATCGGCGGATTGGTGACCTGAGCGAACCGCTGCCGGAAGTAGGCGTAGACGTTCGGCGCCTGCTTGGCGAGCGGGGGGATGGGCGTGTCGTCACCCATGCTCCACACCGCGTCGGCGCCGCTGGCGCCCATCGGCTCCAGCGCATACCGCAGATCCTCAAAGCCGTAGCCAAAGGCGCGCTGGGTGCGGTCTAGATCCTCCGGGGCCGGTCCGGGTGGGACCCGCGACGCATCGGGCTCTAGCCGGGCCATGTACCGGGCAACCCACCGGGCGTAGGGGCGGCGGCCCGCGACCTCGAGCTTCGCGTCGAGATTGCGGATCACCTCGCCCCGGCGGGTGTCCACCAGGAGCACCTCGCCCGGGCCGACCTTGCCGCTCTCGACCACCTCGTGCGGGTCGAAATCCACGAGCCCCACTTCGGAGCCGGCGGTGACGAGACCATCGTTGCGCACCTTGTAGCGGCAGGGGCGGAGGCCGTTCCGGTCCACGATCGCGCCGGCGAGGATCCCGTCGCTGAAGGTGACGGCCGCGGGCCCGTCCCACGGCTCGTGCACGCACTGATGGTACTCGTAGAACGCCTTGATGGACGGATGGAGGTCCGGATACTTCTCCCACGCCTGCGGGATCATCATCATGAGCGTGTGCACTGGGTCCCGGCCGGAGCGCACGAAAAGCTCCATCGCGTTGTCGAGGCTCGCCGAGTCGCTGCCCTCCGCCCAGATCACGTCCCGGATCCGCTCGACCCGCGGGCCCCAGAGGGGCGACTCGAGCATGGGTTGCCGCATCGCCATGGCGTTGCGGTTGCCCCAGAGGGTGTTGATCTCGCCGTTGTGCGCCAGCAGCCGGAACGGCTGGGCCAGTGGCCAGCTTGGCAGGGTGTTCGTGGAGTAGCGCTGGTGGAAGACGGCGATGGCCGCCTCGTACTCGGGATACCGGAAATCGGTGTAGAACACCGGCAGCTGCGTGCCGGCGAGCAGGGCCTTGTAGACGATCGTGCGACAGGACAATGAGCAGACGTAGAACCCCGCCAACCCCGCCTCCGTCGCGCGGCGCTCCATCTCCCGCCGCGCGAGGTAAAGGGCGCGCTCCCAGCTCTCGTCGTCGCCGGCGCCGGCGGGCATGCCCACGAAGGCCTGGCGGATCGCCGGGCAGGACGCGCGCGCTGTCGGTCCGAGCGCCGCGGGGTTGACGGGGACGTCACGCCAGCCGAGGAACGGAATGCCGTCGTCGGTGAAGACCCGCTCGACGATCCCGGTCCCGCGGGCGAGGCCGTCTGCGTCGGCGGGAAGAAAGAACGCTCCCACGCCGAACGGCCGACCCGGCTGGAGCCTGAGGCCGAGGCGATAGGCGTCCCGGAAGAACAGCCGATGGGGGATCTGGGTCAGCAGGCCCGCGCCGTCACCCGAATTGTCGGTAGACGCGGCGCCGCGGTGCGCAACCCGCGCGACCGCCTCGAGGGCCATGGCGACGACGTCGTGAGAGCGTACTCCGGACGCCCGGGCGACGAAGCCGGTGCCGCAGGCGTCGTGGGCGCGATAGGGATCGAGGGCGGCCCCGGCGGTCGCTGCGTGCGCGCTCGGGGATCGGGAACCGGCCGGACGGATCCGCTGCCCGGATTCGGCCATGGTGCCTCCGTAGGGTAGCCCACGAACCGGCCGGAGAGGCCGGGGGCGGGGAACAAAAAAACCCGCTCCCCTTGGGAGCGGGCCGGGTCCATCACATGCGCGCTTGCTTACCCGGTCGCTCCCACTGAGCGGACGAGAATAAGGTTGACGGCGACCGGGGCGAGCGCTCTAATCATCACCCTGCAATCTTATGCAACCGGCCGAGCGCGTCAAGGCACCGGGTCGGCACCGGCCTGTAACCCGTTTCTCTTCAAGCATCTATCGCATCGCCGGCCGCGCTTGCCCCAGGATTCTGGCTCTGGTAGCTTCGTTGCCCCGGCTTTCGCGAAGGGCTCGTCATGCGGCAGATCGTCAAGCGATTGCTGAAGGCAACCGGCTGGCAGCTCTCCCGCCGAATTCCGTTCGACTTCTCGTCCGAGGACGTCGCGCTCATTGAGCGCGTGGAGCCGTACACGATGACGTCGCCCGAGCGCGTGTACATGTGCGCCCGGGCGACGGAACACATCATCCGGCATGGGATCCCCGGTGACATCGTCGAGTGCGGTGTGTGGCGGGGTGGGAGCATGATGGCGATCGCGCTGACGCTGATCCGGCTGGGGGACCAGACGCGCGACCTGTACCTCTTCGACACGTTCGAAGGCATGCCGTCCCCGACCGCTCACGACCGGGACTTCACGGGCCGCGCCGGGGCGTCGAAGGTCGCCGCGGGCACCCGGCCGGACGGCCGCAGCTGGCTGTACGCCTCCCTGGAGCAGGTCCGCCAGGCGGTGCTCGGCACGGGCTACGACCCGGCACGGGTCCATTTCGTGAAGGGAAAGGTCGAGGACACGCTGCCGGCCGGGGCGCCGCAGCAGGTCAGTCTGCTCCGGCTGGACACCGATTGGTACGAGTCCACCCGTCACGAGCTGCGACACCTCTACCCCCGCCTGGCGCGCGGCGGGGTCTTGATCATCGATGATTACGGCTACTGGAAGGGCGCGAGACAGGCGACCGACGAGTATCTGCTGGAACAGCGTATTCCCTTGCTGTTGAACCGGATCGACGGCGCGGCCCGCATCGCACTCAAGCCCTGAACGAGTCCGCGACCCCCTTGACGGCGGGAAGGGCAATGCGTAGCCTTCTCATTCGGCGGTATAAACAACCGGCCTCAGAGAGACTCGCCCGAACATGACCCAGCAGCTCGTCCTTATCGTCCTCCTCAGCCTTTCGCTCGTGCTTATCGGGCGGGGGATCCGCGGCGTGCCGGGCGAGACAGCGTAAGCAGAGTCTCAGACGAATCGACCCAGCGCCGCGGACCTCAAGGTTCGCGGCGCTTCGCATTTCAGACGCACAGCGGATGGAGCTCTCATGGCAAGCGACGTCATCATCTTCGACACGACCCTCCGGGACGGAGAGCAGGCCCCCGGCAACAGTCTGAGCGCCGAGGAGAAGCTCCGGCTCGCCCGCCAGCTCGACGCGCTCGGCGTGGACGTGATCGAGGCTGGGTTCCCCGCGGCGTCCGAGGGTGACTTCCGCAGCGTCCGCGACGTGGCGGCCGACGTGCGGCGGCCGGTTGTGGCGGCGCTGGCCCGCTGTGTCGAGCGGGACATCGATCTGGCGGGAGAGTCTCTGCGCGCCGCCGAGCGCTCCCGGATCCACGTCTTCCTTTCGACGTCCGACCTCCATTTGCGGGAGAAGCTCCGCATCGACCGGGAAGAGGCGCTCGAGATGACTCGCCAGGGCATTCGCCGCGCGCGGTCGTACACGGATGACGTCGAGTTCTCCGCGGAGGACGCGAGCCGCACCGACCCGGACTTTCTCTGCCGGGTGGTGGAGGTGGCCGTGACGGAGGGTGCCACCACGATCAACCTCCCGGACACCGTGGGCTACGCACTGCCGACGGAATACGGAGCCATGTTCCGCTCGGTCCGGGAACGGGTGCCGGGGGTGGAGCGCGTCGTCTTGAGCGCTCACTGCCACGACGATCTGGGCCTCGCCGTCGCCAACTCGATCGCGGCGATCCAGGCGGGCGCGGGGCAGGTGGAGTGCACCGTGAACGGCATCGGAGAGCGCGCGGGCAACGCGGCGCTCGAGGAGCTGGTCATGGCGGCCGTCGTCCGGCCCCAGCTTGGCTTCCGCACCCGGATCGCGACGCAGGAGATCTACCGCACCAGCCAGCTACTGTCGTACCTCACCGGGGTGTTCCCGCAGCCCAACAAGGCGGTGGTCGGCCGGAACGCCTTTGCCCACGAGTCCGGCATCCACCAGCACGGCATGCTCCGGAACGGCGAGACGTACGAGATCATGCGGCCGGAGACGGTCGGGATTCCCAAGTCCACACTGGTGCTGGGCAAGCATTCCGGGCGCCACGCCCTGGAGCAGCGCTTCCGGGAGCTGGGCTACGAGCTGGACCCCGAGAAGCTCGGGGATATCTACCGCCGGTTCACCGCTCTCGCCGACCGCAAGCGGGCGATCCTCGACGAGGACCTGCTGGCTCTGCTCCACGACTCGTTCCACGACGCACCCGAGGAGTACCAGCTCAGCCATCTCGAAGTCGTTTGCGGGAGCGTGCCGGCGGCGGCCAGCGTGCGGCTGATCGGACCGTGGAGCGGCGAGCGGGCCGCCAAGGGCACGGGTGACGGGCCCATCGCCGCGGCGTTCAGCGCGATCAGCGAGATCCTCAGCCGCCAGGTCGAGGTCATCAGCCTCCAGGTCCGCTCGGTAACGCCCGGCCGGGACAGCGTAGGGCAGGTGTTTCTTCAGGCGCGGGTGGACGGGAAGTCGCTCAGCGGGCAGGGCGCATCTACGGACATCGTCGAGGCGAGCGCCCGCGCCCTCATCCACGCGCTCAACAAGTCGCGTCACGCTGACCGGCTCGAGGCGAGCGCGCTGAACTCCTCGTACCTGTGGGGGGTGTGATGACCGGGAAGGACGCCGTTTCGCACCGGGCGGCTGCGGGATGACGGAACTCCTCACCGGCGCCCAGGTCATGTGCCGCGTCCTCCTGGAAGAGGGCGTGGACCTGATGTTCGGCTACCCCGGCGGCGCGATCATGCCGTTTTACCATGCCCTCCCGGAGTATCCGGGGCTCAGGCATGTGCTCGTCCGGCACGAGCAGGCTGCCGCGCATGCAGCCGACGGATACGCCCGCGCGAGCGGACGGGCGGGCGTCTGCGTGGCGACCTCGGGACCGGGAGCCACGAACCTGGTGACCGGTCTCGCGACGGCTCACATGGACAGCGCGCCCGTGGTCGCCATCACCGGCCAGGTCTCCCGCAACATGATCGGGCGGGACGCCTTCCAGGAGACGGACATCATCGGGATCACCCAGCCGATCACGAAGCACAACGTCCTGGTGGAGGACGTCACGGTGCTCGCGGAGGCGCTGCGCGAGGCACTGGCGATCGCCCAGGAGGGCCGGCCGGGACCGGTGCTCGTGGACGTTCCGAAGGACGTACAGAACCAGAAAATCGCATATGTGCCCGGCGGCGGGATCGGGCGGCGGGGCGGCTTGGCCCCCGTGCCGGCGCCGGAGCCGTCGTCGACGGAGCTGATCCAGGCGGCCCGGCTGATCGCCGAAGCCCGCCGTCCGCTGATCATGGCCGGCCACGGCGTCCTGCTCGCCGACGCGTACGACGAGCTCCGCTGCCTCGCCGAGCGGACCGGCATGCCGGTGATCACGACGCTGCTCGGAATCAGCGGCTTCCCCGAGTCGCACGCGCTGCACCTCGGCATGCCCGGGATGCATGGCGAAGTGCACGTGAACCGCGCCATCCAGCACGCCGACCTGATCATCGGCGTCGGGCTCCGGTTCGACGACCGGGTGACGGGGAACACTGCCGCGTTCGCGCCCCGGGCCAAGATCGTGCACATCGAGCTGGATCCCTCGGAGGTTGGCAAGAACGTCCCTATTGCCGTAGCGCTCGTGGGCGATTGCCGCGACGTCCTCCGGCGGCTGCTCCCGCTGGTGCGTCCGCGGGAGTGCGCGGCATGGCAGGCGGAGATCGCCGGCTTCGCGAAGCTCCGGGCGGAGCACTACCGGGGCGATCTGTCGCCGGAGGGGATCCTGCGCACGCTCCACGAGGTAACGGACGGTCAGTGCACCATCGTCTCGGACGTGGGCCAGCATCAGATGTGGGTGGCCAAGCTGTTCCCCTACGAGCGGCCGAACACGCACATCACTTCCGGCGGGCTGGGCACCATGGGGTTCGCGGTGCCGGCGGCCATGGGGGTGCGACTCGCCCGGCCGGACGAGCCGGTCTGGGCCATCTCGGGCGACGGCGGCTTCCAGATGAACATGCAGGAGATGGCCACGATGGTGCAGGAGCGTATCCCGGTGAAGATGGCCATCTTCAACAATGGATACCTCGGCATGGTGCGCCAGTGGCAGCAATTCTTCCACGGCCGGCGCTACTCGGCGACCCCGATCTGGAGCCCGGACTACGTGAAGCTCGCCGAGGCCTACGGTGTTCCGGGCTGGCGGGTGTCGACGGCCAACCACACCGCCGACGCGGTGCGGGCCGCGATGGACGTCCCCGGCCCGGCGCTGGTCGAATTCGTCATCGAGCAGGAGGCGAACGTGTTCCCGATGATCCCGCCGGGTGCCTCCCTCTCCGAGCCCATCGAAGGCGAGCCGGCGCCGCTGGTGCCGGCATGACCGGCTGTCACACCATTTCGGTTGTGCTCGAGCATGAGCTGGTAACCTTGAACCGCGCCTTCGGAATGCTCCGCCGGCGCAACCTTCCTATCAAGAGCATCGCGGTGGGGCCGAGCGCCTCGCCCGGGCTCGCGAGGCTGACGATCATGATGCAGACGGACCAGG
>JBGPPG010000057.1:0-21065 GCA_041488455.1 Gemmatimonadota bacterium
GATCCCTCGGGCCCAGCCCGATCGCCTCACAAGGTACGCCCGCCCGCGCCAGGCGCTCCCGCGACTCCGCCAGGACCCGGTCGCTGAGACACCAGACCATCGGCTCCATGTCAGTGCTGCGGGCTTCTATCAGGTCGATCAAGCTGGTCTGGGCGCCCCCGGGACCGAGATGATCGATCAGGTGGAGAACCCTCATGCTCTGCCGGCTTCTCCGAGTGACAGAAACGTGCGCCCCTCGATGACACCGCCCGCCAGGGCTGCCGCCAGCTCGCGGGCGAACAGCAGCAGGCCCAGGGCGGCCGCGGCGGGCGCCGGAACGCCGTAGGGGTGCAGCACCGCGATGAGGCTGCCTTCCCGGACACCCAGCCCGCCGACGGTGACGGGCAGCATGCCGGCCAGCGCCACCACGGTCCGCGTCCAGCCGGCGACCGCGATCGTCAGCGGCAGATGCAACGCCTGCGCGAAGCAATAGAACGCCCCGATCATCAGGAGGTGGCGTGCGGCCGAGGCTCCGACCAGCCGTCCGAGCGTGCTCCGCGGCATCTCGCGGAACCGCGCGGCGGCGTCGAACCCGGCGGCGACGCGATCCCGCCAGCGGGCCGGCATCACGCGGCCAAGCGACCCGCCCGAGCGGGTGATTACGCGGACCACCAGGATCAGGCCGAGCAGGAGACCGGCGAAGGTGGCGGGGACAAGACGGTTGGATCTGGCGAGCGGATCCGCTGCCCAGAAGAGCAATCCGGCGACCAGCACGGTCGCCAGCTCGACGACTCGGCTGGCGAGCACGACCGCGAGCGCGGCCAGCGGCTGGGCCGCGGAATGGGATCGCGCCAGTCGGTACCAGCGGGCCACGCCGCCGGCGATGTAGCCGGGGAGCAGAAGATTGTAGAAGCTCGTCGAGAGGTTGAGTGCGAAGGCGTCCCTCGAGGACAAGCGAATGCCTTGCTGTTCGCCGATCACGCGCAGCTGGACCGTCGCGGCCGCCATTCCGGCCGCCGACAGTGCCAAGCCGATGCCCACGAGCGCCAGATCGGCTCCGGCCAGGGCTTCCCAGAGCGCGCGGAGCGAGATCTGGGTCGCGATGTATGAGAGCAGCGCGATCGAAACGAACAGCTTGAGCGTCCACGCAAGCCGGGGGGACAGCCTGCGGCTACGCGACATGAACCGTGACGGTCTCGGAGGCAGCCAGGGGGCCGAGGACGGTGTCGTACAGAGCGGTGTAGCGCCGCGCCACGCTGGTCCAGCTGAACTGGCTCACCAGTCGCTGCCGGGCGGCGCGGCCCAGAGCGATGCGGCGCTGCGGGTCGGTCATCAGCGTGACCAACGCGGACCGAAGCGCGCCGATGTCGCCGGGATCGACCAGAATGCCGGCGTCACCGACGACCTCGTCGCAGCCGGTGCCCCGGGTCGTAATGATCGCCAGTCCGGCCGCCATGGCCTCCAGCAGCACCATGGGGAAATTCTCGATTTCCGAGGAGAGCACAAAGATGTCCGCGGTTTCGTACAGGCCGGCCAGCTGGCGCGAGCCTGGGTCGAGCCATCCGTGAAATTGAACGTCGACGGACAGCTCCTTGGCCAGTGCCACGAGCGCGGGCTCGTAAGGGCCGGCACCGACGACGTGCAGCTCGTGGTCGTGGCGCAGGCCGGCCACCGCCCGGATCATGTGCTGGACGCCCTTCCGCTCGAACAGGCGCGCGACTACCAGGATGCGCGGTCGGCGCGGGCGGTCCGCGCTGAGCGTCCCCGGGTCGATGCCGTTCGGGATCACTACCGGCTGGGCGCCGGGCCTCGCCCGGGCGATCAGCTGCGAGAGATTGCGGCTGGGCGCCACCAGCGCGGCCGCACCCCCGACGACCTGATGCCAGACCGGCCGCAGCAGGCGGTGCGTGAGCGCGAAGCGGTCCGGGTTGAACCCCGGCACGTCCGAGCCATGTGCGGTGATGACGTAGGGCAGGCCGGTCAGCTGCTTCAGCGCCCAGGCGAGCACGCCGTCGGGGAAGATGAAGTGGGTGTGGTTCAGGTCGTAGTGATTGCGTCGGATCAGGCGCTGCGCGATCGGCAGGGCGCGGGCGAGATAGGTCGCCATTTCGGGCGGCGAGCAGATCGAGGGCGAGCGGCGGAGGCAGTCCGCGCGGTAGACCCGCACGCCATCCACGATCTCCTCACGCGGCTGGTCGCGAAAGCGCATCGTGACCAGGTCAACGCAATGTCCCGCGCGGACGAGCTCGGCCGAGAGCCCAGCCACGACCCGCGATCCGCCCCCTCCGATCGGAGGGAACTCGTAACAGAGGGTCAAAATCCGCACGGACGCCCCTCCTCTTAGGGTAGGGCGGGTAGGGCGCGAAGCAGTTTCGGAACGGCGAGATGCCTGCCAGGGCGCAAGATACGTGCGAGACGGCGGGCGGTAGGTGAGGGCTGCCCCGCCCGCCTGGTGAGGCGGATCGAGAGCTTATTGTGGCGGCCCCGCCACAGTCGGCGAGGCCTAGCGCGCGGGCGCGCTGCTATCGGCCGTGGACGGGGGCGGCGAGGTGTGCAGCACGAACCACTGCGCGGCGAACAACGCCACCAGCATCACCAGCATCGCCGTCAGGGCGATCACCACGAAGCGGCGGGAGTTCCGGGTCACGAGCGATGCGCCGCAGAAATGGCACGCCAACTGGCGACCACCTACCGTGAGACCACAGCTCGGACACGTCTTTGCCTGCATGCGACTCCACATCCTCCGAAGGAGAGCGGTCGAAAAAGGCCTCTCGCCTTACCTTGGTCACATTAACCCGATAACGCGAGAGGCGCGAGTACCCGGCCCGGGGGGAGCCGCCGCAGGCTAGGTGGGGTGGTGAGCGGACACAGCCAGGCTGTCAAGTCTCCAGCGTCCGGCCTGGAGCTGTACGAGGTCGCATTGGTAGTAGGTCCGGTGGGGCTCCCCCACCGGACTCTGGGCATCGGCATAGCCCCGGACCCGGAGCCGGCCGTCCGCGAGCGGGGTCCACTGCCAGGCATCAATATTCGCCCGCCCCCCTGCGGCCGCTGGCATCGCCCCGCCGTCCACGAAACGGGCGCAGGCCGCGTAGGCGTCGCGCGGGCCGGTTCCGGCCGGCAGCAGATCCTGGCTGGCCGGCCCTTCGGACGACTGTACGATGGACACCAGGCTCGCCAAGAGGGCCCTCATGACTGCCTCTCCTCCGGTTCGGGTCACGCTGCCGGACCCGGGATTCTGGCGGCGGTGCGCTGGCCGCGCCGTAACCGGCGTCACCGCTCGGAGCTTTATCCCCTGAGGCATAGAGGGCCTGTTGCCTCCCGGCGGGTTGCGCGGCCCGGGGGCGGGCAGTAGACTCGCACGCGCAGGACACATCGGCCCGCCGACGGTGCGGGCAACCTTGTCGGGCAAGGCATTCGGCCCTGCCAGACGAAGGCGCGGAAGAGCCCGAGGGTTCGGGCGCTTTGCGCCTTTTTTCGTTTCGGAGGCCACCATGGCTTGGGACACTATCGAGGGCAAGTGGAAGGAGCTGACGGGCAAGGTGCGCGAGCAGTGGGGGAAGCTCACCGATGACGACCTCGCGGTCATCAACGGGAAGCGCGACCAGCTCATCGGGAAGCTGCAGCAGCGCTATGGCTGGGCCAAGGACGAGGTCGAGCGGCAGGTGAATGAGTTCGAGCGTCGCGCCGCGGCCGTGGGTCATTCTTCCTGAGCGCGGGAGGGCACATGGTACGCTGGGCCTTAGGCTTTCTCATCCTCGCCGTCGTCGCGGCGTTCTTCGGCTTCGGCGGGATCGCCGCCACGTCGGTCGGCATCGCCAAGATCCTGTTTTACATCTTCATCCTGATCTTCGCGATCACGCTGATCGCCGGGCTCCTCGGCGGACAGCGATCCGTCTGATCACCCTGCCAAACCACCGCCGGGGAGAGCCGTGATGGCACTCGCGACCTTGCGCGATCTCATGATCGACGAGCTTCGGGATCTGTGCAGCGGGGAGCATCAACTGGTCAAGCTGCTGCCGCAGATGGCGAAGGCGGCACGCGTCGATCCCGGCGGCCGGCGCTGCCGGGCCATGGAGGGCCTCGTAGCCCAGGCCCGCGACGTGCTCGCGCAGGAGCCTCCACGACGGCAGGAGGCGTAGAGCAGTCGCCGCCTGCAAGGCGGCGGGACGTCCATTATCATCGTCCGGGACCGCCGCTCGAGAGGGAGGGCCTCGTGTCGATGAAGCCTAAGGGACTGTCGAAGCAGGCCGCACGCCGGCTGTGCGACGGCGTGAGCCTTGTCCTCGCGGCCGTCGCGTTGCGCACGCTCCTCGGTTGGGGGCTCGGCAGCGTGGGGTGGGTCCAGATCCTCCCGGGCTATCCGCCGATGTTCCCCGGCGCGGCGCTTGGGCTGCTCGCGCTAGCCGGCGGACTCGGGGGACTCGGCCGTGGCGCGCGGCGCGTCGCCGTGGTCGGCGCGGTAGTGGCGCTGATCATCGGGATCGCGATTCTCGTCGGTGGGCAAGCCGGCCGCTCGACCGCCGCATGCCTCATGGCTACGGCGGCGGCACTGCTGCTGGCGCTGGGCCCACGGTCTTCCTGGCGCTGGGCCGGCTCGGGCCTCCTCGCCACCGCGGTCGGCAGCTTCGCGCTCGCCACGGTGCTGTGCTACGCCAGCGGCGTCCTGGACGAGCTGCGCTTCGATCTGGTGACGGGGATGTCCATCGAAGCCGCAGTGGCGTTCGTCGTGGCTGCGGTGGCGCTTCTCGCCCTGGCGTACACGGCGGAGAATCCGACGGGCTCCCTACCCGACTGGGCACCCTGGGGTGCCGGCGTCGCCTCGCTCACGGTGACGCTGTTCGTCTGGGGCGTCCTGCTTACCCAGCATCGCCTCAACGTCGTCGCCGCGACCCGCTCCCAGGCCTTCGTCGCGCGGCACGACATCGAGCGGGCGACGGGCGCGCTGGTCACGACACTCCGCATTCTGCCCTGGAGCGAGCAGGCGACGAACCGCGAGTGGCCGGCGACGGTCCAGCGGCTGCTCGCGGAGGTGGGAGGGCTGGCCCGCGCTTTCCAGACCGATCGGGCGCTCAACGTCTATGGCGACAGTGGGCAACCCGACTCGCTCGATCTCTCGAGCGCGCTTCGGAGCGCGCTCCGGTCGCGGGAGACGCCGGGGGCGCGGCTTGCCCGGGACAGCGTGCTCGTCGGCATGGTGGCGATCGTCGGCGGACCGAGACTGCTGGCCGTGGCCGCGCCGCGCTGCGGGGAGACCGAGTGCGCCGGGTATGTCGTGGCGCTGCTGGATGCCCCGAGGTTCCTCCGCGAGACACTTCGCGACGCCGTGCCCGGCTACTTCGTCACCGTGGCCTCGCGGGGCGAGTTCCTGTTCCAATCGGCGGGCGCCACTCGTCCCGGCCGGCGCTTCGAGCAGATCGTGCCACTCGACCTCGGGGCGTGGCACCTGGACGTGACCGCGTGGCCGAGCGAGGAGCGGCTGTTGCTCCACCAGCCGCAGCTGCCGAATGTCGTGGCCGCGCTCGGCCTCCTGCTCAGCGCGCTGCTGGCGCTCACCTTCTGGCTGATGCGCCGGAGCCTGGCCCGAACTCGGCTGGAGGACAGGGCCCGGTTGGCGCTGGCGCTGGAGACCGCGACGGACGGCGTGTGGGAGTGGGATCTGCTGACGGGAAGCGGCAGCGTGAGCCAGGCGCTCTGGCGCCGGCTCGGGTACGACGGCAACGACGCACCGACGGAGCTCGATCTCGCCCGCTGGCGCTCCCTCATCCATCCGGACGACCAGCGCCGGGTCCAGCAGGCGATCGACCGGCACCTCAAGGGGGAAGCGCCGTCCTTCGAGGTGGAGTACCGCATCCGGGCGCGGAACGGCGACTCGCATCTCATCGTGGAGCGGGGCCGCGTCGCCGAGCGCGGCGCCGACGGCCGTCCACTGGTCGTGCTCGGCGTCGCGGCCGACGTCACCGAGCGGCGCCGGGCCGACGAGGCGCTGGCGACGAGCGAGCAACGGCTCCGGGCCATGTTCGACAGCGCGTTCCAGTTCCAGACCCTGCTCGACGTCGACTGTCATTGCCTCGAGGTCAACCGGGCGGCGCTCGAGTTCGCCGGCATTACCATGGAGGGGGTGCGGGGCCGAAAGCTCTGGGAAACGCCGTGGTGGGCCGGATTGGAGGGGGAGCAGGGGCGGCTGCGGCAGGCCTGCGCGGATGCGGCTGCGGGCCGGACCGTCCGGTACGTGGCCGAGTGGTCCGTGAACGGCGGACGCGCGGTGGTGGACTTCTCCATCAAGCCGATCGTGGACGGAGAGGGACGAGTGGTGCAGCTTCTGGCCGAAGGGCGGGACGTGACCGACAGCCGGCGCGCCGAGAACGCGATGCGCGAGCTGGAGACGCTCAGCACCATGGGCCGGCTGGCGGCGCGGGTGGCGCACGAGGTCAACAACCCGCTTGCGGGGATCCAGAACTCCTTCCTGCTGATCAAGGACGCGGTGCCGGAGACGCACCCGTACTACTCCTACGTCGGAGCGATCGAGCGGGAGATCAGCCGGATCTCCGTCGTCACCCGCCAGCTCTACGAGACGTACCGGCCGGATCCGGACGCGGCGCCCGAAGCGTCGGTGCACACGATCGTGTCCGATGCCGTGAGCCTGCTCCGGCAGGTGAACCGCGCGGCGAACGTGACCATCGAGGTGGAAGCGAACGGCGTGTCCGGCACCCTGCCGATCCCCGGTGCGCTGGCCCGCCAGGCGATCTACAACCTGGTGCAGAACGCGATCGACGCCTCGCCCCCCGGCGGCGTGGTGCGGGTCACCGCCGCCGCGACCCCTCGCGTGTTCTCGCTCTCGGTACGGGATCAGGGGCCCGGCATCCCCGAGCATCTCCGGGAGCAGATCTTCGCACCCTTCTTCAGCACCAAGACGGGGGTGCGCACTAGCGGAATGGGACTCGGGCTGGCCCTCGTCCGCCGCTCCGTAGACGCACTCGGCGGGCGGATCGAGATCCGCGATGTCCCCGAGGGCGGCACCGAGTTCCGCATCGAGATTCCCCTGCCACGGCCCAGCGGGCCCCAGCCAGGACAGGCCGAGCCATGACCGCTACCCCCGCGAGTCCGCGCGGGCGCATCCTCCTCGCGGACGACGAGCCGACGTTTCTCCAGTCCACCGCCGACCTGCTGCGGCGGGAGGGCTACGAGTGCGACACCGTACCCGACGCGCCGAGCGCGCTGGCGCGGGTCGAGGCCTCGTCCTATGACCTCCTGATCAGCGATCTGGAGATGCCGGGCAACGATGACCTCGCGTTGGTCCGTAAGGTGGCGGAAATCGCCGGGGGACTCCCGGTGATCATCATCACCGGCTTTCCGTCCACGCGTTCGGCCATCGCGGCAATCGACCTGCCGGTCTGTGGGTATCTGCTAAAGCCCGTCGCGCTGCCCGACCTGCTGGAGCGCGTGGCGATGGCGGTTGCCCGCTTCCGGAGCTACCAGGTCATGCGCGGCACGGAGGAGCGTTTGCGGCACTGGAGCGCCGACTACGCGCGGATGTCGGGGCAGGGCGCCGCCCCGGCGGGTGGGGGGGTGGATGCGTTCCTCGCCCTCACCCTCCGGAACGTGATGGGGTCGTTGAACGATCTCGAGCGGCTCGGCCGAGCGCTGTCGGGGGCGGCGCCCGAGCCCCACGCCTGCCAGATCCTCAACTGCCCGCGCGGCGCACAACTGCTGGAAGCGGTGCGGGAGACGACGCGGGTGCTGGAGGAGACCAAGGGCGCCTTCAAGTCGAAGCAGCTGGGCGAGCTGCGGCGTACGCTCGAGCTGGTGCTCCAGCACAATTGAGCCGGGCCGTCAGGCCGGCCGCACCAGCCCGCGCTGAAGCGCGATGCAGAGCGCCTGGGTGCGGTCCCGCGCGCCCAGCTTCTCGAGAATGCTCTTCACGTGCGCCTTCACCGTGCCTTCGACGATCGTGAGGCGGTGGCCGATCTGCTCGTTGGTGAGGCCCTCCGCGATCAGCGACAGCACTTCTCCCTGTCGGTTGGTGAGACGCGGCCGCCCGACGTTGCTCGCCAGCTTGGCGGCCACAGCCGGCGGAAGCCACGTGTCGCCGCGGTGCACGGTGGCGATCGCCTCGGCCAGCTCGGCGGGGTAGGTCGTCTTCAGCAGATAGCCCCGGGCACCGGCGCGAATGGCCTGCACGACGTCGTCGTCCGCATCGAAACCGGACAGCACAATGGCGCGGACCTGCGGGCAGGAGGCACGCAGGGCGGAGATCAGGCCGATGCCGTCGGTACCGGGCATGCGTAGATCCACCAGCACGATGTCGGGCAGGAGGGCTTGGCACGACTCCAGGGCCTCAGCGCCGTCCGCCGCGACCGCGACCACGGCGATGTCGGGTTGGCGCTGGAGCAATACTGCGAGTCCGTCGCGAAACAGGAGATGATCATCGGCGATCAGCACCCGGATGGGCGCGGTTGGCACGGTCATCGGGACACCTCCGGAAAGCAAAAGGGCGCAACGAGGGCCTCGGGACCGAGGCTTCGATGCGCCTTCACCTGATGGGCCGGTCGCCCACCCGGTAAGGGTTCGTATGTCGGCTTCGCCGGCAATGCGACGCCGGTACATGAGGCTAGCAAAAATCTCCGACCTGAGCAAGCCCCTCAGTGACGGGCATCACCAACATTTCCGGGCGTCCCTCCGGGCCCGGAGCCCTTGCAGATAGATGTTATAACACGTATAATTGGCGATGCCGTCACGACTCCAGGCCGAGCTCAAGCAGGGCAAGCCGTTCGCCAGCCCGGAACACGAGGCCATCCTGAGCATCGCGCGCACCGCGTCGGTGCTCGAGCACGGGGTGATCGAGGCGCTCAAGCCGCACGGCATCACGCCCACCCAGTACAACGTGCTCCGGATCCTGCGGGGCGCCGGCAAGGAGGGTCTCTGCCGGAACGCCGTGCGGGACCGGCTGGTGGCACGCGTGCCCGACGCGACCCGCCTGCTCGATCGGCTGGCCGAGGCGGGGCTGGTGGCACGGGACCGGGACGCACCCGACCGCCGGTACGTCACCACCCGGATCACGTTGGCGGGGCTCGATCTCCTGGCGCGCCTGGACCAGCCGATCACCCAGCTCCACCGGCGGCAGTTGGGGCGGCTCGGGGCCAGGAAGCTCGGGACGCTGATCGACCTGCTGGCCGAGGTCCGGGGGGCGGCCGCGCCGGCGGAGTAGGGATCTTTTTGGACGATATAGATGTTATAACACGCGATTGACAGGGTTGCGAGCCTTTTCAACTACGGGGAGAGCACCACCATGGACACAGGCATACTGATCGCGCGTTTGGTTCTGGGCCTTGCGATAGCCGCGCACGGAGCCCAGAAGTTCGGGCTGTTCGGCGGATACGGGCTGGACGGGACGGGACAGTTCTTGGAGCAGCTCGGGTTCCGGCCAGGCCGCGCCTTCGCGCTCGCGGCGGGTCTGGGCGAGATCGGCGCGGGGCTGCTCACTGCGCTCGGCCTCTTCGGGCCGGTAGGTCCGGCGCTCATGGTCCAGGTCATGGCGGTCGCCATGATCAGCGTGCACTGGGGGCACGGTTTCTTCGCGCAGCAGCAGGGGGTCGAGCTGCCGCTGCTGTATCTGACCGGAGGCCTGGCCCTCACGGCGACCGGGGCCGGGGCGTATTCTTTGGACGCGCTGCTCGGGCTCGAGGGCCTTTCGAACCCGCACATCAAGTGGATCGCAATCGGCATCGCGCTGGCAATCGCGGCTCTGACGCTCGCCGCGCGGCGGTCGGCGCCGCTCGTTGCCAAGGCCGGTTCCTGACAGGGAGGGCACGGTGGGAAAGCCAAACGACGAGGACGGCGACGCGAAAGAGCTCCGCAACGCGATGATGGAGACGAGCGCCCGGCTGCGCGCCGTCGGGGTGCGGCTCACCGGGCACGAGTCGAGCGATGACCTCGCCAATCTGCTCGAGGCGGTCGAGCGCTTCGAGCGGGCGGTGAAGGCGCGCGGTGGAGATCTGATGGTGGATGAGGGTCCGCACGGCGAGACCCGGGAGCCGGACGACGTACACTTCGTGCTGCCGCGCCGAGGGGGGGACGAGTCGGTTGCCGGCTACCTCGGGCGGCTGGACGAAGCGGCCGGGGCCGTGCGTCACCACCGGCCTCACACGACCTGACCCAGGTCGACGGGGCCTCAGCTCAGGAGAGTACGCAGGGGCGGGTGATCTCGAGCTGAGCGACGCCGAGACTCACCCGGATCGACGACGCGTTCCCGCGCGGGCCGCGGCCGGCCGAGCTACCGGTGCTGTAGCCCTGACACCAGCGACGAGCGCTGCGGGCGCGGACCTCACGGGTGACTCCCCTGCTCGGCCACAGTGCGCCGGAGTCCCTCCTGCCGGCCGATCGGGTCGGTGTACGCGAGCACCGTGCGGATTCGGCGCGTGCTCATGACCAGCGGCACCTCCCACCGGCCCGGCATCGTGGGCGGCTCGTCCGGGTCCGCGAGGAGGTGCCCCTTCCAGCCGGCGGCGGCGGCGATCGCGCCGACCCACTCGAGCTCCGAGAGCGCATCGCTCTCGCCGACATTGAACACCTCGCCGCGGCCCCGCTTGGCGAGCGCCGCGAGACAGATCGCGCCGGCGACGTCCTCCACGTACCCGCGAGTGCAACGCCACCCAGCCTGGGCAGCGTTCAGACGAAGCTCGGCCGGGTGGGTCCCGAGGCGCTCGAGCCAGCCGCTGACGCGCCCCTGCCGGTCCCCCGGGCCATAGACCATCGGCAGGCGCAGCGTCGTCACGGGCGCGGGTGAGGCGCTGCGTGCCGTGCGCTCGACCAGGATCTTCTCGTACGAGTAGCGCAGATCGTCCGGCCCCTCTGCCTGCGAGCGGTAGGGATAGAGCTTCGTGCGAACCGGGGCCTGCTCGTCCGCAGGCGCCGGGGACTGCGGGGCGGGACTCAGGCCGAGGAACGCGGCGTAGGACTGGTAGACGTCGGCACTGCTGATTACGACGAGTCGCTCGAGGGAGGAGGGGATGACGCTCAGCAGACGCTCGACGTCGGCCGGCGCGTAGGCGGTCATGTCGATCAGCAACTGCGGCGCCGCGGTGCGGAGCGCATTCGCGAGCTCGGCCGCGGCCTGTCGGTCTGCTTTCAAGCTGTGCACGCGCGGCGTTCCCGCCGGGGTGCCGCCACGATGGACGACGGTGACCTCGTTTCCCGCCTTCGCGAGCAGGCGGCTGACGTGCCGGCCGATGAAGCCGGTCCCTCCCAGCACCGTTACCCGCATGAGAGAACTCTAATGGAGGATGAAGTCGACCAGGTAGTCCACGATCTCTTCCGGTGCATCCTCCTGGAGAAAATGGGCGGCATCGGGGATCTCATGCGTCGTCGCCTGCGGCAGGACGCGGCGCCACCAGTCCAGCACCGAGCCCGACAGCACCGGGTCCCGCATCCCCCAGAGGATCAGCGCGGGCGTGCCGGCGAACCGGGCCAGCCCGCGCTCGATCTTCTGCATCTCCGCATACGAGGGATCGGCCTCCGTCATCGGGATGTCGCGTGACCAGCAGAGCATCGCCACCCGCGACGCCGGCGTCGGGAATGGTGCGCGATACGCGTCCATCACCGGACCCGCCAGGCGCTCAGCGTGATGCGTGGTGCCCGTGAGGGCGCGCTCCAGATAGCCATTCTTCTCCAGTACGAACTTCTCGCCGCCGGGCGAACGGATCATCTCGAGCAGCCTCGGGAGCGGGCCCCCGGGCCATTGCGCCGAGGCCCAGGTATTGGTGATGACGAGGCGCTTGATGCGCGCCGGGTGACGGGTGGCGAAACCCAGCCCGACCGGGCCGCCCCAGTCATGCACGACGAGCGTGATGTCGCGCAGATCGAGACCGCGCAAGAGGGCCTCGAGGTTGGCGACATGGTGGTCGAGGCGGTAGGGGTACGGCTCGGCGGGCACCTCGGACTTCCCCATGCCCATGTGGTCCGGCGCGATGCACCGCGCCCCTTCGGAGAGCGGAGGGATGATCCGTCGCCAGAGGTAGCTCCACGTGGGATCGCCGTGAACGAACACGATCGGCTCCCCCGCGCCCACGTCGGCGAAGTGCATGTCGAAGCCGTTGACGCGCCGGTAATGGGGAGCGAAGGGGTAGGTGCCGCCGAAGGTCTCGCGCTGGAGGGCTTCGTCCTTCATCTGCTCACGGGCTCAGTCCTTGACGATCTCGATGTCGCCGGGGCTGAACGTGACCTCGCCGTGGCCGGGAATGTCGAGCGTCACCCGCTCCTGCAAGGCGCTCCCCGGCGGACGGCAGATGCGGGAGACCTCCACGATCGTGCCGGTCTTGCCCGCGACCCGGGCGACGCCGGTCTGGCGCACCCGGGCCCGGCGACCGGGGACACACTCATCGATGCCGGCCATCAGCACACTCCTTGGGTAGGGCTCACTGGGTATCCTCCGCCGGCGAGGCGTGCACCTGCGCAGCCGCACGGGTCATGGACGCCCACCACTCTTGCGCCTTACCGGTATAGAAGAGCAGCCCGACGATCAGGGCCAGAACGATCAGTACGCCGCGAACACTCATGGCTGGACCCCCTCTCAGGAAATGCGCGGTGGGCCATCGGATAGTGCCATGAAATGTATCACGTCGTTCGCCGGTGTCATGCCGGCCCGCGGCGGGAGTCGCGCCACATCCGGAACGCCGTGTAGCCGATCACCAGGACCACCAGAACCCGCACGATATCGAGCGGGAGGGACTTCACGAGGTAGGTGGCGATCAAGACCGCAGGCACGCCACCCAGGGTGAGTCCCAGCGCGGCCCGGCGATCGAACCTGCCGGCTCTCCAGAAACGCACGCCCGCCACCGGCATCAGACAGGCGCAGGAGCCCATCATGATGGGGAACGCCGTGATCGGGCTCATGCCCAGAAGGCTCACCATGGCCATGCAGGGCGCGTAGAGTCCGATGCCGAGCGTCATGAGCGCTCCCAGCACGAAGTTGCCGGCCAGGCCGACCATGAGGAACGGGCCGGCGAGGCTGAGCGCGTCGCCGCCTCCGGGGAAGAGGCCGGTCATTCGGAGCACCATGATCACGGCGGTGATGGCGAGCGCGATCGCCATTCCCCGCTGTACCCGGCGGCGGTTCCAGCCGCTCACGATGCCGGCGCCGATCCAGGCGCCGAGGACGGAGGCGCCGATCAGCAGGACCAGGGTGCGGAGGTCCACCTTGATCGCGGTGATGAAGATCGAGGCCTCGACCACGGTGGGGAGGGCGTGGCCGATGTTGAGGGTACCGGGGATGAGCTCGTCGGGCACGAGCCCCCAGCTCTTGAAGGCGGCGGTCGTGGTGGCGTAGGAGCCGATCCCCAGCGCATCGAGGAAGTTGGTGACGAAGCCCACCGCGAGCCGGGCGGGGCCGGGCCTCGTGACCGCGCTCAATCGAGTCCCACGCCGACGGTGAGGGTCGCGAAGCTCGCCACGCCTCCGACGTCGAGAATGCCGTGCCACCGGGCGTGCACGCCCAGCGCCAGGCTGCCGAGCGCCCGCCGGCGCACGACACCCACACCGGCGTTCACGCCGGGCTTGAGGTCGGTGCGGGTCTGGAGGAAGGCCAGGCTGGGAATCTCCTGCCCGCTCGCGTCGGTGACGACGATCTCGTCGCGCGAGCGGGCGCCGTAGGCGCCGGCTCCGAGCTCGGCGTAAGGCCGCCAGTCGCCCTGGATCGGGGGGCTCTGGGCCGCCGCGGGCGCCGCGAGCCGCAGCGAGCCCAGCGCGAGCGCCCGGATCCATCGGATACCCGTTCTCATGCTCTCCTCCGTCATGAGGGATGATGCCCCAATGACGGGTCTGGCTCTAGAGTTCCAGTCAAGCGATGCTACCGCGATGGGAGCGCCGGGGGCGGCCGCAGGCGCCTGGCGGGATTCCTCTCCCGCCGCTAGACTGCCCGGAGCACCGGGGTATCCGGGCAAACGAGCCAGGGGGGCCGAATGGTCGGGCCAGTCGATTATACCGCCGCAGGCTTGGGTGAGCGAGCCGAGGCGCGGGTTGCTGAGTTCATGCGGCGGGTCTATGCCTGGATGTGCGTCGGGCTGCTGGTCACGGCGGCGGTGGCCTGGCTCACCGCGTCCACGCCGCCCCTGGTCGAGCTGCTTGCGACCAACCGCCTCATCTTCTGGGGGATCGTGATCGCCGAGCTGGCGCTGGTGTGGTTCACCACGGCGCGGATCTCGGTGCTCGCGCCCGCGACGGCGGGCGGACTCTTCCTGCTCTACTCCGCGCTCAACGGGCTTACGCTGTCGTTCATTCTGCTGGCCTTCACCGGAGCCAGGCTCGCGGGCACGTTCGCCATCTCGGCCGGCATGTTCGCCGGGATGGCGATCTTCGGCTTCGTCACCCGGCGAAGCCTCGAGGGCGTGGGTCAGTTCGCGTTCATGGGCCTGATCGGGCTGATCGTCGCCAGCGTGGTCAACTGGTTCCTCAAGAGCGACGCCCTGAACTTCGTGCTGTCGGTGGTCGGCGTGATCGTGTTCGCGGGGCTCACCGCATGGGACATGCAGCGGCTCAAGCGGATGGCGCTGGCAACGGAGACGGGCCCCACAGCGTCGTTCGCCGTGGTCGGTGCGCTCTCGCTGTATCTCGACTTCATCAACCTGTTCCTGAGCCTCCTCCGCTTCACCGACCGGCGCTGAGCCGGCGGTTCCTTCGCGTCCTCGGGGCGCCGTTGCTGAAAGAGCGCATCCGCACCGCGGCTATCGCGCTGCGGAACGTGCTGCTCGGGTCCAACGCCGCGAGCACCGTGCTCGCGCACCGCCCGGCCGAGCTGGTCTCCTACGCCACGCATGCGATGTTCCTGCTGGACGCAATCCGCCGGAACCGCGGATTGCCGGAGCGGAACGTCCTCGAGGTGCTGCCCGACGCGCCGCCGGCCGTCCCCATCACGCTCACCGGGCGCCAGGAGGGGGTCTGGTTCGGGCCGATCAGCCCGTTCCTCGCCGACCTGGTCGCGCTCTGCATCCTCTGTCGAGCTACAAGGCCCCGCACCGTCTTCGAGATCGGCACGCTGAACGGATACAGCGCGTTGCACCTCGCGCTCAACAGTCCCGACGACGCCACGGTCTATACCCTCGACCTGCCCACGGGCGCTCCCCGACCGTCGCTCAAGGTGACGCTGTCGGACGTCGCCCACGCTGATCGGGGCGCGGCGACCACGCGCTACTGGTTCTCGGGGACGGAGGCGGAGCCGAGGATCCGGACGCTGCACGGCGACTCGGCCACGTTCGACTTCTCGCCGTGGCACGGTAAGGTGGACCTCTTCTTCATCGACGGGGCGCACAGCTACGAGTACGTGCGGTCCGACACCGAGAACGCACTCCGGTGCGTACGCCCCGGCGGGGCGATCGCCTGGCACGACTTCGGCCGGCGCGGGGTGAACGGCGTCGGCCGATATTTGCGGGAGCTGGCCGCGCAGGGCCGCCGGATCTACGTGGTGCCCGGCGGCTCGCTCGCGTACGCGGTCGGGATCTAGCCGCAGGACCCTCTACCCGGACGGTCGAATGAGGCGGACGGTTCACCGAGCGGCGCTGACCTTCGCACCGGCGATCGCCGCCCGGCGCCGGGCCACCGCCTCGCTGTCGTAGTACAGCGGGAACGTCGGCTTGTCCAACTCGTACATCTTGCGCTCGGCGGCCTGGGTGCACACCGCCTGCATGTCGTGGTCTAGCCCCGCACAGGCTGCCTTGGCCCGCTGCTCATTTACATCCGCAACCTTCTCGATCGTGCCTTCGATGCACGCGGTCCTGTCGTCGCGATCTCCCCTGGCGCAGGCGAGGGCCAGTTTCTCCGGCCGATCGAAAACCATCGCCATCGCCGCGTAGCCCAGACCATGGAAACACCCGCGCCGCTGCGGCCCGTCGAGCCGCAGGCACTCCGACGCCGCGCGGTCGCGGTCTCCGAGTGTCTGCACCAGGTCGTCCCCCTTGTACCGGTAGCAGGCGGCGGGGAACAGCGTCTCCCGGTCGCAGGGGGCGTGAACCGATGCCGCCGCCGGCCTGGGCCCCGTGACCAGCTTCTCCATGTACACGCCGCTCGCGCAGTAGTACGCCATCGGCGTCCGGGCAAAGCCGAGGCAGCCGTCGATGGAGCGCGGGACGTCGCCGTTGGTGACGAGCATCAGCGCATGGCCCATGGCGTGGGCGCAGTTGCCCGGCTTGTAGAGGCGCGCGATGTCGCCTTCCTGGCAGAATCGATTCATCGCCGACGTGACCGTCCCGACGTCCTCGTCGCCGAACGCTTCGGCGACGACCCCGTGCATGCACCCGGAGGTGCAGCCGGTGCCGCACTCCTGGAGCGCCGCCCCCAGATCCCCGCTCGCCGTGAAGAGTGCCTTGCCCAGATCGTGGGCACGGGGGTGACACGATGGGTATTGGCGCTCCAGGAAACCGAGCATTGCGGCGGCACTCAGGACCGGCAGGTACTTCTCGAAGACGGGCAGCGCGGCGGGGGCGGAGAGGTACTCTTTGCCGAAGCGTGCCAGCGTGGCCGAATCGACCGGGCGGGCGGGCATCCCCACGTCCCCGGCACGCTGCATCTCCGCATCCGCCTGCCATACCGATGCGGGCGGCTTCGCCGGGCGGGAGCACCCCATGCCGGCGAGCAGCAGGGGCAGAATCGGGATGAGAGCTCGATGACGAAGGAGTCTGGGCGGCACCGGCAAGGTCTCCGCGGCTGGCGTCCAGCCGAGTTTAGCATGGAGCGGGTCGGTCGGGCCAGGTCAGCCCGTCAGTCGTGGAAGATCAAGAGCTCCTGGATCCTGCCGTCGGGCGTGCGATACATCAGCCCCCGGGCGGTCTCGGGCCCGATCTGAACCCGGAGCACGGCGACCTGCATGCCACCGCGCTCGTACATCCCCGTCACCCATACGTTCCCGATCGGCCCGAGCCCGGTCAGCGAGCGCTGCGCGCGGCGAAGCATGTCGGGCGTGAGGAACGCATCGAAGTCCGCGCCGAGGGTCGAGCGGTCCACCGATCCGGTCTGGAGTCCCAGAAGGAACGTTCTCGCCGCATCGACGGGAGCGGTGCCGCTCACCGCCGGGACCCCTCCCGAGGGGGTGAGCATGCCGACGATGGACTTGCCGAGCCGGTCGAGCGGGTTGTAGACCGCATCGCTGTTGGCGAGCAGGACGACGGCGGACCGGCCCTTGGGGACGATCGCGTTCCACGCGACGAAGCCGCTGACTCCGCCGCTGTGAGACAGCACCACCGCGTCACCCCGGTCGTTCACGCCCTGGCCGCAGCCGTAGCCGGTCGTCCGGCCGTCGGCGAGCCGGCGCGGGGTGGTCATCGCGCGATAGGACTCGGGCGACAACACTTTGCCACCAACCAGCGCCAGGTCCCACGCGAGCAGATCGGCCGGCGTGGACCACAGGCCGCCGGCAGCGCCCAGCCAGCCGGAGCCTTCCGGCGCCGCGGGCATCGCGGGGCCGAGGGCGAAGGACGTATAGCCCCGCGCCATGGAGGAATCCGCGCCGGGCGGGTCGTAGCGAGTGTAACGCATGCCGAGCGGGCCGAAGATGCGCTGCTCGAGCACGCGCCCCAGCGGCTCGCCCGCGACCATCTCGATCACCCTTCCAAGAACGAAGAAGTTGGTGTTGCTGTAGGACCAGCGCGTCCCCGGCTCGAAGTCGAGCGGTCGCGTGGCGTATTCCGCGATGACGTCGTCGGCCGTCACGGGCCGCTGCATCTCGCGGTCCACGAAGTCGAGCGGATAGTAGTCGCGGTACCCGGCTACGTGCTGGCCGAGATCGAGGAGCGTGATGTCGCCGGCCCGCGTCAATCGGGGGAGATACTTCGCGACCCGGTCCTGCAGCGACAGCCTGCCGTCCTCGGCCAGGAGCAGGACGGACGCGCAGGTGAATTGCTTGGTGACGGAGCCGATGGCGAACAGCGTCGCCGGGGTGACCGAGTCCCGCTGCTCGAGCGAGCGGAGGCCGTAACCGCGGGTGAAGACGATGCGGTCGTCCTGCGCCACACCGACCGACAGGCCGACGAGCTGGTGCTTGCCGACCGCGGCGCGGACGAGGCTGTCGATGGCGAGCGTGTCGACCGGGGATTGGCCGAACGCGGGGCGCGCGGCGAACGGCAGGCCGAGCGTGAGGAGGACCAGGAGCCCCGAGCGCATCCTCCGCTAGGAGACCGTCACTGTGAAGGTGACGTGGGCGCCGCCGGGGATCGTCGCCGTCGCGGTCTGGGTGCCGGATGCCGAACCGACGATCCACGTGGCGCTCAGCTGGCCCCCCACGTTGGTCGTCACGCTCGTGGGGGTCACGAAGCCCCCGGACGACGCGGACCAGTTGACGACGACGCCAGCCACACCGTTACCGAAGGCATCCTGGACCGAGACCACCAGTGAGTGTGCCAGCGTAGCGCCGGGCGAGCCCGCCTGCCCGCTGCCGCTCACCGCGATGATGCGCGTCGCCGGCGCGGGAGTCACGTTCCCGGTCCAGACGAGCGTCGTACCAGAGCTCGCGATGCCACCGGCGGAGATCGCCGGCCCGGCGAGGATGAGAACCGGACAACTGGCGCCGATGAACATCGTAGGCCCGGTGTAGGTGACGGTCGCAGTGCCCTGGGCATCGGTCGCTGCGTCGAAACTGAGCGCCGGTGTTGCGCTCGGCGTCGCGCCGAAGCCGCCGGGGAGCCCGCCGAAGTTGGCGCACGGGGGTCCCCCGTAGGAGGCCTCGAAGGTGATCGGCCACTGGAAGGGCTGGCCGTTGCCCGTCAGAAGTCGGGCGGTGAGAGACATCTGCTGCCCTAGCCCGATGGTGAGAGGGCCGGTGGTCGAGGGGCTGATCCCGACCGCGTGCAGATTGAGCGCCTGAACGTGAAGTGTGCCCTGGACCGCGGGAAAGGCGGGCAGCGTGACTGTCACCGACTGCACGCCCTCGTTGTGGCCGACAGACCACCCGTTGAGCGTAGCGTCCGCGCCGCCGGCCGGCGAGGTCTCAGCGTGATCGAGCGAGCCGCCACCCGCCACCGACCAATCGAGCGTCAGCTGGTTGTAGACGTTGCCGGCCGCGTCCATCGGGACGGCACGTACGAGATAACGGATCCCGGGCGTAACCGGGACGTTATCCTCGAACGGACCGACATTGGTGTTGGGAAAGCCGGTACCAGGATCCTGGAACACGATCCGGGTCGGCGCCCCGGTTCCGCCGGACGGCGTGCCGCCTCCCCCGGGCGTTCCGGTCTGACCCGGTGCAGGGCTGGTGGTGGTGTCTCCACCGCAGGCCCAGATCCCGAGCAGGGCGGCGAGGGCTGCCGTACGCAGTCGAAGCAAGGTCGATCCCGTGGCGTGGTGATTACAGGAAAGGTACGGACCCGGCCGCGCCCCGGCTATCGGGAAAGGCCGGACACCGTGCAACGGCCTGCATCCGCTTGGGCCGTTTCACCTTGGCGCCGCCCTAGAGCAGCTCGGAAACCGGATTGAAGTCTTCCTCGGCGAACCGCTCCGGCCGGAGCGGAGCGGCGTCCAGAGCCGACGCCCGGCCGTCGCAGACGATCTCGCTCAGGAGCTGGCCCAGCGCCGGCGCATGCATGACCCCGTGCCCGGACGACCCGTTGATAAGGAAGAGGTTGGGCACACCGGGTGTGGCGCCCAGGATGGCGTGCTTGTCGGGCGAGACTTCGTAGAGCCCGCCCCAGCAGGCGCCCCGGTCCACCGGCACGCTCCGAAGCAGGGGCACCCGGGCGTGCGCCTTCGCGACCACCGCGTCTACCCACTCGGCTTCGACCGAGTCGTCGAACGGGCTGCCCGGAGCGCCGGGTGTGGGCCAGAGGAGCAGCACCCGCCTGTCGCGCACCCGGAGGTGAAAGCCGTCGCCCACGAAGATGGTCATCGGCATTGTGGGCGGCAGGGCATCGGTGGGGACGGTCGGCGCAACCTGTCGCCGGAGCGGCGTCACCGGCAGAGCGAAGCCGGTCCCGCGCATCGGCTCCGTCGCCCACGCCCCCAGGGCGTTGACCACGGCGCCGCACGCGATGCGCTCGGCGGCTGTGCGCACCGCGATCACGTGACCACCCTCTCCCAGCTCGAGCCCGCGCACGTCCACTCCCCAGCGGACCCGAGCTCCCAGCCGCTCCGCGCCCGCCAGATAGCCCGCAAGGAGATCGAGCGGGCGGATGAACCCGTCGGTGGGGCACCAGGCGCCGCCCACGATCCCGTCCACCGAGACCGCCGGGTTGAGCCGCCGGATGTCGTCGGGCGTGACGGCGACGGCTTCGGCGAGCCCCGCGGCCTGCTGGACCCGCCGCGCGTCCGCCAGCACGGCCAGCTCGTGCTCCTTCCCGGCGAGCCAGAGGTAGCCGTGCGGGGCGTAGCCCGGATCCACGCCCGTGTCGTCCTCGAAGGTCGCAAGCTTGGCGCGGGAGAGGAGCGAGAGACGGACGTTGATCCCGGTGGCGTACTGGGCGCGGAACCCGCCGGTGGCGCGGGAGGTGCTCCCCGCCCCCGGCGCCGGGCCCCGGTCCAGCAGCACGATCCCGCGCACGCCTTGGCGGGCGAGGTGGAAGGCCGTGCTCGCGCCCATGATGCCGGCGCCGAGGATGACGACCTCCGGCGCGGTCACTTGGTGTAGACGTGCTCCGGGTGCTTGAAGCTCTTGAACTCGAGCGCGTTGCCGCTCAAATCGCGGAGGAACATCGTCATCTGCTCACCCGGCAGGCCGGGGTAGCGCACGCGCGGCTCGAGGATGAACGGGATATTCGCCTGGCGGATGCGTTCCGCCACCTGCTCGAACCGCTCCCACTCGAGCAGCGCGCCGAAGTGCGGCATGGGGACGTGGATGCCGTCCACCACGCCTGCGTCTGTGGTCGAGGTGACGGGGCCGGTGATGTGAGCGGAGATCTGGCTGCCGAAGAAGTCGAAGTCCACCCAGGTGTCGGTGCTTCGACCCTCGGTGCAGCCGAGGACATCGCCGTAGAAGCGGCGGGTAGAGGCGAGGTCCTTGACGAAAAAGGCGAAATGGAAGGGAGGCATGGGGGTACGATACAGCGCCGGCGGCCGTTCCCCAACCGTCGCTGGACGCAACATGCCGATGCCGGACCGGATGAGGCGCGCCGCGCTCC
>JBGPPG010000058.1:0-20276 GCA_041488455.1 Gemmatimonadota bacterium
CGCGAGATCGGGATCCGGAAGGCGCTCGGGGCGCGGCGCCGGGATATTCTCGCCCAGTTCGTGGTCGAGGCCGCGACCCTGTCGAGCGCTGGCGCGGCTCTCGGCATCGGCGCGGGTCTCGTCCTCGCCTTCGTGGTTAAAGCGCTCAGCCCGCTGCCGGCGGCGGTGGCGCCCTGGTCCATCGCCGTCGCGGTCGTGCTCGGCGTGGTCGTCGGCGTCGCGGCCGGCGTGTATCCTGCCAGCCGGGCCTCCCGCCTTGATCCCATCGTCGCCCTGAGGGCCGAATGACGCCGCTCCGCAGCGCGTCCGCGCTGTTCCGCCTGACCGAGGGCGTCGGCATCGCGCTCGATTCGATCCGGGCCAACAAGGTCCGGGCCGCCCTCACCATCCTTGGCGTCGCGATCGGCGTCACCGTCGTCATCGCCATGGGGGCCGCGATCACCGGGATCAACCGGAGCGTCACCCAGATCCTCGAGGCCGCGGGGCCCAAGACCTTTTTCGTGTTCCGGTTCTTCCAGGGCGGGATCACCGTCTCCGACGGCTCGGATGAGACCAGCCCATGGCGGCGCAATCCCTGGCTGTCGGTCACGGAGGCGGACATGCTCCGCCGCCTGCCCGCCGTGCGTGACGTGAACATCGGGGAGTACAGCCAGGGCCCGGTGAGCTGGGAGGACGTGAACCTCAAGGGCGTGGACATGGCGGGGTACGGACCGCACTGGATCCAGGTGAACGGCGGCGACATCCTCCAGGGCCGCAACTACACCGAGGCGGAGTACGCCGCGGGCGCGCACGTCGTCGTCATCAACGACCACCTCGCGAAGTCGCTCTTTCCCCGGCTCGATCCCATCGGGCAAACCATCAAGATCTTCGGCGAGCCGTTCACCGTCGTCGGGATGCACGCCGAGGCGTCGTCGCTCTTCTCCAACGCGGACAAGCCGCGGCTCGCGATTCCGCACACGGTCTTCGTCAAGGTCGCGCAATACCAGAAGGGATTCATGGACTTCGCGGTGGTGCCCACGGACTCGGCGACCATCCAGGAAGCGCAGGATCAGGTGGTGGCGGCGCTCCGGAGCGAGCGGGGGCTTCGGCCCGGCGAGGACAACAACTTCGCCGTGGTCACCCAGAACAAGCTGCTCGATACCTTCAACAGCATCACCGCGGGCTTCTTTGTCGCGATGATCGCCCTGTCGAGCGTCGGCCTCATGGTGGGCGGCGTCGGCGTCGTGGCGATCATGATGATCTCGGTGACCGAGCGCACCCGGGAGATCGGGGTCCGCAAGGCGCTCGGCGCAACGCGTCGCGAGATCATGTTCCAGTTCCTGGTCGAGGCGGCCACGCTTACGCTCGTGGGCTGCCTGATCGGCATGGGCCTCGGCGCCCTTACGGCGTGGGCAGTCCGAACGTTCAGCCCGATTCCGGCGGCGGTACCGCTCGCCTCCGTGGTCGCGGCCGTGTTCGCCTCGATCCTCACCGGCGTGCTGTTCGGGCTCTACCCCGCGAGCAAGGCGTCACGCCTGGATCCGGTGGAGGCGCTGAGGTACGAGTAGAGAACCGCCTGAACAGTGAACGGTAAACAGTGAACAGGGGCCCCGGTGTACAGCCGAGCCCCTGTTCACTGTTCACTGTTCACTGTTCCTGTTTACGTTGTGCCATGCCTCTCTCCGAAGCCGTCCGCCTCGCCCTCCAGGCGATCCTCGGTGCCAAGCTGCGCTCTTTCTTCACGCTCCTCGGCATCATCGTCTCGGTCGGCTTTCTCGTCGTCGTGGTCGCGATCATCCAGGGCATGAATGCCTATGTCCGCGAGAATCTGACCGGCGCGATGATCGGGACCAACGCCTTCCAGCTCCGCCGCAGCCCCATCTCCGTCGGCCTGCTCGACGACGAGCAGCTCAAGACGATCGCCAAGCGGCCCCTGGTTACCCGCGAAGACGCCGAGGTAGTGGCGAAGGCGCTGCCGGATGCCCAGGCGGTGGCGCTCCAGTCAGGCTGGCCGACGCCGGTGAGCGACGTCCAGACCGGGAATCGCACGGTCACGAACGTGCTGGTGTTCGGGGTCACGGCGCCCTACCAGCTCGTCCAGGACTACCGCTTCGCCTTCGGCGCGCCGCTCGCCGACCCCGACGTCCGCGAGCGGCGGTACGCCGTCGTCCTTGGCTGGGACATCGCCCGCGAGCTGTTCGACGAGCCGGGGGCCGCGGTAGGGAAGACCGTCCGGGTCGCGGGCTACGAGCTGACCGTGAAGGGCGTCATCGCGAAGAAGGGCCGTGTGCTCGGGCAGTCCTTCGACGGGTTCGTGCTGATTCCGTTCACGACGTTCGAGTCCATGTACGGCCGCCGCAAGACCACCGTGGTCTCGGTGAAGATGCTGACCGCCGACGCGATCGACGACGCGATGGCCCGTACCGAGGAAGCCATGCGGGTCGCCCACCGCCTCCGGCCCGGGGAGAGCAACGACTTCACGGTGGACAAGGCCGACGCGCTGGTCGCCTTTTGGAAGAGCCTCACCCGTGTGCTCTTCACCGCCATTCCCGCGGTCGTCGGCATCGGCATCGTCGTTGGCGGAATCGTGATCATGAACATCATGCTGATGAGCGTGAACGAGCGCACCCGCGAGATCGGTCTTCGAAAGTCCCTCGGCGCCCGCCGGCGCGACATCCGCCGCCAGTTCCTCGTCGAGTCGGTCATCCTCGCCGCGCTGGGCGGTGCGTTCGGCATCCTCGGGGGATGGCTGCTCGCCTTGTCCGTCGCCCAGTTCACCCCGCTGCCGGCCCGCATCACGACCTGGTCCATCGCCGTGGCCCTCGCCCTCGGCGCGGGCAGCGGCATTGTCTTCGGCGTGTATCCGGCGACCCGGGCCGCCCGGCTCGATCCGATCAGCGCCCTCCGGGTGGAGTAGCCGATGCTGTTGCGCAACCTGGACGAGGGTGTCGGGATGGCCCTCGACGCCATCTGGGCGAACAAGCTGCGCTCGGCGCTGACCATCCTCGGCGTCGTCATCGGCGTCACCACCGTGATGGCGATCGCGTCCATGGTCCAGGGGATCCGCACCCAGATCTTCAACGCAATCGAGACGGCGGGGCCCACGGCGTTCTACGTGGTGCGTTTCTTCTCCCAGACCCCACTCAACCCCGACCGGCTGCCCTACGAGGTCCGAATCCGCCCCGTGCTCGAACGCTCCGACGCGGAGGCGCTCACGCGCGTGCCCGAGCTTGCCTACGCGGCGCTCTGGGTCCAGCTCTTTCAGCGCGTGGACTATCAGGGAGAGCGGACCCAGACCGTGACGGTCTTCGGAGCCGACGACGGCTTCATGGAAATCCAGGGCGGCACGCTGCTTCGCGGCCGGCTGTTCAGTCGGGCCGAGCTGGACGGCGATCCGGTCGTGGTCCTGGAAGCAGGGGTGGCCGAGCGGCTCTTCGGTCAGGTGGACCCGCTGGGGCGGTTCGTACGGATCGGGCCCAAGTCGGTGCGCGTGATCGGCATCTGGCAGAAGCCGGGCAACATCTTCGAGCCGCCGGGCCAGGAGACGGCCGGGACCGTCCCGTTCGAGTTCGTTCGCCAGAACTACCGCTACGACACCACCAACGGTCTGTTCATCGCGGCAAAGCCACGCACCGGTGTGACGGTAGATCAGGCCAAGGATCTCGTGACGGCGGCGCTCCGCCGGGTCCGGAACCTCCGGCCCGGAATGCCCGATACGTTCGATCTCATCACCCAGGATCAGATCCTCGCGGTCGTGAGCAACTTCACGTCCTATTTTTTCGTGGCGATGGTGGCGCTGTCGAGCGTCGCGCTGCTGGTCGGCGGGATCGGGGTGATGGCGATCATGATGGTCTCGGTTACGGATCGCACCCGGGAGATCGGCTTGCGAAAAGCGCTCGGGGCTACGCGGCGTGAGATCCTCTGGCAGTTCCTCGTCGAGGCGGCGACGCTCACGTCGATCGGCGGGGCGGTCGGGATCGCGTTCGGGCTTGGCGCGGGGGAGCTGCTCAAGCTGCTCCTGAGCCTGCAGTCCGAGGTTCCGCTCTGGAGCGCCGCGCTCGCTGCGGGAGTGAGCATCGCGATCGGTCTCGTCTTCGGCCTCTATCCGGCCAACCGGGCCGCCCGGATGGATCCGGTAGAGGCACTGCGGCACGAATGAGGTCAGCCCGGGCCGAGGCCGATCTCGCGGAGCCGGGCTTCGAGCCCCTGCACCACGCCCTCGTCCACGCCCCACGTCGCGACCCAGAGCCTGGGACTGCCACCGTAGAACTCGTAGCGCAGCAATGCGTCGTTCAGGTTGGTGGCGGTCCCGGCAAAATCGAGCGGGGGCCGGTTCACCAGGACCACGCCCTCGAAGGCCCCCGCGGTGCCGACGATGCGGTACGCATCCCCCTCCCCGAGTCCTGCGACTCCTCCCTCCCGCGCCAGCCCGGTAGGGCCCATGATCCGGGCGTAGCATACTTCCGGTGAAAGCGAGGTCGGCGCCGCGACCCACGCCACCCGCCTCGGCATGCCGCGATGGCGGCTCAGGTAGTGCCGCAGCCCGCGAAGCTCGTAGCGCCATCCGCGGCTCGTGCCGTCATACTCCTCGTCCCATTCGGCCCCCGCACCGAATCCGGCATGGACTACCCGGAGCGTGGTCCGCCCGCCTTCACCCTCGATGAAGTAGTCCACGACCAGCTCCACCAGGCGACCCGCCGAGTCCCGCCGCGGCTCCACCGTCCGCAGGTGGCGGTTGGGCTCCCACACCTCGATGCGCGCCGTCGCTCCATTCTGCCCACCCCACGACAGCCACATGCTTCCGCCTGCTCCCGGCTCGACCGTGGCCTCGAGCGGGAACCACCGCATCAGCTCCTCGGCGTCGGTGAGCGCCCGCCATACGGCCTCGGCCGGCGCGTCGATCACGATCCGCTCCTCGAGCGAGCGCGGCGCGCCTGGATCCACCGAATCAGGATCCATCGGGATCCTCCTCCGCCGGGGCCACAGCCGGGTAGGCCCCGAGCAGGAACCGGAACGCGCGCCCGCCCCCGTCCGCGTGGTACTTCGCGGCCAGGCCGGCGAGCGTCGTCGTCAGCTCTTCGGTGAACGCGGCCCGGTCGGCGGCCGACTTGAACCGGACGTCGGTTTCGAGCGCTAGAGTGGCGAGCGGCTTTCCTGCCCGGTCCGCCCGGCTGCGGAGAACGGCGAGATCCCGCAGCGCACGAGCGACGGCAGTGATCAGGTAGGCGGCGGAAAACCGGTCCCGGGCGTCTCCCGTCGCGGGGTCGGTGCCGAGCGCGCCCAGCACGTCGGGGCTGATGAGGTACGAGCGCGCTGAGGCCCGCATGACGCGCTCCGTACAGTTTCCTTTGCGTCGCTCTTCCACGAGCTCGACCAACCCAGCCTTCTCGAGCTCGCGAAGATGGTAGTTGACCCGCTGCCGCGTCATGCCGACCTGATGCGCCACACCCGCAGCGGAGGCTGGCGCGGCGAGCGCGGCGAGGAGGCGGACGCGGTCGGGGTTGAGCAGGGCGGCCGCCTGCCCCGCTCCGCGCACGACCTGGACCGATTCGAGCGGAGAGTGATCGCCTGGTGGCTCGTGGGCGCGGGACGCGGCTCCGCGGCTACGCATCGAGGCGTTTCTCGTAAGGAACCACCTCACCATACTCCAGCGAGCGCCGAAGGATCCGGAGATACATCGCCCAGCAATAGGTGGAGATCCGCCAGTGCTCATTCGGGACGGGCCAGCCGGTGTGGCGGAACCGGAGCTGGGTCTTGTCGCCCGCGCTCTCGAGTCGAATGCCCACCCGCGTCCCGAGCCAGTCCTGGTCCGCCTTCACGATTTCGAGCTCGAACTCGGCGGACGCAGTGGCTTGGCTCACCCGGGCGCGCCAGTCGTACCCGGGACCGAACCAGAGCTCGAATTCGGCGCCCTGGATGGGTTGGCCGCTGGACCGCTTGGTCCACCAGGAATCGAGCCCTTGGGGCGTGCTCACCGCCGCGTAGACCCGCTCCAGCGGTGCGTTGATGGGGAAGTCGTGGTAGATGTCGGCCATGGCGCTGACCCGGGCAGGGGGATTCGAGGACCTTGGGCCCAGTGTATGTCCGACAATATTTCTTGTCAAGACATGCATATATGTCGGTGTGCAAGGAGCCGACCCTCCCGCATCTCCCTCCGACCCCAAGGAGGCACTGATGCGTACCCCACAGGTTTTCTGGCTCGCGATCGGACTCACCACCCTGGCCTGCAACCACCGACGCGTCACGCCCGGCGAAGCCGAGCGGCGTGATGGCCTCGCCTCGGTCGAGTCGAAGGTCGAGGTCAACATGGCTCAACGCGCGGCGGCCCCAGCGGCGACGGACGAGGCCCTCACCGGCAGCGTCACCCCCGGGACCCAGCCGTCCGACAACCCCTTCGCCCTGGGGTGGGACGACGATCCGACCGTGATGATCATCCGCACCGGCACCGCCAGCATCCGGATCGACTCCCTCGAGCCCGCCCTCGCCCTCGTCCGCGCCCTCGCCGGCCGGGTCGGCGGTTATGTGGCCAACACCGAGGTCCAGGCAGGGACGGCTCAATACCGCCAGGCGACGCTGGAAGTGAAGGTGCCCGCGAGCCGATTCGACGATCTGGTGGCCGGCCTTCAGCCCCTCGGCAAACTCGAATCCGTGAACGTGACCGCGCAGGACGTCGGTGAGGAGTATGTGGACGTGGGCGCGCGGGTCACGAACTCCCGCCGTCTCGAGAGCCGCCTGATCGACCTCCTCGCGACCCGGACGGGCCGGCTCCAGGACGTGCTGACCGTGGAGCGTGAGCTGGCGCGCGTGCGCGAGGAGATCGAGCGCTATGAGGGCCGGCTTCGCTATCTCAAGAGCCGGGCCGCGATGAGCTCGCTCTCGATCACGGTGCACGAGCCGTTGCCCGTCGGCGGCAGCCCGGACAACGTGCTGGTGCGGGCGTTCGAGCGGGCGTGGCGCAACTTCCTGGAGCTCGCAGCCGGCTTCATCGCCTCGCTTGGCGTGCTGGTGCCGGTCGTGCTTGCCGGGGGCACCGCGGTGTGGGGCATCCGGAGGCTCCGCCGGCCGGCGCAACAGGTGTGAGAAGTGAGAAGTGAGAAGTAAGAAGTGAGAAGTAAAAGGCGAGAGGTGAGAAGGGAGGAGGAAACCGCGGTGGTTGCCTTCTCCCTTCATACTTCTTACTTCTTACCTCTCACTTCTCACTTCTCTCACTGCCGGCCATGCCCACCGACATCCTCGCCATCGCGGCCCACCGGGACGACGTCGAGCTCACCTGCGCGGGCACGCTGCTCCGCGCCGCGGACGCGGGCTACCGGACCGCCATCCTCGACCTCACGGCCGGCGAGAGCGGGACTCACGGCAGCGCGGCGGTGCGCGGCCGAGAGGCCGACGACGCCACCAAGATCCTCCGGGTGGTCGAGCGCCGGAACGCCGGCCTCCCGGACGCGCACCTGGAGAACAGCGAGGGTACACGCCGCGTCGTGGTGGAGCACATCCGGCACTTCGCGCCCCGCGTGGTCATTCTCCCCTTCGCCGTGGGCCGGCACCCGGATCATCGCGTGGCTTCGGAGCTGGGCCGGGACGCCTGTTACCTCGCGGGTCTCGCCCGCTACGAGGCCCCGGGCACGGCGCACCGGCCGCACAAGATCCTGTACGCGCTGGCGTACCGCGAGGACCCGATCAAGCCCTCATTCGTTGTGGACATCACCGCCCAGTTCGAGCGCAAGCTCGCCGCGATCAAGTGCTACGCGAGCCAGTTCGATGGCGCGAAGGCAGCGGGGGAGATCTTCCCCACCGGGCAGGACCTGTATTCCCTGGTCGAGACCCAGAATGCCCACTACGGCTCGCTGATCCGGCGGCATTACGGCGAGCCCTTTTATACCCACGAGACGTTGCTCGTGGATGACGTCGTGAAGCTGGAGGTGCAGAGCATGTAGGCTGCGGTCCCGCCGGCACGTGCTATCTTTACCCGCCATGGAAGCCGTCTACCTCGACCACGCCGCCACCACACCCGTCCGTCCCGAGGCCCGGGACGCGATGTTGCCCTACCTGACCGCGGAAACCTTCGGCAATCCATCGAGCGCACACCGCTTCGGGCGAGCCGCGCGGGCCGGGCTGGAGCAGGCCCGGCGGCAGGTGGCTCTCGCGCTGGGCGCCGAGGCGGTGCAGGTCTTCTTCACGTCAGGCGGCACCGAGGCCGACAACCTGGCCGTGCTCGGGGCCGCGCTCGCCGCTCGGGCCCGCGGCGCCTCAATGCGGGTGGCCGTCTCGGCGATCGAGCACAAGGCCGTTCTGGCGGCCGCGCATGCGGTGCATCACCTCGGCGGAGCCGAGGAAACGCTCCGAGTCGGCGGGGACGGCGTCGTGGATCTCGACGCGCTGGACGCGGCGCTCGCGGCGAGTCCAGTGATGGTGTCGGTCATGTGGGTCAACAACGAGACCGGCGTTATCCAGCCGGTCGTCGAGATCGGCCGCCGGTGCCGCGCCGCCGGAGTCCTCTTCCATACTGATGCGGTGCAGGCCTTCGGCAACCTCCCCGTCCGATTCGCCGACCTGCCGTGCGATTTGCTCACCGTCTCGGCTCACAAGGTCGGCGGCCCCAAGGGTGTGGGGGCCCTGCTCCTGCGCGACCGGCGCGCGATCGAGCCGTTGATTCAGGGTGGCGGCCAGCAGGGCGGGCTCCGCCCCGGCACCGAGAACATCGCCGGTGCCGTCGGCTTCGGCCGGGCCGCCGAGCTGGCCGCGCACGAGCAGCCAGAGCACGCGTGCCGTCTGGCCGGACTGCGGAGTCGATTGGCCGGGCGCCTGGCCGCCTCCGTACCGGACCTGGTGGTGACCGCCGAGCGGGCCGAGCGGGTGCCTCACATCCTCAACGTGTGCGTTCCGGACGCCGACTCCGGGGCGATGTTGATGCATCTCGACGTCGCGGGCATCGCGGTGTCCAGCGGATCGGCCTGCACCAGCGGTGCGGCCGATCCTTCCCCGGTCCTGATCGCGATGGGGGTCCCGGCGAGCCTGGCGGCCTGCGCGCTCCGCTTGAGCCTCGGCCGTGAGACGACCGAGTCCGAGATCGACCAGGTCGCCGAGGTCTTCCCCGGCGTCGTCGCCAAGGTCCGGTCGCTTGCCGCAGCGCTCGCCCGTGCCTGAGCGGGTGCTGGTGGCCATGTCGGGCGGAGTGGACAGCTCCGTCGCCGCGGCGCGCCTGGTCGAGCAGGGGTACGACGTGGTCGGCGCCACGATGAAGCTCTTCTGCTACGGCGAGTCCGTGCCCGACCGCCCCTGCTGCTCGCTCGACTCGATCGAGGACGCGCGCAGCGTCGCGCACACGCTCGGCATCCCGCACTACGTCCTCAACCTCGAGGACCGCTTCAACCTGCATGTGATCCGGAACTTCGTGGACGAATACAGCCGCGGGCGCACGCCGATCCCCTGTGTCCGGTGCAATTCGTTCACCAAGTTCCGCGATCTGCTCGCCCACGCCGACGCGCTCGAGTGCGGCTACCTCGCGACCGGTCACTACGCGGTCGCCCGGGAGGGCGCGCTCTATCGAGGGCATGACCCGCGAAAGGATCAGAGCTACTTCCTGTGGGGGATCGACCGCGCGGTAGTCCGGCGGATGCTCACGCCGGTGGGGGAGCTGACCAAGCAGGAGACCCGCGCATACGCGCGGCGGCTCGGTCTCGTGACGGCGGACAAGAAGGAGTCGGTGGAGATCTGCTTCGTCCCCGACGACGACTACGCCGCCGTGCTGGAGCGGCATCTGCCGGCGGACGCTCCCGCGCTGGCGCCGGGCGCCGTGGTCACCACGTCGGGGGAAGTAATCGGCGAGCACCGCGGCTTCGCGCGCTACACCGTGGGACAGCGCCGAGGGCTGCCCGGCGGCTCCCGGGAGCCGCGTTACGTCGTGGCGATCCGTCCCGCGACCCGCGAGGTGGTGGTGGGCACTGCGGAAGAGCTGGCCGGACGCCGAGTGGACCTCGAGGAGCTGAACTGGCTGACCGAGCCGCTCGAGCCGGGCGCCGACTGCGCCGTCCAGCTGCGGTATCGCGCGGACGCGGTGCCGGCTACGGTCCTCGCGACCGGCTCGGTGCTTCAGCTCGCGCTCGCCGCGCCGGTGCGGGCGATCACCCCGGGCCAGTCCGGCGTGCTCTACGACCCCGGCGCACGAGTGTTGGGCGGCGGGGTCATCGCGTGAGCATGAGCTCGCATTCTTGCGACTGCCACCTTCGCTGAGGATACCCCATGCGCCACATCCTCATTCGCTTGCTCATCAACGCCGTCGCCCTGTTCGCGGCCGTGAAGCTGATCCCCGGCATGCATTTCACCGGGGGGATCGGACAGCTGCTGCTGGTCGCGTTCGTGTTCGGCCTTGTGAACGCGGTGGTGCGGCCGATCCTGACGCTGCTCAGCTGCCCGCTCATCGTGGTGACGCTGGGGCTGTTCCTGCTCGTGATCAACGCGGCGATGCTCTGGCTCACGTCGTGGCTGTCCGCCAGGTTCGCCCTTGGATTCCAGGTTGACGGCTTCCTTCCAGCCGTGCTCGGCGGACTCGTGATCGGCATCGTCAGCACCGTCCTCACCCTCTTCGTGGGTCGGGCGGCCGATGGCTAACCGACGCCGCCACAATCTGTTACACGGTCGTTACACCATCAATTCCCGGTGGCGGCCCCGCTGCGTACATTGAGACCGTGACCCAGGTCTCTCCGCTCCCCCCACTGGCCAGCGACGCGGCGCCGATCGATCTCCGGCACGCGTCGCTCTATCTCAATCGGGAGCTGAGCTGGCTCGAGTTCAACCGCAGGGTGCTGCACGAGGCGCTGGACCCGCGCACCCCGCTGCTCGAGCGGCTCAAGTTTCTCGGCATCTTCAGCAGCAACCTCGACGAGTTCTTCCAGGTGCGGGTCGCGGGGCTCAAGCAGCAGCTCGCGGCCGGGATCATGGAGCGCACCGCCGACGGTATGACGCCCGAGGACCAGCTGCGCGCGATCTCGGCCACGGTCCGGGAGCTCTGCCGCCAGCACAGCCAGTCCCTGATGCACGACCTGATCCCGGCACTGGCCGAGCAGGGTGTCGATCTCCAGCTCCATGTTCCGGAGCTGTCGCGCGCCGACCGGGAGCACCTCGACCGCTACTTCCAGGCGAACGTCTTTCCGGTCCTCACACCGCTCGCCGTCGATCCCGGGCACCCGTTCCCGTACATCTCCAACCTCAGTCTGTCATTGGCAGTCGTTCTTCGGGACGCCGACGGCGAGGAGCGCTTCGCGCGGGTGAAGGTGCCGAAGATCCTGCCGCGCTGGGTCCCGCTCACCACGCCGAACCGGTTCGTGCCGTTGGAGCAGGTGATCGGCACCAATCTGGAGATGCTCTTTCCGGGCGTGGAGATCCTGGGGTGGTACCCGTTCCGCATCACGCGAAACACCGATCTCCAGATCGCCGACAGCGACGAGGGTGAGGACCTGCTGAGCCTCATCCAGGAGGAAGTCCGAAACCGCCGCTTCGCCGAAGTGGTCCGGATCGAGGTGGACGTGCTCATGCCGCCCTCGCTCCGCCAGCTGCTCCTCGCGGAGTTCACAGAAGAGCAGGAGCAGCCGGCCCAGCCGCTTACAGCGGACGACATCTATGAGGTGGACGGGCTGCTCGACACCGCTGACGTGCTGAGCCTCTCCTCGCTCGATATCTCCGCGCTGCACGACCCGCCGTTCCATCCCGGGACCCAGGCGAGGCTTGCGGGCAACCGGAGCATCTTCGACGTGATCAAGGAGGGGGACGTCCTTCTCCACCACCCATACGACAGCTTCGCGACCTCGGTGGAGCGATTCATCCAGACCGCGGCCGATGACCCGGACGTCCTCGCCATCAAGCTGACGCTCTATCGGACGGGCGGCGACTCGAGCATCGCCCGGACGCTCGCGCATGCCGCGGAGCGGGGCAAGCAGGTGGCCGTGCTGATCGAGCTCCAGGCACGGTTCGACGAGGAGAACAACATCATCTGGGCGCAGCGGCTGGAGGACGTCGGCGTGCACGTGAGCTACGGCGTCGCCGGGCTCAAGACTCACGCCAAGGTGATGCTGGTGGTGCGGCGGGAGGGCGACTCGATGCGCCGGTACGTGCACATCGGGACCGGCAATTACAACCCCAAGACCGCCCGCCTCTACACCGACTTCGGACTGCTCTCGGACGATCCCGAGCTGGGCGCGGACCTGACCGATCTCTTCAACGTGCTCACCGGGTTCGCGCAGCCCGCGGGTTACCGCAAGCTCATCGTGGCGCCGCGCGGGATGCGGGAACGGTTCATCGATATGATCCGCCGCGAGATCCGCCACAAGGAGGCAGGCCGCCCCGCGCGGATCTTCGCGAAGATGAACGCGCTGGTGCACCCGGACATCATTGCGGCCCTGTACGAGGCCTCCCGCGCGGGCGTGCCCATCGATCTCATCGTGCGCGGCATCTGCTGCCTCCGGCCCGGACTCACGGGCGTGAGCGAGACCATCCGGGTGATCAGCATCATCGGACGGTTCCTGGAGCACTCGCGGGCCTTCTACTTCCTGAACGGCGGCCAGGAAGAGGTCTACATCGGCTCCGCCGACTGGATGCCGCGCAACCTCGACCGCCGGATCGAGTGCGTGCTGCCGATCCAGAACCCGGCCCACCGGCAAACGATTCGTACGCTGCTCGAGCTGATGTGGAGCGACAATCGGCAGGCGTGGGATCTCGGCGCGGACGGAACGTACACTCAGCGGAACCCCTCGAGCCCCGAGACCGAGCGGGGCACCCACCGGATCCTGGCGGAAGCGGTGCGAAGCTAGTAGGTCATCCCCTCCATCTCAGCGAGCTTCTTCACCAAGTCCTGCTCCTCCGGGGTCAGGTGATCCGGCAGGGTCACGCGAATCTCGACCAGCTGGTCTCCGCGACGGCCGTTCTTCTCGATGCCCAGCCCCTTGATCCGGAACTTTCGACCCGGCTGCGTCCCGGCCGGGATCTTGAGCACGACCTTCTTGCCGTCCAGCGTCCGCACCCGGAGGCGGGAGCCGAGCAGCGCCTGCGCCAGATTGATCGGCACCTCGCACAGGATGTCGAGCCCATCGCGGCGGAAGAAGCGATCCGGCTGGACCTGAAAGGTCACCACCAGGTCACCCGCCGGCTCGCCGGCGCGGCCCGGAAGCCCCTGACCCTTGAGCCGCACCTTGCTCCCGGCCTCGGTGCCCGACGGGACGGTGATCATCACGCGCCGCTCCGTCCGCACCTCACCCACGCCGTCGCAGGTCGGGCACGGGGCCGACGGGATCTTCCCGCGCCCCCGGCACTGCGGGCAGGGCCGTGTGACGGCGAACCCGCCCTGGCCGAACGAGATAGTTCCCCGGCCGTTGCACTCGGGACACGTGGAGAAGGTGGCTCCTGGCGCGCCGCCGTTCCCGTGACAGGTCGGACAGGCCTCGGTCACCGGTAGGGTCACCGGCACCTTCCCGCCCAGCATCGCGACCCGGAACGGCACCTCCACCACCGTCTCCAGGCTTTCGCCCCGCTCCTCGCGCTTCCCCCGGCCGAAGATGGACGAGAAGATGTCCCCCAGGCCGAAACCGCCCAGGTCGCCGAGATCGATGTCCTCGGCGGAGTACCCGCCGCCGAATCCCCCACTTCCACCCGGAGCACCGCGCGATGCGCCGGCGCCGGCCGGGCGGCGGGCGAACCCGTCGAACGCCCCGAGCTTGCGCATCCGGTCGTACTGCTTGCGCTTGTCCGAATCGGAGAGCACGGAGTGTGCTTCGGAGATCTCCTTGAACCGCTCGGCGGCCTGCGCGTTGTTTGGATTCGCGTCGGGATGGTACTGCTTCGCGAGCCGCCGATAGGCCTTCTTGATATCGGCCTGGCTCGCGGAGTCAGCGACCCCGAGAATCTGGTAGAAGTCTTTCGCTGCCACTTACCCTGCACCCTGTGTCGAATAGACCTGTACTCGCGCCGGACGGACCAGCTGTCCCTTGAACCGATAGCCGGCCTGGAACGTCGTGCTCACCATGTGGTCCTTCCCCGGGTCGGGCGCCGGGACGGTGGAAACCGCCTCGTGCTCGGCGGGGTCGAATGCGGCACCGGCCGGATCGATTCGCTCCACGCCGGCCGCCTCCAGCTCCTTGCGCAGCTTGCGATCGACCAGGACCAGCGCCTCCCGGAGCGTCTCCAGCGGCGTGTTGCGGGAGTCGTCCACGACGCGATCGAGGTCGTCGACCACGTCGAGCAGGCGGATCACGAACGCGGCCTGGGCCCGGTCGGCCAGCTCCACCCGCTCCTTGGCCACTCGCTTCCGATAGTTGTCGAACTCGGCGGCGAGCCGGAGGTGCCGGTCTCTGAGCTCCGCGACCTCGCTCTCCAGCCGCCTGATCGCCTCCGATTCCAGCTCCGCTGGTACGCCGGCCACCCCCGCCGGCGTGGCCGAGGCCGGCTCGGTTGCGGGGCCGGGGACGGCTGGCTCTCGCCCGCCGCCGGTAAAGCGCTCGTTGTCAGGCACTTGGGTACATCCCCCACCAAATGGTACGGTTAAGATAACACCCGTGATATCAGGCGGGCGGTTAGGAATTTCGCAAACGCCGAAGCAGGAGGAAGAGCGCCGCCTGGGCGGATCGCGACCGGATGTTGTCGCGCGGACCCGGAAGAAGCACGCGCGTCGCCTCGACCCGGTCCCCCAAGGCGGTCGCGAGCCAGACTGTTCCGACCGGCTTCTCGGGCGTCCCACCGGAAGGCCCGGCGATTCCGGTCACCGCCGCCGAGAGACCCACGCCGAAGCGCCCGATGGCGCCGAGCGCCAAGGCGCGGACAACCTCCTCGCTTACGGCGCCGTGCCGGTCGATCAGCTCCGCGGACACGTCGAGTAGGGCGGTCTTCACCGTGTTGTCGTAGGCGACGACCCCCCCGACCATCACTTCGGAGCTTCTCGGCGTGTCGGTGAGACGCTTGGCGAGAAGCCCACCGGTGCAGGACTCCGCTACCGCGATGCGGAGGCCGCGCGCACGTGCGGCCTCGAGCACAACAGCGGACAGATCGGCATCGCCCTCACCGTAGACATGGTCCCCGGCTCGGGCGCGCAGCAGGTCGGCCGCGGTGCGGAGGCGGGCATCCGCGTCCGCCGGCGCGAAGCCCCACGCCGTCACCCGGAGGTCCACGCCCTCCTCGCCGGGAAGGTAGGCGAGCGTGAGCGGCGCGATCGCGGCCTCGATCTCGCCCAGCCGCTCGGCGAGCGTGGATTCCGGCAGGCCCGTCGTCCGCACCACGAGGGATCGCACGACGGCGGCGTCCGCCCGGCTGGCGAGGCGTGGGACCACCTCGTGCCGGAGGAGGTTCCGCATCTCGTACGGCACACCGGGCAGCATGATGACGAGCCCCGGCGGGCCCTCGAGCCAGATACCGGGGGCAGTGCCCCACCGGTTGGGCAGCACCGTTGCGCCACGGGGGATCTCGGCCTGCACCCGGTTGCTCTCTCCCGGCACCCGGCCCAGCCTGGCGAAGCGCGCCACCACCGCCTGCCAGACGTTCTCATCGAACTCAAGCGGCGTGTCGAACAAGCGGGCGACCGCCCGCTTGGAGATGTCGTCCCGGGTCGGCCCGAGGCCACCGGTCGTGAGCACGGTACCGGTGCGTGCCAGTGCTCCGGCGACCGCGTCGGCGATGTCTTCCGCGCGGTCACCGACCGACGTGCGCCGCGCGACCCTGAGCCCGTGCTCGCCGAGGGCCCGGGCGATCTCCGCCCCGTTGGAGTCGACCGTGAAGCCGAGAACGAGCTCGGTGCCGATGGTGAGGAGTTCGATATGCATGGGGGAGCCGTTAGCCGTTGGCTGTTAGCCGTTGGCCATTAGCCGTTAGCTAATGGCTAGGCTAATGGCTAATGGCTAACGGCTAGAGAACAGGTCCCGGTGCCGGTAGATGTACACCGCGAAGCTGTACACCGTCAGCAGCGCGGCTACCGCCAGCGTCACTGCCACGAAGCTGCCGTGAAACTCGTTCCAGTACTCGGCGATGCGATTGTGCTCCCAGCCGAGAGGCTTGCGCGCGTCGCGGAAGGCGAACCACGCGATCGTAGCGCCGATGAAGACGTTCTGGATGACGGTCTTCAGCTTGCCCGCCCCACCGGCTGGAATCACGACGCCGCGGCGCTGTGCCCACCACCGGAACGCGGTCATGGCGAGCTCCCGCCCGATGAGCAGGAGGCAGACCCAGAGCGGGATGCTCCCCCACAGCGGGATGTCGTAGAGGTCGTGCCGCTGGCGCGAGATCCAGTAGATCGGGATGAGGGTGGAGAAGAGGAGCAGCTTGTCGGCGATGGGGTCGAGCAGAATGCCGAGGTCGGTGACCTGCTTGCGCCGGCGGGCGAGGTGGCCGTCGAATACGTCGCTCACGGCGGCCACGACGAAGATCACGAAGCAGACAAGCTTGGGCCAATACCCTTCGATGAAGGGCAGCAGCGCGATGACCGGCGTGAAGCAGATCCGGACGATCGTGATGATGTTGGGCAACGTCCACATGCCCGCCCCCGTCAGCCCAGGGACTTGACCACGGTCTTGCTGATCGCGCGGAGGGTGTCGAACACCCCGTCGCCCGTGAGCGCCACGGCCTCGAAGTAGGGCGCCCGCTCGACCCACTCGCCGTCCTGCTGATAGACGAGATACTCACCCTCGTGCTGGGGATCGGGCGTGAGCCGCTGGCGGGCGGCGTCGGCCACCGGCCAGCCCGGATTGAGCGCCGCCTGGAGCTCAGCGATCGGTGCGGCGTTGGGGAGGTCTCGCTTGTTGTACTGGACGGCGAAGGGAATGCGGGTCATGTCGTAGCCGTACTGCGCCATGTTCTCATACAGGTTCTGCATGGCCTCGATGTTCGCATCCATCCGGTCGATCTGGCTGTCAGCCACGAACACGACGCCGTCCACGCCCTTAAGGATGAGCTTGCGGGACGCGTTGTAGTACACCTGGCCGGGCACGGTGTAGAGGTGGAACTTGACCTTGAATCCGCGCACCGAGCCGAGATCCACGGGGAGGAAGTCGAAAAAGAGGGTACGCTCCGTCTCGGTCGCGAGGGAGATCATCTTGCCGCGCGAGGCGGGTGCGACCTTGTGATAGACGTGCTCGAGATTCGTGGTCTTCCCGCCCAGCCCGGGGCCGTAGTAGACCAGCTTGCAGTTGATCTCGCGCGAGGCGTAGTTGATCATCGACATGCGATGGTGTCCCCCTCAGCCCCCGAAGAGCTTGTCGATCTCGTCCTCGGCCTCCCCCAGGAACTCCGACTCCATCGCCGGCCCCTGCCCTGCGGCACCGTCGCGATCGAACATCGCCCTGAACAGCTGATTCAGCTCGCCCACCGCGTGCCGGACGCGCAGCTTCACCAGCCCCAGCGTCGTCCGGTTGTCGAACAGCACGACCAGGATGACCCGCCGGGCAATGTCGGCGAGGTACATGGACTCGCGCTCGCCCTGATGGAAGAGCGCGCCGAACTCGGGCTCCCCCAGCATGCGGGCGAGCTGGTCGTTGGCGCTGAAGTCAGCGGCGGTGAGCGAGGCGAACGCGGTCGGATCGAACACGGGCGCTTCGCCTACGGTGGCGACCAGCTGGCCCGTCCGATCGACAATGAGCGCCGTGCGTGCACTCGCGTCGCGGAGGAAGCCGGTGAGGATGGCCTGCAGCCGCTGCGCGTCATCCTCTCGGAACGACCAGCTGGAGGCCCCGCCGCTCACGGCCGCCCCCTCATCCGAGCGCGGTCTCCATCCGGCGCACCATGGTCTCGGCCCGACGGCGGAGAACGGGCTGGGTCTCCCAGCTGAGATAGTCCCGCAGGAGCCGCACCGTCTCGACCCCCTGCTGGCCCGCGAGAAAGCCGAGCGCCCCGAGCCGGCGGAGTGGCTGGTCGCTGAACAGATCCTGGCGATGCCGGGAGAGGCGATACTGGGCCAGAAGCCAGCCCGCGACGAGGCCGGCGACGGCCCCGCCTACGAACACCCCGGTTCGGCTGCGCATCAGGGCACCTCCTGGCGGGCGCTTAGCGCGTGCGCGAGGGTGACGCCGTCCACGTACTCGAGGTCGCCGCCCATGGGGAGGCCACGCGCGAGGCGGGTGACGCGGGCGCCCAACCCGGCGAGCAGCTGCTGGATGTACGTCGCCGTGACCTCGCCTTCCATCGAGGGGTTGGTCGCGAGGATCACCTCGTGGACCGAGCCCGAGCGCACCCGCTCCACCAGGCGGTCGAGCCGCAGGGCCTCCGGTCCCACGCCGTCGAGCGGCGACAGCCGGCCGCCCAGCACGTGGTAGCGTCCGCGAAACTCGGTCGCCCGCTCGACGACGCTCACGGCCGAGGCCTCCTCGACGACGCAGAGAACCGCCGGGTCACGCCGCGGATCCTGGCAGATGGCGCACGGCTGCTCCTCGGTCGGGTTGCCGCACTGCTCGCACGGCCGCACCCGCTCGGCCACGATCGTCAAAGCGGCGGCGAGCCGCGCGGCCTGCTCGGGAGACTGCTGAAGCAAGTGGTAGGTGAGGCGCTGTGCCGTCTTGCGGCCGATCCCCGGGAGCCTCGCGAGCTCGGTGATCAGCAGCTCGATCGCGCCCACCGTCAAAGCGACGGGAAGGGGAACGGCTGCACCTTCCGCATCTCGGCCTGGAGCAGCTCGGCCGCGCGGCGCTGCGCCTCCGCGACCGCGGCGAGCACGAGATCGCCGAGCAATTCGGCGTCCCGTCCCTCGAACGCGCCCGGGTCGATGGTGACCGCGCGGATGGTCCCGCGGCCGTCGGCCGTCACCCGGACCAGCCCGCCGCCGGAGGTCGTCTCGATGGTGCGCCCGGCGAGCTCCGACTGAAGCTGCTGCAGCCGGCCCTGGACCTGCTGGCTCAGTTGAAAAAGCTGCTGAAGATCGGCCATGCTCTCGGGTAAACCTGCCATAGACGGCAAACTAGACTTGCAAGAAATCTGCCGCAAGAAGCCGTTAGCTAACGGCTAATGGCTAATGGACAACCCTTCTCTACTCCACGATCTCCAAATCTAACGCCTCTGCCGCTGTATCCAGCGTGGGGTCCTTGGCCCTGAGGTTGGTCAGGCGATCCGCCCGGATCGAGGCTTCCGACATGCGCTTGGGCGCGGCCGGGGCTCCGGTGTCCGCCGGGGAGCCGGACACGACCCGGAGCCGCACCGGCTGCCCCACGGCGCGGCTCATGATCTCCTCCACCAGCCCCGCTTGCTCCTGGAGCGGTTGCACGAAGAGGCCGGCGGACTCCGGCAGCCGGACGGTGAGCCACGGCGGCTCGACGTCGGCCGGTTCCGCCGTCGCCACGGCCTCGCCGAGGAAGGGCTTGCGCTCGCGCACGGCCGCGACCAGCGCGGGCCACGCGGCGCGCAGCGAGGCGACGGAGAACTCGACCGACAGCGGCAGCGGAGAAGGAGCGGCGGACGCCTCCGGGCCGGCGGGCGCCCGGTCGGTCTTGGGGGCCGCGCGTCTCGGTGGGGCGACCGGCTCAGCCGCGCCCCGCCCGCCTTCGTCCGTCGGGCCCGAAGCTCCCGTCCCCCCGCTTCCGATCACCTGCTCGAGATCCACGATGCGGTCGAGCATCGCCCAGCGCAGCAAGAGCGTCTCGACCACGAGCCGAGGGTTCCCGCTGCGCCGGACCGCCGTCTCGTTGTCGGCGAGCAGCTTGAGCATGCGGAGCACGTCTCCGGGCGTGAGCTGATCGCGGTAGCGGCGAAGCGTCTCCTGCATGGCCTCGGTCAAGTCCTCCGGCTCCGTGCCGAGCTGGAGCATGAGCAGCGCGCGGAGCATCTCTCCCACCCCGCCCATGAACTCGGCGAGATCGGCGCCGGCATCCATCAGCCGCTCCACCAGCGAGAAGACGGCGGCCGGCCGCCGCTCGGCCACGAGCGCCAGGATTTCGGCGTATCGCTCGTCACCGGCCAGGCCCAGGATCTCCCGCACCCGCGCCGCGGTGATCGCGCCCTCCCCGAAGCTCAAGCACTGGTCCAGCATCGAGAGCGCGTCGCGCATGCCGCCGTCGGCGTGCCGGGCGATGAGCGTGAGCGCATCGTCGTCGGCGTCGATGTGCTCGCGGGTCAGCACCTCCCGGAGGCGCGCCCTGATGGCCGCCGGGCCGATGCGGCGGAAGTCGAACCGCTGGAGCCGGGACAGAACGGGCGCCGCGGTAGCCCCGATCTTCTGGGGATCCGTCGTGGCGAAGACGAACACCACCCGCTGCGGCGGCTCCTCCAGGATCTTGAGGAGCGCGTTCCACGCCTCGCGGGTGAGCATATGCGCTTCGTCCACGATGTACACCTTGTAGCGCCCC
>JBGPPG010000059.1:0-19985 GCA_041488455.1 Gemmatimonadota bacterium
CAACACCAAGCAGAAGGCCGTCAAGTCGAGCATGATCTCGGATCTGCGGAACCTGGCGACGGCGCAGGAGGCGTTCTACGCCGACTCGTCGAAGTACGCCACCACCTACGGTACGACCATCGCGACCGGTCAGGTGAACTTTGCGCCCAGCCAGGCCAACACGCTGGTGATCAACACCGCGTCGAACGCGAGCGGGTGGGCGGCGACGATCTCCAACCCGGGTTACTCGCCGGGCTCGTGCGGCCTCTTCGTCGGCTCGACCTTCTCGGCCTCCGGCACGCCCGCCGTGGCCACCCAGGAAGGCATCGGGGTCTGCCCCTGAACGGGCTGAGTGACGCCGGCGAGCGCAAGGGCGGGGGCGGGAGCGGTTGCTCCCGCCCCCGCTTCGTTCCAGCGCGGTTGCCTCATCGGGCCGTGTGCTGCATCCTAGCGCATGATGATGCGACCCCTGATGCTGCTCCTCCTCCCGCTCCTCACTCTCGCGTGCTCTGCTCCGCGACCGCGTGAGGCTCTGCTCGCAGCCGACTCGGCCCATGCCCGGGCCGTGGCGACCGCGGGCCTCGCGCAGGGCTTCACGAGCTACCTCGCCGACGCCGCCGTCTACCTCGAGCCCGACACCGGATACATCAAGGGCAAGGACCGCATCAGGCAGTTCCTGGCCACGCGCCCGGCCGGGGTGAGCCTGCGGTTCGGCCCTGCACGCGCGGACGTCTCGGCCGACGGCGCCGTCGGCTATGTCATCGGCTGGACCGAGCTGTCGGCTCCGGGAAGCCCGGTGCGACACGGGAAGTACATCGCATTCTGGCGCAAGCAGGCCGACGGAAGCTGGAAGGTCGAGGCGTGGAACCGAAGCAGGGCGCCGGACGGACCGCCGGCCCCGCTCCCGGCCCTCGCCGAGCCAAAGGAGCGACACGGCAGAAGCGTGGATCAAGCCGCGGAGACCCGCGCGCTTCTGGACGTGGACTCGGCCTTCGCGGCGGCGTCGGTCGCGCGCGGCGCCGCCGACGCGTTCGCTACCTATGCGGCGCCGCATGCTGTGAGCCTCGGCGGCGGGAAGGACTTTGTCGTGGGTCGGGAGGCGGTCGGCCAGGATCAGGCGGGCCCTCCGGGCCAGGTTCTGGACTGGAAGCCGGCCCTGGGCGGCGTGGGTCCCCTCGGTGATCTCGGGTGGACCGTCGGCACGTTCGCGTTCACGCCGGCGGGCGCGCCGCCGCGGTCGTTCTACGGGAAATACCTGACGGTGTGGCAGCGAGCCGAGCCCGGCTCGTGGCAGTTCGTGGCGGACGGGGGCAGCGGGAACGCGCCGCCGCCGGATCAGCACTGAGGTATCTTGTTGCGGGGTGTCGCGCTCGCGCTGGTCCTCGTGAGCGTCCGGCGATTCTCCAAGACCTATCGAGTAGAGATCCCCGAGCCCGCATGATCACTGTACGGCCCGGCTCTCCGGCCGTCCTGGGCGCGCACTGGGACGGCGAGGGGACCAACTTTGCGTTGTGCTCCGAGCACGCCACCGCAGTCGAGCTCAGCCTGTTCGACGGGCCCGACGACGTCCGCGAGCGGCTGCGGGTGCCGCTCAGAGACCGGACCGGCGCCGTCTGGCACGCGTATCTCCCCGATGTGCGCCCCGGCCAGCTCTACGGCTATCGCGTGCATGGTCCGTGGGCCCCCGCGGAAGGCCACCGCTTCAATCCCGCCAAGCTGCTCCTCGATCCGTACGCGCGGGCGATCAGCGGGCCGATCCGCTGGAGCGACGCGCTCTCGGGCCACATGATCGGGCATCCGGAGGAAGATCTTGTGCCCGACCCGCGGGACAGCGCGGGCGGCCTGCCCAAGTGCGTGGTCGTCGAGCCTGCCTTCACCTGGGCCGACGACCGGCCGCCGAGGACGGCGTGGGCCGATACCGTCATCTACGAGTGCCACGTGAAGGGCATGACCATGCGCCACCCGGAGGTCCCGGGACCGCTGCGCGGCACTTTCCTCGGGCTCGCGAGCGACCCGATTCTGCGCCACCTTCGTAGCCTCGGTGTCACTGCGGTGGAGCTGCTCCCGGTCTGCCACTTCGTGAGCGAACGGCTGCTCGCCGAGCGCGGGATGGTCAACTACTGGGGATACAATCCGATCGGATACTTCGCGCCCGACGTCCGGTATGCCACGGGGCGACTCGGCCAGCAGGTCACCGAGTTCAAGACGATGGTGAAGCGGTTCCATCGGGCCGGCATGGAGGTGATCCTGGACGTGGTCTACAACCACACCGCGGAAGGCAACCACCTCGGTCCCACGCTCTGCTTCCGTGGTCTCGACAACCTGGCGTACTATCGCCTCGATCCCGCCAACCCCCGTCACTACCTCGACTACACCGGCTGCGGCAATACCATGGATATCCGGCGTCCCGAGGTGCTCCGTCTGGTGCTCGACAGCCTGCGCTACTGGGTGGAGGAGCTGCACGTGGACGGCTTCCGCTTCGATCTCGCCCCTGCCATCGGCCGGGACCCGGACGCCTTCGACGCGCGGGCCCGGTTCTTCGAGATCGCGCGGCAGGATCCTGTCCTGGCCGAGGTGAAGCTCATCGCCGAGCCGTGGGACCTGGGCCCGGACGGATATCAGCTGGGCCGATTCCCCCTCGGCTGGGCAGAGTGGAACGGGAAGTACCGCGACGGGGTCCGGGCCTTCTGGCGCGGCGACCCGGGCCAGCTGCCCGAGCTGGCGGCACGGCTGGCGGGCAGCCCCGACCTGTTTGCGGGCGAGGGCCGTCCTCCTCATGCGGGAGTGAGCTTCGTGACCTGCCACGATGGGTTCACTCTCCTCGATCTCGTGAGCTACGAGCGGAAGCACAACGAGGCGAATGGGGAGGAGAACCGCGACGGCAACGACCACAACCTGAGCCGCAATTGGGGTGTCGAAGGCCCGACCGAGGTCGCGCAGATCGTCCGCATCCGTGAGCGGATGCAGCGCAACTTTCTGGCGACCCTCGCCTGCTCGCTCGGCGTGCCCATGCTGTCCCACGGTGACGAGCTGGGGCGGACTCAGCACGGCAACAACAACGGCTACTGTCAAGACAACCCGACGACGTGGGTCGACTGGCAGCTCACGCCGGCCCGGCGCGAGCTGCTCGAGTTCACCCGCCGGGTCCTTCGGCTCCGGACGACCACGCCGCTGCTCAGCCGCCGCACGTTCCCGGTGCCCGCCAACGGCGGCGCTCCCGGCGAGCTCGTCTGGATCCGCCCCGACGGGGAGCCGATGGCCGAGGACGACTGGAGCCACACACACGCCCACGCGCTGGGGATGCTGTTGTCCGACGGTGCCGATGCCCTGCTCCTGCTGCTCAACGCTGCCGGGCGCTCGCGCCCGTTCGTTCTGCCCGCGGGGCCCGGCGCCGGTGAGTGGCGTGAGGTGATCCATACGACGCACGCGGCAATCGAGTTTGCGCACGGCTCGGTGGCGGTGCCCGCGCGATCGCTGGTGCTGCTCCGGTTCGAGGCCGCCGGATGAGCCTCGCCGCCGCCGCACCGCCGATCCTGGCGACCTACCGCCTCCAGCTTCATGCCGGCTTCCCGCTTTCCCGCGCGCGCGACCTCGTTCCGTATCTCGCCCGTCTCGGCGTCACCCACCTGCACGCGTCGCCCGTGCTCCGGGCGCGCGCCGGCAGCACCCACGGTTACGACGTGGTCGATCCGGGCCAGCTCAACCCCGAGCTCGGCGACGAGGATATTCTGGAGCGCCTTGTGGTCGCGGTCCGGGGCCACGGGATGGGGATCGTTCTCGATATCGTGCCGAACCACATGGCCGCCTCGCCGGAGAACTGGCGCTGGGAGGACGTGCTGACGCACGGCCCCGCCTCCCCCTACGCCCGCTGGTTCGACATCGAGTGGCGCGCCGGCGGTCCCGAGCTCCACAGCCGGGTTCTCATTCCGATCCTGGGCGAGGCGCGGCCGACCGTGCTCGCCCGCGGGGAGCTCAGGGTGGCCTTCGTGGGAGGAGAGCTTCGGGTGCGTTACCACGAGCACACGTTCCCTCTCGACCCGTCGACCTGGCCGCTGGTGCTCGAGCGCGCGCTGGCCGAGTGCGCCGCCGATCTTGGCCCGGACCACGCCGCCACCCGCGAGCTCCGGGAGATCATGGTGTCGCTCCACCGGCTGCCGCGCCGCACCGCGCGCAAGGCGAAGACGATCGCGCGGCGCCGCCGGCTCGCGGCGGAGGGGCTCCGTCGTCTGCGCCGGCTCTGCACCCAGGCACCGGAGGTCCGGCGGCGGGTGGAGCGGGCGGCAAGCCGCTTCGTCGAGGGCGCCGAAGGCATCGCCCGGATGCGGCGCCTGCTGGACCTTCAGGCGCATCGCCTCGTGCATTGGCGGCGAGCGGCGCGGGAGATCAACTACCGCCGCTTCTTCGACGTCAACGATCTCGTGTCGCTCCATATGGAGGACCCCGAGGTCTTCGCGCGGAGCCACGCGCTCGTGCTCGACTGGATCCACGCGGGGTACCTCGATGGGCTCCGCATCGATCACCCCGACGGGCTGCTCGATCCGCTCGGTTATCTCCAGCGGCTGGCCGAGCACGGCTTCGGCCGGCGGGAAGGGGAGCCGGCGCCGATCTTCGTGGAGAAGATCCTCTCGCGGGGCGAGCGTCTGCGCGACGCGTGGCCGGTCGCGGGGACGACCGGTTACGACTTCCTCAACGAGGTCGAGGCGCTGTTCATCGATCCGGCCGGTGCCGCGCAGGTCGAGCGCGACTACCGGCGCATCGTCCGGCGGCACGTCGGGTTCACCATCGCCGCGCTCAACGGCAAGCGCCGGGCGCTCGAGACCGGGCTCTCCGCCGGCGTGCACCGCCTGGCCGCGCGGCTGCTGCGACTGTACAGCCAGGGGGGCGTCGGCCGGGTGCGCCCGCACGACCTCGCGCGGGCCATCAGCGAGACGATCGTGCACCTCCCGGTGTACCGCACGTATGTGGACGAGCGGCGGCTCGAGCCGCCCCTCGCCGACCGGGCGCTGCTCGAGGACGCGCTCGCCGCCGCGCGGCCGAGCGGCCGCGCGTCCCCGGCTGCTTTCGACATGCTGGCGACGGCGCTGCTGGGCGACTCCGCGCCGGGCACGCCCGACGCAGAGCGGTTGCGGCGCCGCTTCGTGCAGCGCTTCCAGCAGCTGAGCGGGCCCGCCACCGCCAAGGGCGTGGAGGACACCGCCTTCTACGTGCACGTGCCGCTGCTGGCCCGGAACGAGGTGGCCGGTGCCCCGGACGCTCCCCTCGACGACGCGGCCGCCGCGCTGCACGAAGGCAACGCGCACCGGGCGGCCTGCTGGCCCCGGACCCTGCTCACGGTCACCACCCACGACACCAAACGATCGGCCGACGTCCGCTCGCGCCTGGACGTACTCTCTGAGCTCCCGGACGAATGGGAGGAGCGGGTCTATCGCTGGCGCCGGCTGAACCGGGCGCTCCGCACGAAGGCTCGCGGACAGCTCCTGCCGGATGCGAATACCGAGTATCTGGTCTACCAGACGCTGGTGGGCGCCTGGCCGCTCGAGCTCGTCGGCCACGCTCTGGCGGAGTTGCCCACCGGGCCGCTCACCCTGTTCCGGGATCGGATCGCCGCGTACGCCCAGAAGGCCGCGCGCGAGGCGAAGATCGAGACCAGCTGGGTCGAGCCCGATGCGGACTTCGAGGCGGCGCTCGACCGGTTCGTGCGCGGGGCCCTCGACCCGTCGGTCGCGCCGGACTTTCTGGCCGACATGACGGCCTTCGTCGGGCGGATCGCGCGGCCGGGTCTCTGGAACGCACTGGCCCGCCTGCTGGTGCACCTCACGGCGCCGGGCGTGCCCGATCTCTACCAGGGCGACGAGCTGTGGAACTTCCTGCTCGTGGATCCCGACAACCGGCGCCCGGTGGACTTCGAGCACCGGGCGGCGTTGCTCGACGAGCTGGTCGGGGACTTCGAGGACGACGCCGAGCGCCCGGCGCTGCTCCGGGGCCTGGTGGAGCGGCCCGAGGACGGGCGGGTGAAGCTCCACGTGCTGCACCGCACCTTGCACGCCCGCAGCGCCATGCCCGGCGTATTCCAGGGATCGTGCTACGAGGCGCTCGACGTGGAGGGGCCGGCCGCGGCTCACGTGTTCGCGTTCCTTCGGCGGGGGCCGGAAGGCACGGCCGTGGTCGCCGTTCCCCGCCTCGTCGCTCGGCGGCTCATGCCCGGTCAGCTCCCGCCGGCGCGATGGACCTGGTCCGGCACCAGCGTTCGCCTGCCCGAAGCGCTTACGGGATTCCGATGGACCAATCCCTTCACCCTCGAGAAGCTCGTCGGCGAGCCCGGCGGGCTGGACGCCGCGGACCTGTTCGGTACCTTGCCCGTGGCGCTGCTGCTCGCAGCGCCGGCGGCCTGAGCCGGCCGCCGTCCCCTAGCCGACCGATCTCCCATGCACCTGCAACCGCTGGCTCCCGGCTCCGCGCCGGATCTGACCGATGCGGCGGCCAAGCCGCCCGAGGGCCTTCCCGACAAGGACGGGCTTCACGACCAGATCGACCGGCTGGCGGATCGGACCGCCAAGCTCCAGACGGCGCTGTTCGCGGAGGGAACGCAGGCGCTTCTCGTGGTGCTCCAGGGGCGCGACGCAGCCGGCAAAGACGGAATCGTGCGCCATCTGTTCGGCCGGCTGAATCCGATGGGGCTCGAGCTCACGAGCTTCAAGGTGCCGACACCGGTGGAGCTGAGCCACGACTTTCTCTGGCGGGTCCACCACGCGGTGCCACCACGGGGGAAGATCGGCATCTTCAACCGCTCGCACTACGAGGACGTTCTCGTCGTGCGGGTGCACGGGCTCGTCCCGCCGGCGGTCTGGGGCGCGCGCTACGAGCAGATCAACGGGTTCGAGCGACACCTGACGGAGAACGGTGTCACGATTCTCAAGTTCTGTCTCCACATTTCGCGCGACGAGCAACGCAAGCGGCTGCTGGCGCGGCTGGACGATCCGGAGAAGAACTGGAAATTCAACGCGGCCGACTTGCGGGAGCGGGACCGGTGGGATGACTACACCGAGGCCTATCGGGACGCGCTGGCGCGGACCAGCACCAGCTGGGCCCCCTGGTATGTCGTGCCGGCGGACCGGAAGCCCGCCCGTGATCTGCTGGTGGTGGAGGTGGTGCTGGAAGCGCTGGAGCGGATGAAGCCCGTCTACCCCCCGATTCCGGGGGAAGTGGCTCAGCTCAAGAAGCTGTTGACGAAATGAGCGTCAGGTCTGGCCATCGGGCCCCACCAGGATCACGGCGACGTCGTTCCCGAGCACGACGTACGGCGCGCGGTCGCCCACGACCTGGATCATGGTGTTGACCAGCTTCTGGTTGGTGGAGGAGAACCGGATCGCGACCTGGTAGGTCGCGCTGGTTCCTCCGCCGGGCGGAGTGAAGTTCTCGAACTCGAGGGTATAGTCCGGCCGCACGAAGGCGAAGCCCTGGCCGAGGTAGGGCACGAGCTCCGGGGGCACGACGCCCTGTCCGGGATCGGCCGGCCACTGCCCGGTATCGTAGAACTTGGTGAAGGCGGCGAGCCGCACGTTCTCCATGTCGGACGTAACCTGCGCGGTGAGCGCGCGGTGCTTCAGCTCGATGTAGCGCATGATCATGATGCCCGCCAGAATCGAGATCACGATCATGACCAAGAGGATCTCGACGAACGTGAAGCCGCGGCGGTCGCGTCGCGTCACTGGTGCGACCTCTCGGCGAGGACCCGGAAGCTGTTGCCCACGAACCCGGCGAGCGAATCGCCGGAGCTGAGGGTCAGCCGGACAGGCCCGTTTTCGCCCCGGAGCACGTAGCGGTCGCCCTCGTGCTGCTCGAAGGTGATCCCCGCGGGGGCCGCGCCGGCCTCGCCGAGCGTGCGCGGCAGGCGGCCCTGGGCAACCCGAAAGCGCTCGATCCGCTGCATCGTCGTCGCCATCCCGATGCGGAGGCTCGCCTCCTGCGCGGCGGTGGATTCCGCCTTGGGGGGCGTGGGCAGCAGCCAGGTCGGTTGTTCCACGCCGAGGTAGACTGCGACGCCAAGGAGGATCGTGAGGCCGCCCGCGATGATGGGCGACACCCGCGTGCGCTCGCGCTCGCGCTTCGCCGCAAGCGCGCGTTCAGCCTGGCGCTCCTCGCCCTGCTTGCGCACGACGTCGACAGCGGCGTCGAACAAGGCCTGCTTGTGCGGCACGGGGGCAGTCCGGTCGGGCATCGTCACGTGGCGTCCGCGCTCAGAGAGAAATCGTTTCGCCGGCGAGCGCCCGAACGATCTGCCCGGGAAACTCGCGGATGTCAATCGGCTTGGTGATGTAGCCGTCGAAGCCTGCCTGCATCGCCCGCTCCTGGTCGCCGGTCATCGCGTGAGCCGTGAGGGCCACGACCCGGACCCGCGCGTGCGGGGATTGCCTGATCTCGTCCAGCAGCGCGAATCCGTCCTTGCCGGGGAGCTGGATATCCATCAGGACCAGCTCGGGGGCGGTCGTCGCGATCGCCTCGAGCAGGCCTTCTCCGTTCCAAAGCCCCGTGACCTCGTGACCCTTGAGGGTCAGGAGTGTCCGAACCAGCTTCATGTTGTCCGGGCTGTCCTCGACCATGAGGATTCGGGACACGGTGGCACCCTCCCGAAATCGCAATTCCTGAACCACTTGGCGTGCAAGACTCAGGCCACTCCGAATGCATGCAACCGTCAGCCCTGCACGCGCTTGAGGACGGCTTTGACCCGGGCGACTAAAGACCGGGTCTGCACCGGCTTGTTGAGGTAGTCCTGGGCCCCGAGGTCGAGGGCGTTCTCCTCGATGTCCTCGGTGCGGGAGGTCAGCATAATGACCGGCAGCCCGGCGGTTCGCGTCTGGGCCCGGAGCTCGTCCAGCATGCCCAGCCGGGGCATCTCGAAGTCGAGCGCGAGCAGGTCGATGCCGAGCTCGGAGGCCTGGTCGGACGTGAGCAGCGCCCTTCTCACCAGGACGTGCCCATCCGTTGAGATTGACTGATCATAGCGCTACGATTCCGCCCTGCTTGTGGTGGCCACAACCGCTCGCCCCGTACCCTCGAGCCCTCCCATGCCCGCACCTCGTGGCTGACTGTGCGTCCTGACGCCCTCGCTGTGATCGGGCTCGGGGCGATCGGCGGCTCGGTGGCCTGGCAGGCGCGGCTGTCGGGCGTGCCCCGGGTCGTCGGATTTTCTCCCGAGCGAGCCGAGGGCGTTGCGGCCTTGAAAGCCGGCGCGGTTACCGAGCTGGCGGATTCTCCGATCGAGGCGGCACGGCGGGCCGGGCTGGTGCTGCTGGCCACTCCGCCTGATATCACCCTCCAGCTTATCGGCCGTCTGGCCCCGGTGCTCGAGCCTGGATCGGTGCTCACGGACGTGGCAAGTGTGAAGGCGGCTGTGGTCGGCCGTGCCGTCTCGGCCGGTCTGGCCACCCGCTTCGCGGGCGCACACCCCCTCGCCGGAACGCACGGGTCCGGGTTCGCCCACGCCCGGCCCGATCGGCTGCGCGCCTGCGTCGTCTACGTCTGTCCGACGGGCGCCGAGGGCGACGCGGCGGCCCGGGCGGTCATGGGGTTCTGGGAGCGGACGATGGAGGCGTACCCCGTGCTGATCGATCCGGCTCTGCACGACCGCCAGCTCGCGTGGACCAGCCACCTGCCGCAGGCCGTCGCCTATGCGCTGGCGAAGGCACTCGCCGATCACGCGCTGGGCGGTGTGTCGTTCGGCACCGGGGCGCGCGACACGACGCGGCTCGCCGCGAGCAATCCGGATCTGTGGCGCGAAATCTTCAGCCAGAATCGGGAGGCGGTGCTCGACGCGCTCGACGGAGCGGGGGTGTCGCTCGCGGAGCTTCGCCGGCTTATCGCCGCGGGCGACGACGGGGCGCTCGAGCAGTATCTGTCCCGGGCGGCGGCCTTCCGCCGAGGGCTCGACTCGTGATCGTCGGCGGGACGGTGCGCGTCCCCGGCGATAAAAGCCTCACCCACCGCGCCCTCCTGCTCGGGGCCCTCACCCCGGGGACGAGCCATGTCGGCGGCGCGCTCACCTCGCTCGACGCGCGCTCGAGCGCGCGGGTCGTGCGCCAGCTCGGCGCGGAGGTGAGCCCGCTCCGTCCCGAGACGCTGGTCACTCTCCGCGGCCGGCGCCGCTTCCGCCGGCCTGACTCCCGGCTCGATTGCGGCAACTCGGGAACGACCACGCGCCTCGTCCTCGGGCTCCTCTCTGCGCACGGGTTCTCGGCCACGCTGACCGGCGACGCGTCGCTCCGCCGCCGTCCGATGCGCCGGGTGACCGAGCCGCTCGGGCGCATGGGCGCGCACTTCACCGAGCTCGCGGGCGGCGACGGGCTCCCGCTGGTGGTCCGCGGCGGCCGACTCGCGCCGCTTCGCTACGAGCTGCCAGTCTCCAGCGCGCAGATCAAGAGCGCCCTCCTGCTCGCCGGGCTCGCCGGTGGGGTCGAGGTGGCGATCCGGGAGCCGCACGGACGCTCCCGTGATCATACGGAGCGTCTGCTGCGCGCCTTCGGGTTTCGCGTGGACGAGCGGGACGGCTGGATCGAGTTCGCCCCGACCGGGCGGCTCGAGCCCTTCTCGATGCAGGTGCCGGGGGATCCCTCTTCTGCCGCGTTCCTGGTGGGCGCCGCCGCGCTGGCCGAGGGCGGAGAGCTTCGCATCGCCGGGGTGGGGCTCAATCCGACCCGGGTCGGCTTTCTCGACGTCCTGCGGCGGATGGGTGGACGCACCGCCGTCGAGAGCATGGAGATGCGCTACGGGGAGCCCGTGGGCGATCTCGTCGTAGGGCCGGCAGCTCTCGAGGGCACCGAGGTGGGCGGCGGCGAGATCCCGGGGCTCATCGACGAGATTCCGATGCTCGCCGTGCTGGCCTCGCGCGCCTCGGGGACCACCGTGTTCCGACAGGTCGGCGAGCTGCGGGTCAAGGAGAGCGACCGGCTCAGTCTCATCGCCGCCAACCTGCGCGCGGTCGGCGCGCGGGCGGAGGTGTCGGGCGACGATCTGCTCGTGGAAGGGGGCGACGTGGTGCCGCGTGGTCGGGTTCGCTCCGCCGGTGACCATCGCCTGGCCATGGCGTTCGCCGTGCTGGGAACCCTGCCGGGGGCGCGCGTGTCGGTGGACGACATGGCCTGCGCTGCCGTGAGCTTCCCAGGCTTTTCCGCGACTCTTCGTTCCATACGGCGGCGGCGTCCGTGAGCGGCAGCGTCATCGCCATCGACGGTCCGGCCGCATCGGGCAAGTCGAGCACCGCGCGGGCCGTGGCGGAGGCGCTCGGCTTCCAGCATCTCGACTCCGGGGCGCTCTATCGCGGCGTGACCCTGGTGGCGTTGCGCGAGGCGGCCGATCGCGGAGCGGGCACCGCCGACCCGCTTCAGGTGATCGACCCGGAGACCATCCTTCGGGCAGCGGAGGATTGGGGCCTCCGCCTGTTGCCGGACGGCCACGGATTCAGCGCCTACCTGCAGGGCGAGCCGGTGGACACCGCCATCCGGGCGCCCGACGTCACCGCCCACGTGTCCGCGGTCTCGGCGCTCCCCGTGATCCGCGAATGGGTCAACATCCACCTTCGGGCGACCGTCCGGGCCGGGATGGACGTGGTCGTGGACGGACGGGACATCGGGACGGTGGTGTTCCCCGACGCGGTGCTCAAGATTTTTCTCACCGCGAGCCCGGAGACTCGGGCCGGCCGCCGCCTGGTCCAGCGGGGCAGCCCGACCGATCCGGGAACTGTCGCCGAGGAGGCGACGCTTCTGGCGGCCCGCGACCGGGCCGATTCCACCCGCGCGGTGGCACCCCTCCGTCGGGCCGACGACGCCATCGACCTCGACACCACCAATCTGAGCTTCGCCGAGCAGGTCGCGCGCATCGTAAGCCTTGCGCGAACCCGGCTTCCCCGATAGACTTAGCGGCTTCCACCGCGCCACATCCGCCGCGGCGGAACCCAACTCGAACCCGCGGCCCGTTCGGCGCGGTTGCGCAAAGGAATCCTGTTGTGCCCACCCTCGATGAGTCCCTGAAGGCTCCCGCCCAGATCGCGTCCCCCACCGGCCTCCGCGTCCGCCCCGACCTCTACGACGAGGATTACTCGGAGCAGGACTACGAGCAGATGCTCTCGATGTACGAGGGCACGATGTCGCAGATCGCCGAGGGGGAGATCGTAAAGTCCAAGGTCCTGCGTGTCACCGAGAACGCCGTCATTCTCGACGTGGGCTTCAAGTCCGAGGGGTCGGTGCCCCTCGACGAGTTCAAGGAGCCGCCGAAGGAGGGCGAGGAGGTCGAGGTCTTCCTCGAGCACCTCGAGGACCAGGAGGGCGCGGTCGTCCTTTCGAAGAAGAAGGCCGACTTCATGCGGGTCTGGGAGAAGATCCGCGTGGCCTACGAGTCCGACCAGCCGGTGGAAGGCACCCTGGTGAAGAAGATCAAGGGTGGCGTGGTGGTGAATCTCATGGGGGTCGATGCGTTCCTCCCCGGCAGCCAGATCGCGCTCCGGCGGGTGCCGAACATCGACGAGCTCCTCGGTCACACCTACGAGTTCAAGATCATCAAGCTGAACAAGCGGCGCCGGAACATCGTGGTGAGCCGCCGGGTCATTCTCGAGAACGAGCGGGCCCACAAGCGTGAGCACCTGATGAAGGAGCTGGCGGTAGGCCAGGTGCGGAAGGGCGTGGTCAAGAACATCACCGACTTCGGCGCCTTCATCGATCTCGGCGGCGTGGACGGTCTGCTGCATATCACCGACATGTCCTACGGCCGGGTGTCGCACCCGACCGAGATGGTGCAGATCGGGGCCGAGGTCGAGGTGAAGATCCTGGACATCGACTGGCAGCGGGAGCGCATCAGCCTCGGCATGAAGCAGCTTCAGACGTACCCCTGGAAGGACGTGGCGGCGAAATTCCCGGTCGGCACGCGGGTCCAGGGCAAGGTCGTCTCGATCACCAATTACGGCGCGTTCGTCGAGATCGAGCCGGGCATCGAGGGCCTGGTGCACATCTCCGAGATGAGCTGGACCAGGAACGTGCGCCATCCGTCCAAGATCGTCTCCATTGGCGAGACCATCGAAGCTGTCGTGCTCAAGGTGGACGAGGCCGAGGAGAAGATCTCGCTCGGCATGAAGCAGACGGAGCAGGACCCCTGGATGGTGCTGCCGCTCAAGTATCCGGTGGGCACGCGCATCAGCGGGAAGGTCCGCAACCTTACGAGCTTCGGCGCGTTCGTCGAGATCGAGCCGGGCATCGACGGCCTCATCCACATCTCCGACATGAGCTGGACCAAGCGGGTGCAGCACCCATCGGAGGTCGTGAAGAAGGGCGACGCGGTGGACGTCGTGATCCTCAACATCGACGCGGAGAACAAGCGGATCTCCCTCGGCCTCAAGCAGGCGCAGGACGATCCCTGGCTCCACATCGGGGAGACCTACCCGATCGGCATGGAGCTCCGCGGCAAGGTGCTTCGCCTGATGGACAAGGGTGTGGTCGTGGATGTCGGGAACGACATCGAGGGGTTCGTCCCCATGTCGCAGCTCGGCCTGCCGAACCTGGAGAACCCGGCCGACGCCGTGAAGGAAGGGCAGCCGGTGGATCTCAAGGTTCTCGAGGTGGACCCGATCCATCACCGGATCGTGCTGGCGGCGGTCAGCTGGCCGACCGAGGAGCCCGCCCCCGAGGCGCCCGCCCAGGCCTGATCTCCGGGGGTTGTGCTCTCCCAAGAACGGGCTCCGGCAACGGAGCCCGTTTCTCGTTTCAGGGGGACTAGTTGGCGATGCGGAGGATGCCGGAGCGGAGAACCGCGACGTTGAAGTTGATCAGAAGCCCCAGCGGAAGACGCTTGAGCTTGAGATAAGTCAGCAATTGGGCTTGGTGGATGGAGTGCAGCTTCTCGACCGACTTGAGCTCCACGACAATCGACCCGGCCACAATCAGGTCGAGCTGATAACTGTGGTCGAGCTGAAGGCCCTTGTAGTGCAACGGTACCGGTACGTCGCGGTCGAAGACCACGTTCCGCATGCGCAGCTCGTGACAGAGGCACTCGAGATAGACCGATTCGAGGAGCCCCGGGCCCAGACATCGGTGCACCTCGATGGCGGCACCGATGATGTCGTAAGAGACGAGGTTGAGGTGTTGTGGTGGTGCGGTCACCGCGGTCATAGGCGCCTCCCGGGGCTCGGCACGACCATAGCACGCTAACCACCAAAGCCACCATCATTGCTCGTCGCCCCGGACCATCGGAGCGCACCCAATAGTCGTCGTCTCTGTCCCTCCGTGCCTCTGTGGTTCGCGTTATATTCTTGCCCACGATGCCCGACCCGCGCACCCTCCTGGATGATCTCCACCACCGTCAGACCCTCGCCGAGCAGGGCGGGGGCGCCGGGCGGATCGCGCAACAGCACAAGAAGGGCAAGCTCACCGCGCGGGAGCGGCTCGATCTGTTGCTCGACGAGGGCAGCTTCGTCGAGCTGGACCGGTTCGTCACCCACCGCGCCATTGATTTCGGTCTTGCCGAGCAGATCTACCCCGGCGACGGTGTCGTGACCGGGTACGGTCGGATCGGCGGCCGCGTGGTCTACGTCTTCTCCCAGGACTTCACCGTCTTCGGCGGCTCGCTGTCTGAGGCGCACGCGGAGAAGATCTGCAAGGTGATGGATCTGGCCGTGCGCAACGGTGCGCCGGTGATCGGGCTCAACGACTCGGGCGGCGCGCGGATTCAGGAAGGCGTCGTGTCCCTCGGCGGCTATGCGGACATCTTCCTCCGGAACACCCTCGCCTCCGGCGTCGTCCCCCAGATCAGCGCGATCCTCGGTCCGTGTGCGGGCGGGGCCGTGTACAGCCCGGCAATCACCGACTTCATCTTCATGGTCCGGGGAGTGAGCTACATGTTCGTCACCGGGCCGAACGTCGTGCGCACGGTCACCCACGAGGAAGTCACCTTCGAGGGGCTCGGTGGCGCCGACGTGCACGGCGGGATCTCGGGCGTGTCCCACTTCACCCACGACACCGAACCCGAATGCCTCCAGGCCATCCGCGAGCTGGTGGGCTTTCTGCCGCCCAACAATCTCGACGAGCCGCCGCTCCGGCCGACGCAGGATCCCGACGACCGCCGGGACGAGGCGCTGCTCGAGCTCGTCCCCGACAGCTCGGCCAAGCCGTACGACATGCACGACGTGATCCGGCGCATCGTGGACGACGGCGGCTTTCTGGAAGCGCACCGCGGCTACGCCGACAACATTCTGGTGGGATTTGCGCGTCTGGGCGGCCGTCCCGTGGGGATCGTCGCGAACCAGCCGGCGGTGCTCGCCGGCGTGCTCGACATCGCGGCGTCGGCCAAGGCCGCCCGGTTCATCCGGTTCTGCGACTGCTTCAACCTCCCGGTCGTGACGTTCGTCGATGTCCCCGGCTTTCTGCCTGGCGTGGGCCAGGAGCACGGCGGCATCATCAAGCACGGCGCCAAGCTGCTCTACTCGTATTGCGAGGCGACGGTCCCCAAGCTCACCGTCATCACCCGCAAGGCCTACGGCGGCGCCTACGACGTGATGAGCTCCAAGCACATTCGGGGCGACGTGAACCTCGCATGGCCCTCGGCGGAGATCGCCGTCATGGGTCCGAAGGGCGCGGTGGAGATCCTGTTCAAGGACGAGATCGCGCGAGCGGCCGATCCGGCGGCCGCACTGGCGCAGTTCACCGAGGAGTACACCGCCAAGTTCGCCAACCCCTATGCGGCGGCCGGCCGGGGCTACGTCGACGACGTGATCGATCCGCGCGACACCCGGCCGCGGCTCATCGACGCGCTGCGCGTGCTGGCGACCAAGCGCGACCGGAACCCGCCCAAGAAGCACGGCAACATCCCGCTGTGAAGTCGGTGCTCATCGCCAATCGCGGCGAGATTGCACTCCGCATCGTCCGCGCGTGCCACGAGGAGGGACTCGAGGCGATCGCGGTCTACTCCGCCGCCGATCGCGCCGCGTCCTACGTCCGTGCGGCCGACCGCGCGGTTCCGATCGGGCCCGCCCCCGCGTCCGAGAGCTACCTCGTCATCGGCCGGCTCCTCGAAGCCGCGGCACTCACCGGCGCCGACGGGGTGCATCCCGGATACGGGTTCCTTGCCGAGCGAGCCGCGTTCGCGGAGGCGGTCGAGCGGGCCGGGCTGGTGTGGATCGGGCCACCGCCGGCCGCCATCCGCGCCATGGGCGACAAGACCGAGGCGCGACGCCGCATGGCTGCGGCCGGAGTGCCGATCGTTCCCGGGGCGAGCGCGCCGGTCGCCGACCCGGAGGCTGCGCTGGCGCTCGCCCGCGAGATCGGTTTCCCCGTGATGGTGAAAGCCGCGGCTGGCGGGGGCGGGAAGGGGATGCGGGTGGTCAGGGCCGAGGCCGAGCTGGCCGGAGCGCTCTCGGCTGCCGCGTCCGAAGCCCGGAAGGCGTTCGGCGATCCGGCCGTCTACCTGGAGAAGTTCATCGTGGCCCCGCGCCACGTGGAGATCCAGCTCCTCGCCGATCACGAACGCACCGTCCACCTCGGCGAGCGCGAATGCTCGGTCCAGCGGAGGCACCAGAAGCTGGTCGAGGAGTCGCCCTCGGTGGCCGTGACACCGCCGCTGCGCGCGGCGATGGGGGCCGCGGCCGTGGCCGCAGGTCAGGCGGTCGGGTACCGCGGCGCCGGCACCTGCGAGTTCCTGCTCGGCGTGGACGGGGCCTTCCATTTTCTGGAGATGAACACCCGCATCCAGGTCGAGCATCCGGTCACCGAGCTGACGTACGGGATCGACCTGGTTCGCGAGCAGCTCCGCATCGCCCGCGGCCTGCCGATGCGGGTCGCGGCCGGCCCGCTCGAGCCCCGGGGCTGGGCGATCGAATGCCGGATCACGAGCGAAGATCCCGCTAACGGCTTTCTTCCGTCCACCGGACGGGTGGAGTATCTCCACATCCCGGGCGGACCCGGCGTGCGCTGGGACTCTGCAGTGGAGACCGGCGACGAGGTCACGCTCTACTACGACTCGCTCCTGGCGAAGCTCATCGTGTGGGCGCCGGACCGGACGCGCGCCATCGAGCGCATGACGCGCGCGCTCGACGAGCTGATCCTGGTCGGTGTCGCCACCAACCAGGGGTTCCACCGGCGGCTGCTCGCCGACGCGGCGTTTCGCGCGGGCGAGATCGACATCCAGCTCCTCGACCGCCGTCCCGATCTCCTCGAGCCTGCGCCCGATCCGGCACTCGATCGCGACCTGGCCATTGCCGCGGCGCTCGCGGAGGACGAAGCCCGCCAGGTGCGGCGCCCCATGGTCGGCGACGGGGCGGCGCTGTCCGCCACCGTGTGGGCGCGCCAGGCTCGGCTCGACGGCTTGCGATGACCACGCCCGAGGTGCGGATCCAGCGCCTCGCCGCCGGAGGCGACGGTGTCGGTCGTCTGGCCGATGGACGGGTGGTCTTCGTTCCCCGTACAGCACCGGGCGAGCTGGTCCAGCTTCGCGGCCTGAGGCCGACACGCCGGTTCGCCCGCGCGCGGGCGGCGACGATCGTCGAGCCGAGCCCGGATCGGATCGAGCCCCGCTGCGCTCACTACACGGCCGATGAATGCGGCGGCTGTCAGCTCCAGCACCTCACCATGCCGGTGCAGCGCGCTGCCCGCGCCGCTTTCGTGGGCGATGCCCTGCGGCGCCTGGGCCGTCTTGACGTCCCGGATCCCGAGCTCGAGCCGGCCGAGCTCGACTTCGAATACCGCACGAAGCTCATGCTCGCGGCCGGGCCGGGCGCGCGCCGGATCGGCCTGCATCCGTTGGATCGTCCGGACGCGGTGTTCGAGCTGGAGCGCTGCCATCTGGCGGCGGAACCACTCATGGCGCTCTGGGCGGTGCTGCGCCGGCAGCGTGGCCTGATGCCGCCGGGGCTCGATCGTCTGGTGCTGCGGCTCGACCGCAGGGGTGGCAGGCACCTCATAGCGCGGGTGCGGGGGACCGTCGTCTGGACCCAGGCGGCCGCGCTGGGCCGGGAGCTGGACCGTGCCGGGGTCGCGACGGTGCTCTGGTGGCAACCGGAGGGCGGCGTGGCACGGGTGCTGGCGGGCCGAGCCAGCGGCACGCCGGCCCCGGTCTTCGAGCAGGTCAACCCGGCCATGGGGGACCGGGTCCGTGCATTCGCGCTGGGCCGACTCGGTCCGGTGGCTGAGGCCCGCGTCTGGGACCTGTACGCCGGCATCGGGGACACAACCGCGGCGCTGGCGAGTGCCGGGGCCCGGGTGGAGAGCGTCGAGCGGGACACGAGGGCGGTAGCACACGCGGAGGCCGCCGGGCCCGTGGCGCGCCGTCACGCCGCCTCGGCCGCCGCCGTCGTCGGCCGCCTCGACCCACCCGACCTGGTGGTGACGAACCCGCCGCGGACCGGCATGGAGGCCGCGGTCACGGCGGCGATCGCGGCTGGCCGGCCACGCCGCGTCGTGTACATCTCCTGCGACCCGGCCACCCTGGCGCGCGACATTGTGCGGCTGGGATCTGGCTTCCGGCTGGCGGAGACGCGTGCGTTCGACCTGTTTCCGCAGACCGCGCACGTCGAGACGGTCGCGGTGCTCGAACGGGTATGAAGTACTTCGTGAACGTACGCGGCCGCCAGCGCACCGTCGAGGTGGATGGAGACCGGGTCATGGTCGACGGCGTCCCGTGCCAGGCGTCGCTCCGGACCGTCTCGGGGACGCCTATCCGTTTGCTTGTCGTGGACGGCCGGCAGCGGGCCCTCGCGGTGCTGCTGGTCGGGAAGGGTCGATGGGCTGTGGGCTGGGGCGGCGAGCGCTGCGACGCGGAAGTGGTGGACGAGCGGACGCGTCACATCCGGTCGCTGGCGGCGGGATCGGAGCGTCCGGCGACTGGAGGCCTGCTCAAGGCCCCGATGCCAGGGCTTGTCGTGCGTCTGGAGGTGGAGCCTGGGCAGACGGTCGCGCCGGGTGGTGGAGTACTCGTTCTCGAGGCGATGAAGATGGAGAACGAGCTCCGCTCCCCGGCTGGCGGCCGGGTTCGGGCCGTCCTCGTGCGCGCCGGGCAGGCGGTGGAGAAGGGGCAGACGCTCGTGGAATTCGAAGCAGGCTGATGGGGAAAGGCAAAGGCCCCGCGGTGTACTCCGCGGGGCCTTGCGCCGTATCTGGAAACCGGTCGAACGAAGCCGGCGACGAACCTGCCTAATCGTTGAACCCGCCGTTGCCGAAGCCGTTGAAGCCGTTGTTCCCGAAGCCGTTGTTGCCGTTCCCGTTCCCGTTGTTGCCGTTCCCGTTGTTGTTGCCGTTGTTGCCGTTGTTGTTGTTGCCGTTGTTGCCGTTGTTGTTGTTCCCGTTATTGCCGTTGTTGTTGCCGTTGTTACCGTTGTTGTTGTTCCCGTTGTTGCCGCCGTTGGTCCCGCCGTTGGCGCTGGTGCAGGTCGTGGTCTGGGAACCGCTCGCGCCGTAGCGCGGCTGTGTCCTGGCCGAGATGAGGTTGCAGCTGGTGGCGTTATAGCTGTTGCCGATGCTGTTTCGGTACACGCGCAGGGCGAACACCAGGCCGACCGCGATCAAGGCGATCAGCAGTGCGTACTCGACCGCGCCTTGGCCCGAGTCCGCCTTGCGCAGTCTGGCGAGGAGAGCGCGCATACGACCCCCGATCGGAGTTGACAGATAGCCTAACGGTAGCCCAATGAAGGGAAGCCTAGGCCCCTCTTCCGCAAGCTGCGGACCGATGTCCCTGAGTATCCCTTCCGCCTTGTGGGACATGAAGTTACCGCGACTTGCCACACCCATTCTTGCCGCTGCGGTCGCGCCGATGCAACGTGCGCGCCTGTAACAGCGGGTCCACACTCAACACTCGCCACTTGTGCTCCAGGTCGCCCCAGCCGCGTGCTCCAGGTCACTTCGGGCGTGTGTTTCAAGTCGCCTCGGGCGTGTGTTCCAAGTCGCCTCGGGCGCCTGCTCCGGATCGCCTCATAAGGGGGAAGAAGCGTTCGGTTGGTCAAGCCCCCGCGAGCGCCTCGGGCACCTAGAATCGCCTCTTGA
>JBGPPG010000060.1:0-19816 GCA_041488455.1 Gemmatimonadota bacterium
CCCCGTGGACATGCTCAAGATGGATCGCTCGTTCGTGCGGGGCATCGAGGTCAATCCGGACAACGCCGCCATCACCGCGGCTGTCGCCGCCATGGCTCGCAGCCTCCGGGTCGAGCCCCTGGCGGAGGGAGTGGAGCGAGCCGAGCAGCGGGACGTGCTGCGCCGGCAGGGGTTCCGGATGATGCAGGGCTACCTGTTCGGCAAGCCGCTGCCGGAGGCCGAGTTTGCCGCGGCCCTCAAGACGGGCTTCACGCCGTTCCAGGCGGCGACGCGAGCTGGGACCGGAACGGCCTGACGCCGGCAACGGGTTCGCAGGATGCGACGCGCGGGGCCGGCAGGTCGGCTTGACCGATCCGGCGACGACGAAGCAGAACGGCCGTGGTGGTCACAGCTGGAGATCGCCGGCCAAAGCAAGGCAGGAGCGCTGGTTAGGTAACGCCACCACAGCCATGGTCGGGCGGCATCGCGGGCCTGCGGAAGGCCTCGGGGATCGGCCGATGGCCGGAATGTTGCGAGTTGCCCGCGCGAACCTCTTTCGGGACGGGATGGTAGTCATGCCGATCAAGACGTGGGCGATGCTGGCAACCGCTGCGCTGAGTGTCATCGCCGTCGTCGGGGACTACTTCCTCAAGCGCGCCAGCGACGTCACGTCCCCGTGGCGGAGCGGCTGGTTCCTGATCGGCTTCGTCATCTACGCGTCCACGGCGTTCGGGACGGTCTTCGTGTTCCGTCACCTCAAGCTCGCCACCTCGGGCGTGATCTACGCGGTCATTCTCGTGCTTTCCCTCACCATCCTGGGCGTCGCCGGATTCGGCGAGCGCCTCACCGCGCTCGAGCTTTTGGGCATCGGCATGGCCGTGTGCTCGGTCATAATGCTCGGCCGTTTCGCGTGATGCTTCGCTGGCCCTTCGAGCGGCGCCGCGCCGGAGTCGAGGTGCGCCTGGGTCCTTTGGGCCGGGGCATCCACGCACGCCGTGCGTTCCGTGAGGGTGACCGGGTCCTCAAGTTCACCGGGCCCGTGCTCAACCATGACCAGGTGCTGGCGCTCGGTGACGCGCAGGCGTACGCGCTTCAGATCGGGCCCGACCAGTACCTCGATACGGCTCCTCCCGGGCGTTACACCAATCATTCCTGTGTCCCGAACGCGGGAATCATCTCGGACCGCGTGCTCATCGCCCTCACGCCGATTGCGGCCGGTGAGGAGATCCGGTTCGACTATTCCACCACGATGAGCGAGGAGCACTGGACCCTCGAGTGCCGCTGCGGGGAGCCGGAATGCCGTGGCATCGTGAAGGACTTCCATCTTCTGCCAACCGCGCTTCAGGAACGCTACGTCGAGCGCGGAATCGTGCAGACGTTCATCTTGCAGGAATGGAAGCAGCGTCGTCGCCGGGCCGCCTCGGCGGCTCCAGCGGTGCCCCACCCTGCCCGCCAGCACGTCCACGGCGTGGCGCCCTACGGACACGTCCGGTCGCTCGATTCCTGACAACGTGGGAGCGCCAATCGGCGCTGCCCATAGTCCTGCTCATCCTCGCCTGCAGTCGGCCCGCGCCGAGCGTTCGCGCGGGTGATCTCCGCATCGAACCCGGCTACGTGAACGCCTCGCCTGCCGGCGACGGCGGCAGCGCCTACTTCATCGTCAAGAATACCGGTTCCCTCCCCGACACCATCGTGTCGGCGGCGGTGGGGGGCGCCTCGGCGGCTCATCTCCACACGATGACCGGAGCCGGCGGAACCGGTCGGATGACCCCGCTCGAGCCGGCGGTCGTGCCGGCCAGGGGCGCGCTCGGGCTCCGGCCGGGCGAGGCACATCTCATGTTCGAAGGGATGACCCGGCAGATTCGCTTGGGGGATACGATCGCGGTCTCGCTCACGTTTGCGCGCGCCGGCGGAGTGACGGTGCCATTGGTCGTCCAACCCTACGGCGGGAGCTGACCAGCATGCCTCGGGCGCGTCAGCCCGGGTAGGGTTCGGGGTCAGCCCTCCCTACTCCAGGCACTCGTCAAACACCTCCTCCGTTATGCGGGCGAGCGGTCCAATGTCGTAGAGCTGCCGGGCACGTTCCCGCCCCATTGCGACCATGCTGGCCGCGCGCGCTCCGTCGGTGAGCACGCGGCACACGGCGTCGGCGAATGCCCGAGGATCGAGGCCCGCCACGAGCTCGGCGGCCCCTGCCCGCCCGACGCACTCGGGAATCCCGTCCACATCGGAGGTGACGATCGGCACCCCGGCCGCCATGGCCTCGATGAGCACGCTCACGAACGCGCCGCGCCGGCTCGGATGGACGAAGCAATCGAGGGCGGCGAGCACGTCGGCCACGTCGTCGCGGAAGCCCGCGAAGCCCACGCGGCCCGCCAGGGCCGGGTGGCGAGCGAGGTCCTCCAGCTGCCGTCCGTAGTCGGCGTTGTGCCCACCCATCGTGTCGCCGACCACGAGGAATCGGACCTCCCGCACCCGCTCCGCGACGGTGATGGCGGCTCGGAGAAACAGATCCTGGCCTTTCATCGGCTCGAGCCGGGCAACCATGCCCACCAGCGGGACGTCCTGCGGGATGCCCAGCTCGCTTCGTACCCGTTTCCCGTCGCCCGTCTGATAGCGAGCGAGAACACGACCGTCCGGGATCAATCGGAGTCGGGCAGGCCGGGCGGAGGATACCAGTCGCATCTCGAGCAGCCGCTGCTTGACCGCCTCGCTGATGCAGATCACCGCGGCGGCCCGCTCAAACAGCCACCGCTCCAGACGCCCCGGCCGGCCGCTCATCATGTTCCGCACGTGGATCACCAGCGGTACTCGCGCCAGCAGGCAGGCCGCCGATGCGGCCGGCCACGCGAAATGCAGGTTCAGATGTACGAGATCGGCGCGGGAGCGTCGGATGAGGCGGGCCAGGCGGAGCACGTTCGGCAGCTCCCAGAGCTCGCCCCGGCCGATCCCCCAAGGAACGACGAGCTCGTCCACCGCATACCCGCGCTCGCGCAGCGCCTGCTCGAACCGCCCGGGCCCAGGTACCACGAACCGGGGCTGCCATGCGGGACTCAAGTGCTGCACGACGTCGAGCAGGGAACGCTCGCCGCCATACAGATCGGCCACGGTGCTAACAAGGAGGATTCGCTTCGGTTGGCCGGTGTGCCGCGTCACACCGGAAGCACGGCCCCGAGGTCGAGCCGCCCGTTCGAGGGGGCGTAGCAGAACGGCGTGTCTTCCCCCGGGACGACTACTCCCTTCAGGTCCGGACAATCCGCGATCTGTTCGGCGAGCATCACCCGCGCCCGCCCTCCCTCGTCCACGGCGCCCACGCCATGCCACGGGAGCAGGCTGCTCCCGCGGCGCACCAGCCACAGGGCGAGCCGGCCGCCCCGTACGCGGGTCGTTGCGTGAATGGCGTCGGGAAAAGCGATCGACCGGGGATCGAAGCGGTGGATGATCGCGTTCTTGACCCGGTACGCGATCATGGCCTCGTGGACCCGCCGTTCCACGGAGGCATACTCCGATGGCAGTGAGCCGGCGTTCGCCGCACGGAGCAGCTGACCGGCTATCGCCTGGGGGAGGTCGCGAGTCCGCAGCATGCCACAGGTCTTTCGGAAGGAGGCCCGCCACAGCGGTCTGTCGCGCGTGGTGCGCCACCAGCGCGTCGCTTCGTCGCGAAGCCGGTCGAGCGCGGCCGTCGGATCGAGTCCGGCACGCCGCTGCACGTCCTCGAAGTCGTGACAGCGGATCCGGCCCTCCACCCCCGCCACTCGGAGAAGGCGGCCGAAGTAGGCCTCGTAAGCGCGCACTTCGTCGAGCCTGACGTCGAACACGTCGGCGATCAGGGCACCATCATGGATGATGTCGAGGCGCAGCCCCGGCGGATATAGCTCCGCGATGGCGGCGCCGAGGGCGCGGAGGCGCTGGATCGCGGCGAGCTCCGCGAGATCGGGAAGCACCCGCGGTCCGACCTTGGCAGGATTGGGCACCTTGAACGGGAACGCCATCAACGTGAGCTGAATCGGCGTCCCCAACCGCGTGCATCGGAGCAGAGTCGCGAGGAACGACGCCCGGCACCGGGCGAAGTCCATTTGCTCCAGGCTGCCCTTGCGATACTTGCTCGAGCTGAGCACCCGGAGCACGCGCTCAGCGCAAGCGGCTGCGGCTAGACCCCCGATCGAGGGGGGATTGAGCCGGCGTCCCTGACGGGCAGGCCGCGGCAGATCCCAACGGGCCCCTCTCGGCATCCGACCTCCCGAGCGTAGCGGCGGTGCAGCGAGTGTTGCGGCCAGGCGTCAAAATCCCCCGTCCGCCGCGGCGAAAACAGCCCGCAGCAGGCGGATAGCCCCACTCGGTTCCGAGGAGGGCAGGTCGCGTGCCGATCCCGTCAGGCCCGGGGGCGAAGCGCCTGGAACTCCGTGGTCAGGCGGTGGCGTGCGGTGCGCGGAAGGCATAGCGCACCGATGAACGTGATGGCTGCCGCGATCGAGAGGTAGACCGCGGGAGCGAGGTTCGCGTGTGTCCGCGCTACCAGCCACTCGGCGACCATCGGCGTGGTCCCGCCGAGAATCGCGAGCGCCACGTTGTAGCCCACCGACAGCACGGTGCACCGCACCCGCCAAGGCGCGAGCTCGGCCATCACCGCCGGGAGCGTGGCTCCGTTCAGTCCCACCAGCAGTCCCAGCCCGACCTGGCCTCCGAAAATCGACCCTGGTCGCCCGTGCGCCATCAGCGCCATGAGCGGATATGCGAGCAGCGCAAGGGCGCCCGCCGCCCAACTGAGCACCCGCCGCCGGCCCAGGCGGTCGCTCGCGATGCCCGCGAACGGAATCACAACGAGCAGCAGGGCCATCACGATCGTGTTGATGCCGAGGGCGGTGTTGGCGGGCACATTGGCGACCTGCTGCAGCCAGGTGGACGAGTACACGAAGGTGGTATAGAACCCGACGCTGATCGCCGCAGCGAGCGCAATCAGGTGCACCATCGTTCGCCAGTGGGCGGCGAACGCCTCGATCAGGGGCGCCTTGGCAGGTGGGAGATGAGGCACGCGCTCGACGTAGTGACGCCGGATCCCGAGCCCGCCGAGCCCCACCAGAAGCCCCAGCAGAAAGGGGATGCGCCAGCCGTACGCCATGACCGCCTCGGGCGGCAGGACGGCGTTCACGATCGCCCCTGCGGCCGAGCCGAGCAGGGTTCCCGCCGAAGCGCCAAAGGGCCCCCAGCTTCCCATGAAGCCCCGCCGGCCAGGCTCGGCGCCCTCGACCAGAAATACAGCTGAGGCCATGTACTCGCCGCCGACGGCGATGCCCTGGAGCATGCGGAGCAGGATCAGGAGGACGGGCGCTGCCAGCCCGATATGCGCGGCGTCCGGCAGGAGTCCTATAAGGAAAGACGGGATCGCCATGGCGAGGACCGAGCTGATGAGCGCCTGTTTGCGCCCGAATCGGTCGCCCACCCAGCCGAACAGCGCGCCGCCGACCGGCCGCATCAGGAAGCCGGCCGCGAATGTGCCGAACGCAGCGAGGAGCGAGACGGTGGGATCGCCGGCGGGAAAGAAATGCGCGCCGATCTGACGGGCGAAGAACCCGAACAGCGCGAAGTCGTACCACTCCAGCATGTTGCCGACGACGCCGGCGACGATCCCGCGCCGGGCCGCGACCGGGGTCCGGAACTCCTGGGTGTGGACGTGCTCCGGGACGATCGCGGACGCGGTCATGGGTGCATCCCGCCTGTCGAGTAGGTCCACCGAGGAGGTTGGCCGGCGGGGTTAGCATACGGCCCGGTGGGCCGGTCGGATAGGGGAGCCGGGGGCAACCCGCGGTCCTTCCCCTTCGGGGCCGATCAACGTACCGTCCTCCGGTATTCATGGCCGACCTTCGCGAGCAGCTCCAGACCGGGTTGAGCGGCACCTACGTCCTCGAGCGCGAGCTTGGGCGCGGCGGCATGGCCACCGTCTTTCTCGCCCACGATCTCAAGCACGACCGCCCCGTCGCCCTCAAGGTCCTCCTCCCCGAGCTCGCCGCCACGCTGGGGCCCGACCGCTTTCAGCGCGAGATCCGTTTCGCGGCCCGGCTCCAGCATCCCCACATCCTCACCGTGCTCGATTCGGGCGAGGCCTCGGGGCAGCTCTGGTTCACCATGCCGTATGTTGAAGGGGAGTCGCTGCGGGCCAGGCTCCGGCGCGAGGGACAGCTCGCCCTGAAGGACGCGCTCCGCATCGCGCGCGAGGCCGCGCAGGCGCTCCACTACGCTCACCAGCGGCAGATCATCCACCGGGACATCAAACCCGAGAATATTCTGCTCACCGCGGACGGCAGCACGCTGGTGGCGGACTTCGGGATCGCCCGCGCGCTCGGCGGCGAAGCCGGGGATTCGCTCACCCAGACCGGCATGAGCGTCGGCACACCGCAGTACATGAGCCCGGAACAGGCGAGCGGCGACCGCGGGGTGGACGCCCGGTCCGACATCTACAGCCTCGCGTGCGTGCTGTACGAGATGCTCGGTGGCGAGCCGCCCTACACGGGCGCCACGCCGCAGGTAATCCTGATGCGCCGCTTCAGCGACCCGGTGCCGAGCGTGCGGAAGATCCGCGGCAACGTTCCGGAGTCGGTGGACCAGGCACTCCAGCAGGCGCTGGCCCAGGTCCCGGGCGATCGCTTCCCCACGGCGGCCGCGTTCGCCGACGCGCTGGAGACCGTGACGACGCCGACAGCCACGCCCACCGCGATGAGCCAGGCCGCGTCCGCCCCACCGGCTCTCGTGAAGACCGCGCCAAGCCCGGCAGCGGGACCCACGACCCCCACGGGCCGGTCACCGCGCCGTCTCCCGCTCGCGGCGATCACGCTGGCGCTCGGCTTCGTGATCGGGCTGGGGGTGCTCTTTGCCTGGCGGCGCAGCCATTCAGGCGCGGACGCCGACACCGCCGCCACCAGTGGGGGCGGCGGCCAGAAGCGGGTCGCGGTGCTCCCGTTCGAAAACCTGGGCGACTCGTCCACGGCCTATTTCGCCGACGGGATGACCGATGAGGTGCGCGGCAAGCTGTCGCAGCTGCCGGGGCTCGCGGTCATCGCGCGGGCCAGCTCGAACGAGTACCGCCATACGACCAAGCCGCCCCAGGTGATCGCCCGCGAGCTCGGGGCCGACTATCTGCTCACGGCAACGGTGCGCTGGGAGAAGCGGCCGGACGGAACCAACCGGGTACGGGTGAGCCCGGAGCTCGTCCGGGTAGCGCCAGGCGCCGCTGCCACGACCACCTGGCAGCAGGCGTTCGACGCGGCGCTCACCGACGTCTTCCAGGTCCAGGCGGACATCGCGGGCAAGGTTGCGTCATCCCTCGACGTGGCGCTCGGCAGCACGGAGCGGCACGCGCTTACCGAGAAGCCCACGGCGAACCTCGCGGCGTACGACGCCTTCCTCAAAGGTGAGGCGGCATCGCAGGGGATTGCCGTGACCGACCCCGCGAGCCTACGGCGGGCGATCAGTCTCTACCAGCAGGCGGTCGTGCTCGACTCGACCTTCGTTCAGGCGTGGGCCCAGCTCGCCCGTGCCCAGGCCTACTACTACTACGTGGGCACGCCGACCCCGGCGGCGGCAGACCTCGCTCGGCATGCCGCCGAGCGAGCCGCGGTCCTTGCGGGCGGGCGGGCCGAGGGACAGCTCGCGCTCGGCGACTACTACGCCGAGGTCCTCGGCGAGCCCGGTCAGGCGCTCGCCGCGTACGAGGCGGGCCTCAAGGTGGCGCCGAGCAGCGCGGATCTCCTGACCGCCTCGGCACTGGCGGAGCAGAGCCTGGGACGGTGGGAGGCGGCGCTCGCGCACATCCAGCGGGCCCAGACGCTGGACCCGCGATCGGTGCTCACCGCACGGCGCCTCGGCCTGACCCTCATCCGGCTCCGGCGCTACCCCGAGGCCCTCGTGGCCGCGGAGCACGGCGTCGCTCTTTCGCCCACCAACCTCCAGCTCCTCGAGATCCTGGCGATGGTCCACCTGGCCCAGGGCGACCTGCCGGGGGCGCGGGCCGTGATCCAGGCCGCGCCGGCCGAGGTCTCGCCGACGTCGATCGTTGCGTTCATGGCCAACTACTGGGATCTCTACTGGCTGCTCGACGACGCGCAGCAGCGACTCCTGCTCCGGCTGCCGCCGAGCGCGTTCGACGATGATCGGGGGACGTGGGGCATCACGCTCGCGCAGACCTACTGGGTCCGCGGCGATCAGAAGCGGGCGCGCGCGTACGCGGACTCGAGCCTGAGCGCGGTGGAGGAGGTGCTCCGGGACACGCCCGACAACCCGCAGCAGCTGGCGTTCCAGGGGCTCGCCTTGGCCTACCTCGGACGGAAGGCGGACGCGATCCGGGACGGCGAGCGCGCGGTGGCCCTCTTCCCCACCACCAAGGACGGGTATACGGGTCCCTATCTCCAGCACCTCCTCGTGCGGATCTATCTGCTGGTGGGCGAGCCGGAGAAGGCGCTGGACAACCTCGAGCCGCTATTGAAGACGCCGTACCACCTGTCGCCGGGATGGCTCCGGATCGACCCGACGTTCGCGGGGCTCAAGGGGAATCCGAGGTTTGAAAGGCTGATGGCGGGCGGGTGAGAGACCAACGATTCGGCTGACTCGCAGCTCGGATGCTTCAAGCGACTCGCGAATGTGACTCCACCCCGGCGGCACTCGGTACCTCGCTGACTCCCGGTCCTTCGAACTGATGCCCCAACACCTCAACGCCGTCCGACGGCTGTCGAAGCTCCCAGACATGGCCGGTGGACGGCGTTGAGGTGAGTCGCACGACGAAGTCATCGCCGAGCGACATTCCGCATGCGATGCGGTCCGGAAGCAGGTCCGTGCACGGCGGACCAGGCTACGCTTAGCTCAGCGCGGTCAGCAGCTTCTTCCCCACGGGACTCCCCAAACCCGTGCACGCGTCCCACCCGCGCCGGGCGGGATACGCGCCGCCGGCGTTGGTGGTGTCGTTGTTGCCGCTCGTGATGTCACGGAAGGCCTTCGCCTTCGGCGGGAGCCCGTAGATCACCGGGTTCAGGTACCCGGCGCTGTGACCCAGGCCCTCGTTCATGAGCGCGATGAGTCCCGCCCAGAGCGGCGCCACGGCGCTCGTCCCGCCAATGACCAGCTCCTGGCCATCGACCCGGACCTGATAGCCGGTCTGGGGGTCCGCGTCGCCAGCGACATCGGGCAGCCCGCGACCGATCCGGCCTCCGGGGTTGGCCGACGGGGGCACCTTCGCCGCCTTCTGCCAGGTGGGGAGGTCGAACACGTCGCTGATCCCGCCGCCCGTCGCGCCCCCGCTCTGCCCTTCGTTCCAAACGACTTCCTTCGCGATGGTGCCGTTGGCGTCCAGCCGCGTCCCTCCACACGCGAGCGCGTAGGGGCTCGACGCGGGAAAATCGACATGGAGCAACCCGTCGCTTCCGCCCCGCAGATCCGACGAGCCATCGTCGCCCGCGGCACAGCAGACCGTGACGCCAAGCGACGCGGCCTCCTGGAACGCCTGATCCATGTCGCGCATCGCCTGGGTGGTCCAGTAGCGCTCGGCCGCGCCCCAGCTGATCGAGATCACCGACGGCTTGTTGCGGTTGTCGTGGATCGCGGCCTGCACGGCGTCCAGAAACCCGGCGTCCGTGTTGGGAGCGAAGTAGACGACGATCTCGGCTGCGGGCGCGACGCCGGCGGCGACCTCGATGTCGAGCATGACCTCGCCGTCCGCGCCGTCGGCTGTAGTCGGCTGGTTGTGCCCGCCATCGACCGACTTGCTCTTGACCTTCGGCAGCGGCTTGATGCCGAGGCCGGTGAAGTAGGTCTTGATGTCGGCGGTCCGATACCCTCCACCGAGCTCGATGATACCGATGCACTGACCCCGCCCGGTCACGCCCGTCGGGAAGCTGTACAGCTTCGCCAGCTGCGGCGGCGTGTAGGAGGTTCCTCCCCCCGTGCGCGGCCGGATCGCTCCGACCGGAGCGCTGCGGCGAAAGTGCGCGCGCGCCTGCGGACGATCGTCCAGGCCGAAGACGCCTTCGATGAGCGGGGCGAGATCCTCCGGCACGTGGATCGGACCGGTGCGCCCGCGATAGGACCCGCCTGAATAGTCGTAACGCGACAGATCAACGCCGAACGCGCTGCTGAAGGCCGCAACCGTGCCGAGGAGCTTCACGCTCCGTTCGGCGGCGTTGGTCTCCACAACGGTCAACCCGTGTGCATTCGCGAATTCCTCGATCTTGCCGAGGTCCGCGGGGTCCGCGCCGTGGGCCGCGGCAAGCTCGTCTCGAGTCAGGTAGCGGCGCTCGCTCGGACGGGCGGCGGCGGCCGCTTTCAGCGTCGCGGCGAGCCCGGTTGTGGCGTTCCGGGGACGCACGCGGACCGTGATGAGGATGCTCTCGTTCGGATCCGCCGCGCCGATGAGCCGCGCCCGGGCGAGCGGCGTGCGCTCGCTTCCCGGAAGCGGCGTGTAGCCTCGTGGTAGGGTGGCCATGATGGCCTCCGTTCTCCAAAGAAGTGGGACTTGAGGTAGGACGGACGCCGAGGAGGGATTTCCCAGCGACCCGGTCTCTGTCGCAAACCAGCCCCTCACTGTCGCAAAACCGCCCTACCCCGTCCTTCACCGCTCCCGTACCGTCGTAGCCCCTCCCCTTGGCGAGGGATCTCCGATCCCGGACAACCGGAACCATGGGCACCTCCCTCGTCCGCGCGGCGAGACGAGGGGGCCTGCCGTCCATCGGCTGGTCCTCCGAGTCGTCACGCTCGGTCTCGGTTCGAGCCTCCTCGGCTGTAGCTCAATCGGCCATTCGACGCCATCCCATCCACAACGCGGGGGACTCCTCGCTGAGCTTGCCCGCGCCGGCGCCGAGCGAGCTATCGAGCCGCGCCTGTCGATCCCGGTCGCATACCGGCCCTGTGTCAGCGCCGTCCCGCCCGGCGGAACGACGCCCCGAGCCGAGTGCGGTGCTGCCGCTGCCGGCCGCAGCTCATCGCCCGCGCTCCTCGACCTCGCCGAGCGCGCGTCAGCCCAGGTTCACGCGGAAGTCGACCCCTCCGCGCTTCAGGTGGCCGCCCTCATAGACCTCCTCTGGACCCGAGACCAGAGAATTCCGATCGAGCGGTCCGTCGCTTACCTGCGGACCGCTTCGCGTCTCACCGAGCGTCGAGCGCCGGTGCTCGTGGACCTCTCAGCCGCACTTCTGGTGCGCGCCGAGCGGGATCAGACCCCGCGCGACCTGCTCGAAGCCATCGAGACCGCCGACCGCGCCGTCCGGCTGGAGCCGCGCGATCCGGCCGCCCGTTTCAACCTGGCGCTCGGCCTCGATCTCCTGGGGCTCGACGGTCAGGCGGATGCGGCCTGGAAGGCCTATCTCGAGGTGGACCGGACCTCCGATTGGGCGAACGAGGCTAGACGTCGGACTCGCCGGCCGGTCGACACCGGCATCCCGGCGACACCCAAGCCGGGCGCTTCGACTTCGGAAGTCACGGTCTACGTCCGCGCGGCCCCGCAGGAGGCGCTGCTGCTCGGGTGGGATCGGCTGCTCGACGAGTGGGGCGCCGGCGTTATCGGAGGCGACACCAGCCGCGCGAACCGGTGGCTGAGCCTCGCGCGCGCGGTGGGGAGCGGGCTGGTAGAAGGGGGTGGGGATGCGACGTTGGCCGACGCAGTGAACGCGATCGACGGGATCGCGGCAGACCCCGGGGCCACGCGCGTGCTTGCGCGGGCGCACCGGGACTACGGCGCGGGGCGTGTCGCATACGGAGCCGGTGACTACGGCGCGGCGCGGCGGTCGTCCCAGCGCGCCATCTCCACGGGTGGTCGGTCGCCAGCGCTGGTCGCCTGGGCGAGGCTCTCGTTGGCGTCAACCTTGGTCTACGAAGGGCGGCCGGCGGCCGCCGACGCGACAGTGCGACTCGTGACGGTCTATGCGGACACGATGAGGCAACCCGCCCTGGCCGGTCGAGCCCGCTGGGTACTCGGCACAACTCTGCTGCGCCGTGGCCGCTATGAGCAGGCGCTCCGGGCCTTCCGGCCCGCGGCCACGCTGTTCGAGCGCGCCGGCGAGCGGGAGCACGCGAGCGCAATTCTGCAGCTCCTGGCGGATACACAGCAGTACCTTGGCGATCCCGCGGCCGAATACCCCGCGATCCATCGAGCGCTCACGGCGTTGCGCCCGTACCGGGGCTCCGTGTGGGCGCACAACCTGCTCTACTTCGCCGCCCGCTTCGCCTCCAGCGACGGATTCCCGTTGGCTGCCGCGCGGATTCAGGACGAAGACGTGCGGATAGCCGAGGAGACTGGCAAGCCGATCTACCTGGCCGAAGCGCGAATCGCGCGGGCCCGCCTCACCGCGGCCACCGGCGACAGCGCCGGCGCGAGGCAGGACCTCGCCTCGGCCCGGACCATCGTAGACGGGCTCGCGCCCGGACCGGGCCGGCGCTGGTTCGAGGCTGATCTGCGCTTCGCCGAAGCGCGAATTGTGCCCTCCGCCGAGCCTGGCCGGGTCATCCGGGCGCTGGATTCGGTTGTCACCTTCTTCAGCAGTCAGCACAACGTCATCAGGCTGCTCCCCGCGCTCATAGCCCGGTCGGAGGCTTCGCTCAGCGCCGGGCATGTTGCCCCGGCGACCGCGGATCTCGACCGCGCCCTCACCCTGTTCGACACCCAGGGCGCCGGCACCGAGAACGTCGATCTCCGTGCCTCACTGCTGGAGGCGGCCCGGCGTCTCGTGGATCGGCTGGTCCTGCTCCGCCTCGCCTCGGGCGACACGAGCGCCGCGCTCGCCGACATCGAGCGGGCCCGGGTTTCCCTGGCTCCCGTCAGCGCCGGGCTGAGGGCGCGGCCGAAGGCACACCCGGCGGCCCCCACCGGGCAGGTCGCGGTCGACTACGCGCTGATCGGGGACACGCTGCTCATCTGGACCATCGCCGGCACGACGGTCCGGCTCACCCGGACGACGCTCGATCGCGATTCGCTCATGCGCGCAATCAGGCGGGTCCGTTCGTCGCTCGAGCTGCGGGTGGATGACCCCGCAACGCTCAGCGACCTCGCCGCCTTGTATGAGTGGCTGGTACGTCCGATCGAGCACCGCCTGGGCGGTGAAGGCGTTCCGCTGGTGCTGATCGCCGACGGCGACGTCGCCGGTGTTCCGTTCCCCGCGCTCCGCGACAACGTGCGCGGGCGTTACCTGATCGAGAGTCATCCGCTGCGCTCCGGCGTGAGTCTCCGCGACGCAGACCGACCGGCGCCGAGCCCCCTTCCCCAGGCACCCCGAGCGCTGCTCGTCGCCGACCCGGCGTTCGACCCGCGCGTCTTCCCTCGGCTCGCACCGCTGCCGGGTGCGATGGCCGAGGCTCGAGCAATCGCGGCGCAGTACCCCGGGGCCCTCACGCTCAGCGGCGCGACGGCGAGCCGCAGGGCGTTCGAGGCCGCCCTCCGGAGCGTGGACGTGGCGCACTACGCCGGCCACGCGCTGTTCGACGACGTCCGGCCCGAGCAGTCGAGTCTCGCTCTCGCGCCCGATAGCGCTGCTGAATCGAGCGGACGACTCGCCGCGGCCGATATCGAGCGGCTCGACCTGCACGGCGTCCGGTTGGTTGTGCTGTCCGCCTGTGAGACGGCGCGGCCGCGAGGCGGCCGCTCAGCGGGCTTCGCCGGCCTGGCAGGCTCGCTGCTGGCCGCGGGGGCGGGCGGCGTCCTGGGCACGCTGTGGCGGGTAGACGATGCTCTCACCCTTCAGTTGATGGCCGAGTTCCATCGCGCCTACCGGCAGTCCGGTGACGCGGCCCGTTCGCTTCGAGAGGCCCAGCTGCGCTTGCTGCGCTCTTCCGACGCGACGCTCCGCTCGCCGGCCGCGTGGGCCGCGTTCCGCTATACGGGTAACTGACCACAGCCAAGGGGGAGCCCATGCCGACCGCGCCAGAAACGTTCGCGCTCGAGGTCACCATGTCGGGCCTGTGCGTGTTCCTACCCAAGCCCGCGAAGATGCATGTTCTGATCGTGGGAGGAGGATCCGGACACGGGACCGGACATGCAATGGAGCGACACTATCCCCGTGTGTTTTACGATGCGGCCTACGACAATCCCGACGCCAGTGTCCTCCCCACCGGCGCGGCGTACAGCGCGGTGTCGCTCGAGGACCGGGTGCTGGATCTGGCGACGCCGCAGGCCCCGCGGGGCACCGTGTCCGGCCTTCCGAAGCTCCTCCTGGACTTGTCGCCGTTCACGCCGGTGCTGCCGGATCCCGAGACGGAGAAGATCCCCAATCTGGGCGCGCGGGTGACACTGCCGCCCGGGACGGCGGACTGCCCGGACCCGCAAGGAGCATGGGAGCTCAGATGGGGGGGATTGACCAGCAGGCTGGAGCGGGTTGCATGGCACGTGGTTTGGACCACGAGCGGCATGGACGGGACCTCACTCTCGTGGCGGCTCGACAGCCTCAACGATTTTCCGGGCCAGCCGCTCAGGCCGCTCTATCCCAAGGGAGGATCCATCAAGCTGCTCGTGTCCCACGTGCCGCGTGCGGAATCCAAGCCGGGGCCCCTGCACCGTGGGATTCCTCCGTTGGAGGAAACGCCCATGCCGCACTTCCACGCGTTCCGAGACCTGTTCGACTTTCCCACCTCCACTCCGTGGCCCGAGATGGTCTTCATCGGGCCGCGTGAGATCGTGAACAGCACGGCCTACACCTGCGTGCCCTCGGGCGGGCACTAGTCGGCGTTCGCCTCACGAGCTGCCGAGGGCGCGAAGCAGCTCCGTGAAGTCGCGGCCGAGCGCGCTCCACTCCGGCGTGCGCTCGGCAGCGAGCTCGGCTTGCAACCGGGCGATTGCCGCGCGGGCCGGCTCCGTGAGCCCGGGTAGCGCACTCGCCCGCGCCAGCATCGCCCGGCTCGGGCGCGCCTCGAAGAACGCCGCGTCGTGCGTAGCCGCGGCGATGCGAGACGCCTCGGCCCACGCGCCCAGCTGCACGAGGTCAGGACCGGCGAGCCTGGCCGCGGCGCTCCCCGCCTGTGCAAGCAGCGGATCCAGGTCCGAGGGCGCCGCGCCGGCGCGCGCGCCGATGTCACGGTACATCGCGCCGACCGGCCCGGCGGCGGGTACCGCTTCCAGCAGCGCACCGACGTCGGCAGCTACCGAGGCGGCCGCGGTATCACGCCGCTGGACCGCCAGCTCGAGGTCGACGAGGCGCGCGCCCAGGCGCCCCGCGCGTGCGCCGGCCGTCAGCGGCTCATCCGCGCCGCGCACGGAGCCCCAGGGGCTGGCGTCCCATCCGGCGGGCAGGTCGTCAGCGCGTGAGGCGAGCAGAGCGACGAACCGCCCTGGCTCGTCGCGATTGGCCCGCCGCACCCGCATCCAGAGCCACGGTGCGAGAGCCACACCGGCGAGCATGGCGGCGATCGCGATCCAGCGCATCGGAGGCAGCCACCGCCGCTGTCCGGGTTGCAGCTCGTTCGTGATTGCGGCGGCGTCGGCGTAGGCCTCGAGCGTTGGGTCCGAGGACGCAAGGCGGCTCAGCAGCTCCGACCGCTCGGCTCTACTCAGCCGCCCATCGAGCAGCGCCGCCAGCCGTTCCGGGTCGATCACAGGTTGGCTCACCCTAACACCCCTCCAGGGCTTGTCTTACCCTGTTAGATGGACACAAGCTGGCGTTGTCTCAGCTCCGTCACACCACCCCCTCGTCCAGCACGGCTCGCACGTGGTCCAGGGAAACGCCCGACTCCTCCAGATAGGCCTTCAAGTCCGCTAGCGTACGGTCCATCCGACGGTACAACGGCTTTTGCGGGAGGCCGAGCCCGCGGGCGATGTCCGCCACGGTCATCCCCTCCCAGAAGCGCATCCGCAGCATGAGCCGATCCTCCGGGGGCAGACGCTCCAGGGCGCGATCGATCACCTTCTTCTCCGCTTCGGCCTCATCCGCGGCCACAAGATCGTCAGCCCGATCCGCCGCCGGAGCTTCCGCCAGCGGATCGGCGCCGACCGGCATCGGCCGCATCGGCCGGCGGGCCGGGAGTGCCGCGAGCAGCCGCGCCAGCTCGCGATCGGGGAGATTCGTCTGCCCTGCCGTGCGGAGGAGCTCGCCTGCCTGCTCGAGCCGCAGCTGATCGCGGTAGACCAGCGTCTCCAGCCGGACGGCCAGCGCCCCGCGCCGCCGGGCCGCGGCCGACGGCCGCCAGCGTCCCCAGCGGTGGGTGCGGTAGTCGCGGAACAGCATCGCGATGACGACGGTGAGGTAGGTCGTGAGGGAGCTCTCGCCGCGGAACTTCCGGAAGACGCCGTAGTCGTCCTCGATCAGCTTGAGCTTGGCCCAGGAGGCGAAGTCCTCGGCGTCCTCTGTGCTCGAGCCGTGGCGCCGAGAGGCTGCGCCGGCGACCCGCTCGATCCAGCCGAGGTGGCTGATGAAGAGGGCCTCAGGCCCTTGGGGTTCTGGCGTCACGCACGTGCCGGGGCGAAGGGTCGCGCGAGCGATCGCCGCATGTCGCAGGGAGTTAGCTGTTGAACCCAAGGTACAGTGCGCTGAGGGGGGCAGCAACTCGCCTGCGGCGGGGTGAAAAGCGCGGTGGCCTGACGCTCGAGTCGTTCAGTAGAACGTCGCTGGCACCGGACGCCGTGGCCTGGTACAACCCGGTATACTTCAACTCTCCTCCGTCCGGGCCCGCTGTTGACTCCTGTCTCGTACAAGGGCTTCGCCATCACCGCGCGCACGTTCCAGATCCGGGGCTCCGGACGCTGGACCCTCGACCTCTTGATCGGCCGCCACACGAGCCTGCGGGCCTTCAGCGGCCGTAGCACCTACCCCACCGAAGCATCGGCGATCAAGGGCTGTTGCGACTACGCTCAGCGCATCATCGATGGCCTGGTGAAGGATTGCTCGGTCGCTGACCTGTCCTGATCGCTGATCCCGTCCGACCCACCGCCCCGCCCGCCCGGTTACCTTGAACGTCGGGTCGCGGCCGCATGGCCGCGGGCTCGCGCCGGATCCCCGCCCTCCCAGGCATCCCGCCGGACGTACTCTCTCCGAGGCCGCCCATCGCTTCCGCAACGTCGCCCCCCTTCCTCGCCCGCGTCTTCTCCCGCCGCATCGATGCCCCGGACGAGTTGCTCGGCGGGCCCATTCGCGGCGAGCTGCTTGGCGCCGAGCACCTCGCGGATCGCGCCCGCGCGGCGGCGGCCGGCCAACGTCTGGCCGGTGGCCCTTCCGGGTGGCGGCGACCCCGCCTCCTCACCCGCCTGGACGAGACCCGCCGCATCCTGGACGACGCGCACGCACGTCTCGCCGCCGCAGCCGACCGCGACTTAGACGTGGGGCCTGCCGGCGAGTGGCTGCTCGACAACTTCCACGTCGTCCAGGAGCACATCCGCGAGGTGCGCGAGAGCCTTCCGCGGGGCTACTACCGCGAGCTGCCGGAGCTCGCCGGCGGGGCGCTTCCGGGCTATCCGCGCGTCTACGAGCTCGCGATCACGCTCATTTCCCACACCGAGGGGCGGATCGATTCGGGCAACGTCGATCTGTTCGTCGGCGCCTTCCAGGAAGTGGCTCCCCTCTCCATCGGCGAGCTCTGGGCCATCCCGGCGATGCTGCGCCTGGGGCTCCTCGAGAGCGTACGCCGCATGGCGCTGCGCACCGTCCAGCGCCTGGATGAGCTGGAGATCGCCGATGCGTGTGCCGAGCGGTTGGTCGCTGCGAGCCGTGAGGGGGCGTCCGTGCTTTCCGCCACACTCAACGAGTTCGTCACTCAGCCCCCGGAGCTCACGCCGACGTTCGTCTCCCGCTTCCTGCACCAGCTCCGCTCCGTCGGGATCTCGGTGCCGTCCCTGGTGTGGCTCGAGCAGTGGATCGCCGACGAGGCCTTGAGCTCCGAGGACGCGGCGGCACGATCGACCCAGCGGGCCGCGCTCACGCAGATCATGATGGCGAACAGCATCACCAGCCTGCGCGCCATCGCCCGCATGGACTGGGAGACGTTCGTCGAGCGGCAGAGCGTCATGGAAGCGGTGCTGCGCGACGATGCGGCCGGTGCCTACGCTCGCATGACGTTCGCGACGCGCGACCAGTACCGCCACGTCGTGGAGCGCATCGCCCGTCGGACCGGGCGCGACGAGGCCGCGGTCGCCGGGCTCGCCCGTGATTTCGCCCGTGCCGCCCAGGCCGACAACGGGACGGACCCCCGCCGCACGCACGTGGGCTACTACCTCGTGGACGAGGGCCTCACCGGGCTCGAGCGTGCCACCGGGTACCGGCCCATCGCCGGGGAACGGCTGCACCGCTGGGTGCACCGTCACCCGAACGTGGTGTTCGTCGGCGGGATGCTGGCCGGCACCGTTGCCGCCCTCGCGGCCGTGCTCTGGCTGGCCGGGACGGAGGGACGGACCGCCTGGCCCGCGGTGCTGCTGTTCGCCCTGCTGCCGGCGAACGACATCGCGGTGAACGTGATGAATCAGCTCGTCACGGCGTTCCTGCCGCCGCGGGTGCTTCCCAAGCTGGATCTGAGCCAGCCCGGCGGCGTGCCGCCGGAGCTCCGGACGGCAGTGGTCATCCCGACGCTCTTCGACAGCGTCGAGGCCGTGCGTGAGGCCCTCGATCACCTCGAGGTGCAGTACCTCGCTAACCGTCAGGCGCACCTCCATTTCGCGGTCCTGAGCGACTTCACCGACGCTCGGACGGAGTCGCGGCCGAGCGACGTGGGCATTCTCGAGGCCGCGGCGTCCGGCGTCCGCGAGCTCAACGCCCGCTACGCCGGCGCTAAGGCCGACGCGTTCTACCTCTTTCATCGCTCGCGCCGCTGGAACCCGGCGCAGGGTGTGTGGATGGGGTGGGAGCGGAAGCGGGGGAAGCTCGCCGAGTTCAACCGGTTTCTCCGGGGCGGCTCCCGCGAGGCCTTCTCCACGATCGTGGGCGATACGACGTCGCTTCGCGACGTTCGCTACGTCATCACGCTCGACGCCGACACGATCCTCCCGCCGGAGACCGCGCCGCTCCTGGTGGGGGCCCTGGCCCACCCGCTCAACCGCGCCGTGTACGACGCGGACCGCGGACGCGTGATGCACGGCTACGGAATTCTCCAGCCGCGGGTGGGCGTGTCGCTGCCGAGCGCAAACCGCTCCCGCTTCGCCGCGATCCAGTCCGGGCACCCCGGCGTTGACCCGTACACGACCGCGGTGTCCGACCTGTATCAGGATCTGTACGGCGAGGGCAGCTTCACCGGCAAGGGCATCTACGACGTCGACGCGTTCGAGCAGGCCACGCGCGGCCGGTTCCCCGAGAACATCCTCCTGTCGCACGACCTGATCGAGGGCAGCTATGCCCGTGCCGGGCTCGCCACCGATATCACGGTGTACGACGATTACCCGGCCCGGTATCTCACCTACACCCGCCGGAAGCACCGGTGGATCCGGGGCGACTGGCAGCTGCTCCAATGGCTGACGTCACGGGTACCGGGCCCGGACGGACCGGAGCGCAACCGGCTCTCGCTGCTGTCACGCTGGAAGATTCTCGACAATCTCCGGCGCAGCACGGTCGAGATCGCGCAGCTCGTCTTCCTGGTCGCCGGCTGGACCGTGCTGCCGGGATCCCCGCTGCGCTGGACGCTGCTGGGGCTCGGAGCCATCGCGGCACCATGGATGGTCTCGCTGCTCCTGGCCGTGCTGCGGCCGCCGATGGACAAGTCGTGGCGCGCCTACTACGGGGAGGTCGGCCGGGACGCACGGAGGAGCGCGCAGCAGGTGGCGCTCGCGATCACGTTCCTTCCGCACCAGGCGTGGGTGTCGGCCGACGCCATCGTCCGGACCCTCTGGCGTCTCGGCGTGACCCGGCGCACCCTGCTCGAGTGGCAGACGGCGTCGCGGACGGAGCGCGTCGTCTCGAGC